>CAMHOW010000057.1 GCA_946186895.1 uncultured Fibrobacter sp.
GAGCGGCCTGGAGCGTTTCGCCATGGCCCACCACACCGAACACGCGGCCACCGTTGGTGACCAGCTTGCCGTCCACCATCTTGGTACCGGCATGGAGCACCTGGGCACCGTTCTTTTCGGCTTCTTCGATACCCGTCACGACCTTGCCCTTTTCGTAGGAACCCGGATAACCCTTGCTGGCGAGCACCACGATTGCGGAGCTGCCCTTCGGGGCCTTCGGGGCACCGAGCTTTGCGAGTTCACCCTTTTCGGCAGCGTCGAACAGAGCGAGCACGTCGCCGTCATAGAGCGGGAGCACAATCTGGCATTCGGGGTCGCCGAGGCGGCAGTTGTATTCCACGACCTTCGGGCCCTTCGCAGTCACCATGATGCCCACGTAGAGCACGCCCGTGTAGGGCTTGCCTTCGGCGGCCATGCCCTTGAGGGTCGGTTCGATAATCGTCTTCTTGACTTCGTCGAGGAGAGCGTCGGTAACAACCGGAGCCGGGCTGTAGGCGCCCATGCCACCCGTGTTCGGGCCCTTGTCGTCGTCAAAGACGCGCTTGTGGTCCTGGGCAGAAGAGAGAATCACGTAGTCCTTGCCGTCGCAAACCACGAAGATGGAGGCTTCTTCGCCGTCCATGAATTCTTCAATCACGACCGTCTTGCCGGATTCGCCGAAGACGGCCTTGTCGCCGAGCATTTCTTCGACAGCGTCGTTCGCTTCCTTGTCGGTCATGCAGACGATAGCGCCCTTGCCCGCAGCGAGGCCCGACGCCTTCACCACGATCGGAGCCGGGTGTTCGGCGAGGAACTTCTTGGCGGAGGCGAGATCGGTGAAGGTCTCGAAGGCTGCCGTCGGCACGTTGTACTTCTTCATGATATCCTTGCTGAAGGCCTTGGAGCCTTCGAGCGCGGCAGCAGCCGCAGTCGGGCCGAAAGCGCGCAGCCCGCGACGGCGGAATTCATCCACCACGCCAGCGACCAGCGGAATTTCGGGGCCGATGACCGCGAGGTCAATCTTTTCGGCAACCGCGAGGTCAGCGATCGCCTTCGGGTCGGCCACATCCACCGGCACGCACTTGCCGAGGTTAGCCATGCCCGGGTTGCCCGGAGCGCACACGAGAGTGTCGCACAGCGGCGACTTCTTGACTGCAAGAGCGATGGCATGTTCGCGACCACCGCTACCAACGACGAGAATATTCATATAGCGTATCCTTTACTGTTACGGAGGATAATGTAGAAAAAAAACATGCGGGAGTGGCCCTGCACCCTCCCTATCCTGAGCAGGCGCACCCACTCTCCTTAGCGAGGCTATTTTTTACGCAAGTCCATCAGTTCTTTTAACTTCGGAAATTCATCCGATGACACACGCGTAAACCTCTTGCGCATATATAATTAAACCTCTTGCGCATATATAATATCACATACCATCCATCATCTACATAGTCACCACTCACGACCTTTATATCTTTAACTTTTACCTTAATTTCATTTCTACAGACATAAACAAACTCATAACAATCATCAAAAACATTTATCCTAACGGGATTTGCGTTCAAAAGCCAAAAGACAACCAAACCCGTAAAGGAAAATAAAGTAACTAAAGACAAAACGGCTTCGAGAAGTTCCTTCTTTATTTGTTCTAAGCCTAAACTGCACATATGGCAGCAAAAATACACATCAACGCCCACAAGAAAAATCGCAGGAATTAAAAAAATATAAAGTGCCACATTGTCTTTTGATTTATATGATTTCATTTTGATTATTCACACTAGAACCGTCTTGAACGCGCTTCATATGTTTCTCCCCTTACGATATTAAAGACTTTGTCCTAACTCAAAGGCTTTCTGGAGCGGTTCGCCATTTTTGACATCGCCTTTGTCCTTTGCACCACGCACGAGTACGCGGCCCATATCTTGCAACTTGAAAAACTTGAGGCAAAGTTCATACTGCGTGAGAATGCCGTTGAACAGTTCCGGAAGCGAGGCGGCACCGACCAGGAGCAAGGCCATCTTGTGGATGTGGAACGTATCGCGGATCGGATTGTGGAATCGGTCAATGACTGCTTTCAGCTGTGCGCTCAAGCCATAGAAATACACGGGAGACGCAATCACGAGCATCTCGGCAGCTGCGACCTTCTCATAGACGATTTGCATGTCGTCTTTCTGGCAACATGCATGGTCTTCGCTGGCAAAGCATGAATTGCACCCGATGCAAGGATTGATTTTGTACTCGTGAACAGAGACGACTTCGACATGGTGCCTTGGCGAAGCGCCCCTTACGAACGCGTCAACCAGCAAATCCGTATTGCCGCCCTTGCGCGGGCTACCCGAAAGAATCAGAATATTCATACCTTAGCCGCCATGATTTTGTTTGCTAAAATCTACAAAAAGACAGGGATAGCCACGGAAAACAAAAAACGCAAGAAGATATTTCCTGCGTTCCATAAAAGCGAGAATGCATTTTGTGCTGTTCTTATTCGCCAAGCATTTCGATTATGTAGTAAAATTTTTTGAAATTACTTTATTGCGAAAGCATTCCACTCAATCTTCAATAACGTAGGCGGCGACGATTTCGCCAAAGAAACTGATGTGGTCGCCCCCTTCCCTGCTGTAAAACGAGCGGCGGATATCTTCGGGGAGCGTCGAGGAATCCTGTTCCTGGCGATAAATCACCTTGCATTCAAGCGTCAGCGGCATTTCCTTGAGGCCGGGAACCGAGATGCATTCCGGTTCAACGGGGGTGAGACCCAGTTCATGGATCTTGTCCATGTCGCGACCGCTTTTGGAACCGCACACGGCGATGATGCGCCTGTCAAAGGAGCCAACCGGGATGTTTACCGTAAATTCAGGATTTTTGTCCAGAAGTTCACGGGTGTAGCGGGAGTCCCGGATGTAAGCCACGAACACGGGCCTGTTCCAGATGCGCCCTACATGGCCCCACTCGACAACCATGGAATTAACCTTGCCATCCGCCTTCGTGGTGACCAGTATGCCGTGTTCCAGAGCATGGGCAATGTCTGTCGCATAATCGGAAACCTTGATTTTTCTCTTTGTCATGACAAATCCCCTACGTTAAACGTTCCCTGCGCTTTTTCTCACCAGTTCCGCGCCCTTCTGGAATGCTTTCTCGCATTCCTTGGGAAACACGTTCTCGTGACGGGCTTTCTTGGCATCGGCATCAAAAAGGTTCCAGGGCCAGTCCGTCTTGCTGTAGTCCTTGAGTTGGAGCGTATCTCCGCAGATAAGCGTATCGGTCGGGCCAACAAAGCGGTCCAGCGTCTGTCTGTAGTTTTCAACCAAGTCCGTATAGTAGGTATCCGGGGCGTTGCTGGTCAAAACGAACAGGACCGGAACGGGGTGCGCGTTACAGCAGTAGTTTTCAACGTTGTATGTAAGGTTCTGGAATATGAGCCGCTCGTACAGCGCCCGGAAAGAGGCCGAAACTTCGGACAGGTAGTTGGGCGAACCGACAATCAAGCCGTCCGATTCGCGGATGGCGTCCAGCACGGGCGTAAGGCCGTCCCTACAAATGCAGCGACCCTTGTTTTTCTCTTTCTTGCACCCGAAGCAGGATATGCAACCGGTGTATTTTTCCAGGCGGAAAAGATTGAACCTCTGGATGGTCGCCCCTTCGGACTCCGCCCCCCTGGAGGCGTGAGTCAAGAGCGTGTCCGTATTCCATCCTTTACGCGGACTTGCATTAACGACGACGATATTTTTCATAGGAAATTACAGAGTTAAGTTGTTTGCACTAAGCCCTGTTGAATTTGTCCTTGCCTTTTTTGCAGCGGGGGCAGTGCCAGTCTTCGGGAAGTTCCTCGAAAGGAGTCCCCGGGGCAATTCCGTTTTTCGGGTCGCCGACGGCGGGGTCATAGACGTAGCCGCAAACGGAACAGACGTATTTCCCGCTGGCAGTCTTGAAGACGATTTCTCCCGGGGGAATCGTCTCGACAGGCTTTTCCAGGTCGATTACCCGCTTCGCCTCCAAACTTTCGAAGCCCTGGGGCGTGTGGGTTCCGCAGTAGACGGTAGGGTGATTTTTGACAAATTCGCGGACACGGTCGAGAGTCTTGCGGGCTTCCGCCTGGTCGTCGTATACGACAGAGAGTTTGTTCTGGTACAGGGCCTCGTCTACATAGGTGATATCGCCGTGGAGCATGTAGAAAAGCCCGCCGTTTTCGACGATGACAAGGCTGTTGCCGTTAGTGTGCCCCTTCGCCTTGACAAAATAAACGCCGTCGCGGATTTTTTCGCTTTCGGGGAAGTTGTAGTAAGCCCCGCTTGCAAAGTGCACGGGAACGACATTCGAAAGCCCTTGCAGTTCGTCGGCAGAAGTTTCTTCTGCGTTCACGTAAATTTTAGCATTGGGGAAAGATTTCAGTTCGCCCGAATGGTCGGAATGCCTGTGGGTCAGAAGGATTTTCGTCACCTGTTCCGGCCTGTATCCCAATGCGGCGAAAGCCTCCATGTAGGTACAGATGTCGCGGCCGGTAAAGGCGATGCTGTTTTCGTCGGGGGATTCCTCCGGCGTGCCCGCGGGGAGTCCCGTATCCACCAGGATAACCTCGTCGCCGGTATCTATCAGGTAGTTTTGCAGGCTCCCCCTGTAGCGGACATTCTTGTCAAACTTTTCAGCGCCCTCTTCGCCGCCAAAGGCAAAGGGCTGTGTATAGAATCCGTCTTTACGGAACTTGACTGCCTTGATTTCCATATAGTTTTCCTTTTTAGAAAATATAGTTCGGGGACAGTCGAAAGTCAATTTACACAATGGCCAAAGTGTAAAGAAAATTTGATTGGTCCGACATCAATCTTTCGCATGTCTCGGTTTCGCATCGCGAAGCAAAAACCGGTGGAGCGGCTGGGGCAGGCTTTCTTCGAAATACTTTGCCAAGTCCTCGACGGGAACGGGCATTCCATAGACAAGCCAGTCAAACAGAACGCGCACCGTTCCTGCACAATAGACCTTGATTGCATATTGAATGTCCAGGGGCAAGGTTTTCTTTTCAAACTTCTTTTTGATTTCCGCCGTCAGCAGTTCCTCGTTGACGCGTTCCACCCGGCGCAAGAACCCGTTATGTCCACCCGCGTGGTTCAGGGCATTCAGCATAAAGTTCCTGTTCTTCGCAAAATAACGCAGCCCTTCCAGCAGCGTATTTTTCCATTCATACTTGCCGTTGATTTTCGCCATGATTTTCTTGGATTCCTTCACATGGAGCCAGATGGCAAGGTCGTACTTGTCGAGAAAGTAGTTGTAGTACGTAACGGTGGTAACGCCGCTTTTTGCCGCAATTTCCCGAACGGTAATTTTGTTGATGGGCTTTTGCTCGGTAAGGGCGACAAAAGCTTTCGCGATGTTCTCTTTTGTTTTATTCGATGCAGTCATGGCTCCGTAAAAAATAAAAAATCATTCTATATTTAGCGTACATTCAACCCCGAGACACACATGGAAGAGACTTTCAAGACCAGAGGCGTTTGCGCGACAACGATCCAGTTCACGCGCGACGGAGACAAAATCAGGAACATCCGCTTTACGGGCGGATGCAACGGAAACTTGAAGGCAATCGCGAAGCTCTGCGAAGGCATGAGCGCCGAAGATATCGCGGCAAAGCTCCTGGGCAACACCTGTGGCGGGAAGCCGACTTCGTGCGCTGACCAGCTGGCCCGCGCCGTCCTCGGAAAAGAAGCGTAATATCTTAAACATTACCGTTTCTTGAATACGACAATTTCGGCATCGGCGCCGTTCTTGCCGTATTCGCTCACGAGAATGTAGCGTTCGTCGCAGGCGATTCCGAAGCAGCGGCCTTCGGCACTTTCTCGAAATTTTCGGCTTTCACAAGGATATAATCCGTATTGAAAGTGGATATCGCAAAAATACCAATGTTATTTTCTGCGAGAATAGCCGCGAGTTTCGAAAGGATACCTATAAGAGAAAAATCCTTACCCGTATCAACATCACTAACGTCCGCTACTTTACAGACTGTTAGTTTGCGATCCAATTTCTTTAATTTCATAAAGTCGATCCTTTATTTCAAGGCCTTGCTTATCGGCTATATTTTGCAATTCTTTATCGCAGAAAGCGAACCTTCGGAATACGCCTTTTTGATGCAGTTTGCGACGGAATCGGCCAAGTCAACAATTTCTTGGGGAATTTCGATTTCCGCGTTGTCATCTGTGCTTTCTTTTTCGGAAGGTGTGTTTGCCTTAATAATGGAATCGGCGACTGCCTGAGCTATAGAATCGGCCAGAGCGCGTTCTTCAGCCCTGCGGTCTTCGGCATTTTCGTAAACCTGTGCAGAAACGCGGTTTAATTCGACACCGTTCCTGCTAACAACCTTGACAACGCCGTCATGAATTCCATAGTAGAATGCAGAAATATTGCAAAGATTCATGCCGCTATCAGGCACGCTGAAATACAGTATGTCGTAGAAGGTGGAATCGATCACCTTTAAGGAATCCATAAATTTTAACGAATAGCCTTCTTTGTTTTTTGCGGGGAAGCGAGGCTCTTCAAAAATAATTTTCGGATTTTTCTCGACATCGTGAATATCAAACCGAGTCTGATTCGGGTGACAAACAATTTGGACGGAACCTCCGTCAGAGTTGGGAGCTACATATAGCCCGATATTGATAGCGGATGCCATCGCCTGGGCTTTATAATCCACAAAAGGCGTTTCTTTTACCCCAAACTCGGCGGATTGAAACAACTTGTCGACAAATTTGACGGAGTCAGCGAGATAAATGACGGAATCCTTGCTGAAGCCCTTTTCGGCATTCCACAGAACCTGCATGTCTTCGGTGAATTCGGGCAAATCATTGCCTTCGCCGCACGCCGCAAAGAAAGCCGGAAAAGCGAGGCTAATTGTGCAGAAAAATGCTCGGAGGTACTTATTTTTCATTAATCGTCCTCCTCGTTGATTGCAATGTAACTACCGTCTTCCAGCTCGATTTTCAAGATTCCCTTTTTGGTATTGTAGTAAAGCTTGGCGCCAGATTCAACAGTGCTGTTGTAATAATTTTCATTGTTGGGTTGCTTGTACTTTTTTCCGTTGCTTACGGCGACACCCGTGTATACGATTCCATTGATTTTCAAGGTGTCGATGTAAGAAGAATCGAGGCTTTGCATTTTTTCGCGAGCGAGAGGATTCATGAGCGAAAAGGTGTACTGCCCGAAAACCACATCGACGTTTCCACCGTTCTTTTTGTCTTCTTCACTATAATAAAAGGTGGGGGCCTGAGAGGCAAGCAAAATGGAATAGATGGGGTATGCCGATTCAAGCGTTGTAACCAAGTGTTTTTGGCAAATGTGGTCAATGGAATTTTCCCTCTCGGTAACAGTAAGGGAAAACAGGTAACCGTCTGAATGTTTGAAAGGGATTTTCTTGCCTTTTTTATAACCGCCAAAATCAGCGGCATAACCTTCGATGTTGGAATTATCGCTGCACCTTTGACTGTAAGTTTCGCTAGACGAAACAATATCGTCACAAGCGCAAAGCAAAACAAGCGCGGAACACGCCAAAAAACGCATTTTGAAAAACAAACTTGTCATGGATATAAAATAAATAATTTTTATCCATTGTCAAGTTTTTTTACCCCACGTCCACATCGGGGGCGATGTGAACGCTGTATTCGGGGTAGGCCGTTCCAATTTCCTTGTACAAAATTTCGAGAGCTTCGTCAGCAGTGATTTCGAAACTCATGACCACATCGAAGCGGAGTGACTTTTCGGCCACATCCACGTAGAATCCGTGCATCTGGAGCGCCCATTCGTGGGACTTCACGATTTTCAAGACATCGCTACGGATTTTGGCGGCTTCGTCGTCCTTGGTGTTGTACGAATAAACTCCCACGCCCGTGAGAATGACGCCCGTTTCCTTGAACACCCGGTGTTGCAGCTTGCGGGTGAGCACGTCCACTTCTTCGACGGTCATGGAATCGGGCAGTTCCAGGTGCACCGAGGCCAGGGCCTTGTTGGGACCGTAATCGTTCAGAATCAAGTCGTAAGCGCCGCGTACGGGTTTTTCGGAGGTGAGGATTTTTTTGATTTCCTTGGCGGTGTCGCCGTCAGTGCGCTTGCCGAGAATGTCGTCTAGCGTATCCTTGAGCATCTCGATGCCGGACTTGATGATGAACAGCGAAATCAGCACGCCCACATAGGCTTCGAGCGAAATGCCCGTCGTCACGAACACGATGGCAGACGCCAGCACCGACGCAGACAAAATGGCGTCGAACAAGGCATCTGCTCCGGAGGCCACTAACGCACCGGAATTCACCCGTTCGCCCTGGCGTTTAACATACTTGCCGAGCACGAGTTTCACCACCACGGCGGCGGCGATAATCACCAGCGAGACCGTAGAATAGTCGGCGGCCTCGGGGTGAATGATTTTCTTGACGGATTCTACGGCGGAGGTGCCGCCCGCATACAGCACGATGGCAGCCACAATCATGGCGCTCAGGTACTCGATGCGCCCGTAACCCAGCGGGTGTTTCTTGTCAGGAAGTTTATTCGCAAGTTTTGCGCCCACGATGGTAATCACCGAGGAGAGCGCGTCGGAGAGGTTGTTCACCGCGTCGAGGGTGACGGCGATGGAGCCCGTGATAAAGCCGATGGCGGCCTTGAACGCCGAGAGCACCACGTTTGTAGCGATGCCCACGATACTCGTGCGCACGATGACCTTGCTGCGATTTTCAATTTCATTGTCTATCATAAGAATTCCTGTTTTTTTAATATAAAAAATTTTTCGGCCATACTTTGATTGCGCTCAACATAGGCTCCATGGATGACAATCAAAGAATCTTTTATTATTTTCCTTTCCAACAATCAAAGGACTTTATATGACCATAAGCGTTGCCGAATGGACCTGCCCCGAATGCAAAACCAAGAACCGTGAAACCTGCAACGCCTGGATGTACGGCAGCCCTATTCGGCAATGCAAGGCATGCCATAGCGAATACCTGGACCGGCGATTCCGCGAGGTGGCCATTGACGGTTTTGACCCCCGAAGCAACAACCCAAAATTTTATATGAAGGGAGCCTTGTTTCTCCTTGCATTGGCACTGGTTGCCGGAGGTCTTGCCTTCTATCAACACACCAATGGTTACTATTCCGTAAAAATCCTTGCAGTTGCTGGAGCTTCGGCGCTGGGCTCCCTTGCATGCCTTGTCATGCTCGCCCGTATCAAGATGGGATTCCAGTCCAAGGACAATGAAAAATATATGGCCGAATCCAAGGCCCGACTGGCAGACCCAGCCTACGTGGAGAAACTGAGAAAATACGGCTACAAGGTATAAACCCGCAATTTACGCACAAATGAAAAATCTTTTGATAATAGTTTCCCTGCTCTGGGCAGCCAACGCACTTGCTGAATCACAGGAGGAACTTTATTATCGTGCGCTCAAGGCCGAAGAGGCTGGCGATATTCCCCACGCGCTGGACTTGTTTGATTCAGCTGTGGCGGTATCAGGACCATACACAGCAGAAATTCAAGAGATTATCGATGACTACCAAGAAATTCTTGGAAAAACCGAAACTGATTCTGTAAAGACGCTATCCGATAATTCCTGGGAATTCCACACTTACGGAAAAATCAATTACACAGGGTTGCACTACAAAAAAGAATCCGCCACCGACGCAGAAACAGGAAATGAGGCGACCGCCTCTATAAGCGCCTCTATAGAATATGAAACACAAAACTGGAACCATTCTTTTGAAATTAACGTATCTGGAGATTGGTTTATCGACAAAGAGAACATGCCCTCCCTGGACACAAACGCTTGGGAAACGTCGGTCGGCATCGGCTACAGTCTCATCGGGAATGCCTTGATTCTGGATATCGGCGCAAGTATAAACTTTTCAGAAAATGAAGAATGTAATCCCGACTTTTATATCTGGGCAGAAAAGTACCTTGCGCAAATCAGCAAGCAAAAATTCGGCCTCGCCACTAGCGGCTACAAGAATTTCGACGGCCCAACATCAGCATCGTTCTACGGTTCATGGCACCGCTTTGCCAAATACGGGTGGAACAGCACCATCTACGCCGGAGCAAGGTTTGAATCCGATTCCCTCAACACCTTGTATATTCTAAAATGGCTCGGGCCTTCCCTAAGACCGTCCGTTTCGTATAAATTCAAGACCGACATTTCCGTTGACGCAAAAATGAACCTGTTTTACGGATTTGTGATTGACGAGCCCGACACAGACTACGACGGCATACAAAAGTTCAGCGGCTCCTGGGCGTTCAACATCTCGTGGAAGCCAGGCGTATTCGGCGCATTCGTCGGATTCGAGCAACTCTACAGACGTTACATAAACCTGCCGGAATACAACATCGGCTATTCCGAATGGAGTCTCCTATCTAAACTGAACGCAGGAATCAAATGGGATATTTAAAAAGGGCGCGCAAGGCGTCCTTTTGCTTTTACTTGTTTTACGAAAACAATTACTTGTGATGACCCTTACCCTTGTGGTCCTTACGGGTTTCCTTATCGGCCTTTTTAGCTTCTTTTTCAGCTTGCTTGGCTTCTTTGCGTTCGGCCTTGTTAGCGTCCTTTTCGGCCTTCCAGGCTTCCTTATCGGCCTTTTTAGCCTCTTTTTCGGCCTGCTTGGCTTCTTTACGTTCGGCTCGAGCAGCAGCCCGTTCTTCCTTCAGGGCCTTCATTTCGGCCTTGTGGTTGGCAATTTCTGCCTTTTTTGCATCCTTGCGCTCAAAGCGCTCCTTGGCGCGGTCGGCCCTGGGGTCCTGCTTTTCGATCGTGCTTGCGGACTCGTCACCAGACGCCTCCTGCACAGCGGCATTTTCAGCAGCAGAAGCGGCTTCATCTTGGGCAAAAGAGGCGGCCGCAAAGAAGCCTACCAATGCCATCGTCATTACTGGAATCATTTTCATAATGAACCTCGTGTGTTTAATTCTACCCCCTATGTCTTGAAAATTACCTCATTTTTGGAAGAATTGCGAGGCTTTTTTCTTGCATTTGAACAGAAAATTTCTAAAAAAAACGCTGTAAACGAACAAATGGGAAAAAAACTCCCATTTTTCAAACAACCTTGCTATTTTATCCTATTTATCAAGCGTAAAACGGACCACCCACATGTCAGCATTGCTGCCCGCACGTACAGGTGGACCCCAGCAGTCCACACCGGCACTCACCAGCCAGCGGACACCGTCTAGCACGCCTTCGCCAAAGGCAAGACGCCACACGAAATTGATGACGATAGTTCCTGGAAAAAACTGTCCATCGTGAGTGTGTCCCGAAAGGGCAAAGTCCGGCAAGCGTCCGGAATATTCCGGCTCGATTCCCTTGGGCTGGTGGTCCATCAGAATCCAGGGACGAACGCTATCATTAGGAGCAAGACTTGCCAGGGGAACACGTTCTATCCCGCGGCGGCGGGCCACCTGAAAGTCGGTACGGCCTGTAAAGCAGGCCTCTCCGATACAGGCGCTGGAATCGTCCAGCACCACAAAACCCACCTTGCGCATCCAGGCATCAGGATCGGAGCCGTCCCTCTCCTGCATGGATTCGTGATTTCCGTTGATCGCCACGGCGGCCACTTTCGCCTTGGAGGTGAGCTTTTTAAATAGGGCGTCGTAGCCCCATTCATCCAACTGCATCGTGGAAACATCGGCCAGATCACCCCCGAAAAGCAGGTAGTCCGGAGCGATGGAATCCACGCTAGCAATCATGCGCTCCAGCTTGGCCCGCCTGAAAAGCGGGTCCACGTGGACATCGCTGAAAAATACCGCCGTAAAACTTTTGGGCAGGGCTTGTTGCACACTGTCAAGTTGAACTGTGTCGGCTTCGGCTTGGGGCTGTTGTACATTGGCGTATTCCGGCAACTTTATCGTTGTCTCGTGTAATACGTAATGGGAATTGTGGGGAACTCCATAGACAAACAGTCCAACGGTCAACAAAATCGTCACAGCGAGCAAAATACGGCTGGCAAATGTCAACGTCTGGGGCGGCATCGCCTGACGCAGAACTATACGGCGGGCGGCCCGGAACAAGTCCCACGGGATGTAAAAAAGGAGAGCCTGGCAAAGCCACACCGAAGTGAACGCTACAGCAGCACTGCCCACCAGCGTGTCACGGAAGAACATGCCAAGGAATATGGAAACAAGAATCCCGAGGGCAATCAACTTACCCTTTTTGCCGGGGGCAACGGGACTCACGTTGGCATAAATCAGGACAAGGCCAGCGACTAGGATGAACAGGAAGATGAACATGTGTCAAAAATAGTAATCCTACGGTTTCAGCGATAGTTTGCTGTTCTCTGGGAGGCCTTCGCTAGCAATCATTGTAACCTATAACTTCATGCGTAGCTAATGGTTGAAATAGGAATTTTTGTTGAAAAAATGCTAAAACGACTAAAAAAACACCGTTTTAGCACTCCCCGAACTTGGAAAGTTCTTCCATGATGCCATAGATGGCGTCCGCCTTGATGTTGTCGCAGTCGATAATCAGGGCTGTTTTCATTGCAGAGTCCATAGTGGGGGGGGTATATGATTTTTTTCACTTAGGGGCTTGACTGGGGAAATTTTTGTTTGTATATTCGTAGTACATTCTTTAAGACTCCGCGTCGATATTGTGCTTTTTTCTTCGGTGTAGGGTCTGAAACAGCTTACGCCCCTAGTAAATTAGGGCTTTGTAGCGTTTTAGGCTCACCGGGAGATAAGAAGAATAGAAGTACAAACGCTTAATCAGGAGTCGCAAATGTGTTTCCATTAAATCATTAACGCGACGGCACCGACACCTAGTCGGTATAGTTTTTCGCGCACCCGCAAGCGCGATGCAAAATTAAAGAGTAGATTTATAAGTGTAAGTCTATGGTTTAACGGTAAATACAAAGGGAAATAAAAAATGCAGCAGAGCTACAACTTCAATCAAAATCTTTTTGATGAAATTACGAATTTACATAGCCATCTTTTGAGTGCTACAGAACCTATTTTGACCATTCATAAGAATTGCGATAAACTAGATCTTCTTAAAAGAAAAATTCTTATAAAAAACAATTGCTCAAAATATTCAGGCAGAATCTGTGCACATAATCACTTCATCGCATTCTACAAAACAGTAATACATTCTGTTGACGCTATAAAGAAAATACCCATCCCAAAATACGATCTTAGTGATATTCCCAATGACAGCAACCTATTGTTTTCTTCTTTTTTTCATTTTGCTTCAGATTTGTTTTTCTGCTTGAAAAGTGTTCTTATTTTCATTAATAAGCATGAACGTTCGAATCAATCGCTCAACGACGAAGCCATTAAATCATTGAACGCGATTCAAAGCATCATAACGCAATGCATTCTCGCGATTTCGAAGAAACTAAAAAACCATATAATAAATAGTGCGTTTTTGGATTTCAGGGTAGACAATGATACTTCATCCAATGAAGTTCATGATCCATTAATATTCGATAATTCATGGTATAATGTAAGACTGCAAGAATACAAGAATTTTGTCTTAAACGGAAATTGCAATACTTCACATTTTTTTTCATTTGAATTGTGGTTGTTTAACAAGCACAAGCAAAGTGGTTTTATAACAAACAATCCATGTCTTAGCATAATGTCAGATTGTATTAAAGGTCTAGACATATATTGCGCATATGCGGACAATGAAGAAATGTTCTTCAAAAATATAAATGACTATATTATCGCCTATTTTTTTGACTTTAAGAAGAGTGCCCTTAAAACACAATCAGAATTTGTCAAACAAAATAGTAAAAAACATGGTGAATTTAGATATATAAGGTTAATCAAAGATGATGCAAAAGAACTCTATACCCAAAAAGCGGTAGATCTTGCAAAAATCAGTAGCCTGTTGGACATTTCACAAGAGACTTTGCAAGCATGGAAAAACGAAGAGCACTGGGACGTCATTCAAAAAAATACTTCAGAGGAAAACGCAGCCGATGAAATTGATTTTAACATCAATTATCTCAATAAGGCAACGTCGTTCTACTCAACTATTGAAACTGTCGCAGAGGTTGCAAACGCATTATTAATTCATGCGACAATAAACCACCCTATATTCTTGAACAAAGAAAGAACTAAAATCGTTTACACGAATAAGGCAGAAATTGAAAAGTTCGAGAATATTATTTCCCTTATCAAGCATACATTTGGATTGAAAGAATATACTGAATTAGAGCCACTAAATGAAACATTCAAGAAAAACTTTGCATTAAGTCAAGGCCTGTTAGAAAAATACCCTAGTATCCCCTTTATGCTTTATTGGATTTCTCAATTCATAGAATATAAGGACTTTAAAAAACTATTCTACAAGGTTACAAATGCACCGAAAGGGGTAAGAACCCAAATTAAAGCATAAAAAGACATAATCGTTGATATTGTGACCTGGAAGAAAGAAGACGAGAAAAAAATTATCCATAAGGAATTTATGGGTAAGGATGCACAAGTACGTTTACAACTAATGTTTTTCTTTGCATTATTTGATATTACAGAAAAAATTGATTTAGAGTTAAATCCATCATATGGTAAAAGTTGGCCCAAACTGGAGCTTTCTGAAAAACTTCAATTTGTCCTGTACAAGGCTCTGGCTGAGAACACTTGGAAGGATTCTAAAATCCAATCACAAATTTTTAGTAAGATTTTATCTACACTCATACCAGATAATTCTGTAAGCATTGATTTCTCCAAATTTTCAGATAAAGCTTTTCATGCAACAGAAACGGCTATTGTTTTGATACATGGCATTTGTTCTTATGCGAGAAATCATTTAAGCTATGAATTAATTCAATTAATCAATTTTATCGACGAACAAAGAGCCAAAACATTTGAATATTACGGAAAATCTTTTGAGGACTTAAAGAAATTAGGTAATGGATCTACCCATAAGGATATGCTTATCCATACGGAAAAAATGGAAGGCATAGATAGAGGATTTTATATAAACATAACACAAAAAAGCCCAACCTTTGAAAATCAGTATTT
>CAMHOW010000058.1 GCA_946186895.1 uncultured Fibrobacter sp.
GGGAGGGGTAGACCCCTCCCTAAGACTCTCCCCTCACTCAATAACCCGCTTTACTTAGGTAACGGTTCTATGGTTGAAGCGGTTTATTTTCGTGGGCACCTTGCGGTGCTACTAGCAACAAGGGAGGGGTAGACCCCTCCCTAAGACTCTCCCCTCACTCAATAACCCGCTTTACTTAGGTAACGGTTCTATGGTTGAAGCGGTTTATTTTCGTGGGCACCTTGCGGTGCTATTGATTCAAGAAATCAAGGGCCTCGCCGGCGAGTTCTACACAACGGTTGCACGGGATAATCTTGTTTGGGCGAATTTCGCTACACTTGGTAAAGTTCTGCGCACCGCGCCTGAAAAAGTCTTCAATGGCTTCGGCATAGTCCGGCTGCATCATCTTGGCCGCATAGAGCGCACCGCATTGACCATTCGGGGCCTTACCTCCACCGAAAGCACGGAACATCTCGGCGGCGTCTACCGCCTCCGCTTCGGACTTGCCCGTGGCACGGGCATAGCCGTAGGCTACCGACATGGCACAGTTCCCGCGGTGTTCGGCATGAAAGTTCTTCGACAATTCAGCAATAGACATGATGTTCACCAATATACATTATTTTAAAAATCAAGCAACAGGCGTCCACCAAATTCATGACTTAGTGGATTGATCACGGGAATCAGCCGTGCACTAACCAACAAATGTTCTAGACCATAGCCTCGCAGTTGGTCTTCGTAAGTCTTTGCTTTTTCGAGTCTTCCAATACCCATATGCCTAAAAATAATTCCTGTCACAATAGCTGCTCCACCAACAACCATCGTACCTGTCCCCATAAACATAACAAACATAGGACCGCCATCAGCCGAACCGCAATCTCCCTTTTGTTTTTTATGGTCATTATCGTTAATCAATTTTATTGCGTATACCGTAATAGCTATTCCCGCAGTTATGCCTACACCACCGCCAATCACCAGCCCCGTTCCCAAGGATTTTTGACGATCTCCCACCTTTATTGCCCGCTCATATTGGTAGCGGATTCGTGCAATATTGTTATCCTCTACAACTTGAGTGTTATTGGTCGCCGAGACCGATGTCGTGTCCACCTCTTGTGCATGAGCAAAGAGAACCGCAAACAACACAATGAACAGACAAGCAAATCTCATACAAAGGAAATATATCTATTTCGGCAACAAAAAAATACCCTGCAAAAAAATTACAGGGTTCTAAAAACTACAAACCGCAATTCGTCTAGAAACGAGCAAAAAAAAAGAAACTCTCGCGCGAACGAGAGTCTCTAAAGGAGATCCCCGCCTTCGCGGGGATGACATTCCTGTGATTACTTATCAGTAAGAACAGCTACACCAGGCAAGGTTTTTCCCTCAAGGAGTTCGAGAGAAGCGCCACCACCCGTAGAGGTGTGGGTCACCTTCTTGTCGGCGCCGTACTTCTTGGCAGCCGTAGCGGTATCGCCACCACCGATCACGGTGATTGCGCCAGCAGCGGTAGCTTCGACGATAGCGTCGGCCATAGCCTTGGTAGCCTTTTCGAAGGCTTCGAATTCGAACACGCCTGCAGGACCGTTCCAGACGATGGTCTTGGCGGACTTGATAGCGTTCACGAAGAGCTTGGTGGATTCAGCGCCCACATCGAGGCCCATCCAGCCAGCCGGAATGCCTTCGGCGTCAGAGACAGCCTTGGTAGCAGCGTCGGCAGCGAACTTGTCGGCAGCGATGTAGTCGACCGGGAGGATGATTTCCTTGCCGGCAGCCTTGGCCTTGGCCATCAGATCCGGAACGAGCTTGGCGCCTTCTTCGTCAAACAGAGAAGAACCGATTTCGATGTTGTTGAGAACCTTCTTGAAGGTGAAAGCCATGCCACCGCCGATGATGATCTTGTCGGCCTTGTCGAGGAGGTTGTTGATGAGCTGGATCTTGTCAGCGACCTTTGCACCGCCGAGGATGGCGAGGAACGGACGCGGAGGATTGTTGAGCACCTGGTCGAATGCCTTGAGTTCCTTGTTCATGAGGAAACCAGCGGCACGCTGCGGAAGTTCAACACCAGTCATGGAAGAGTGATCGCGGTGAGCGGTACCGAAAGCGTCGTTCACATAAACGTCAGCGAGCTTGGTGAGGCTTGCGCGGAATGCCTTCACGGCTTCCTTGTCGGCCTTTTCCTTAGTTTCGGTGCCATCGGCGTTCTTGATCTTGCGCTTGCCTTCTTCTTCGATGTGGAAGCGGAGGTTTTCGAGGAGGATGATTTCACCCGGCTTGATAGCGGCGCAGGCAGCTTCGACTTCCGGACCAACGCAGTCGGAGAGGAACTTCACCGGCTTCTTGATGAGTTCTTCGAGCTTCTTTGCAACCGGAGCGAGCGTGTACTTCATGTTCTTTTCGCCATTCGGACGGCCGAGGTGGGAAGCGAGCACGACGGCTGCACCCTTGTCGAGAGCGTACTGGATGGTCGGGAGGGCGGCTTCGATACGCTTGGTGTTGGTGATTTCGCCAGTCACCTTGTCCTGCGGAACGTTGAAGTCGACACGGATGAACACGCGCTTGCCGGCGAGTTCGAGATCTTCGATAGAGAGCTTTGCCATTATGGATTCCTCTTTTAGGGTTAAAATTTACGGGCTAAAAAGTAGAATTTTCCCCTAAAAAAGGCAATATATCCCCAAAAATAAGGCACAGGGCCCAAAAGACGGGGTCAAAATGCGGTTTTATGGCAAAAAATTAACATTTCTCGTTTTTTTTTATATATTTCAATGGGTATTTATTATTGGAGTGAAAAATGAAGCGTTCGTTTTTAGCGACGATATGTCTTTTTGTGGCCGCCGCCTTTGCCGGCCCCTACGATATTGAAGAATTTACCGCCCAGGACCCCGGGTCCCCGGACGATGTCATCACCGCCGAATTCGGTGGCGAACTGAAAACCATTCCGGTAGACGAAGTTTCCTCCCTCCAAGAGGGCCGCCTGGTGGTCCGTCAAAAATTCACCGACCCCTTCGGCGAACAGCCCACCGCCTACCAGATTTACCAGGGTAGTGCGGGCGACCTGAGTTCCATGTCGGCCCTGACCGCCCCCGAAGGAACGGACTACACCGCCCTGGTCAAGGCAAAGCTTTACCCCCGTCGCGGCATGCCTGCCACCGACGACGTAGAAAAGGTCTATTTCGACGGCAAGTCCGTATTTGTTCCGGGTGCCACCACTGCTATTGCCTTCATCAACGGCGATCCCATCCAGCTCAAGTCCGCAAACGCCGATGCCGCCGCCGAAGATGCGGAGTTTGCCGCAGCAGATGCTGGTGCCGGTCCCAAGGACGACGAAGAAGAATGTGACGAAAACGACGAAGACTGCGAAGAAGAAGAGGAAGAAGACGAAGGTTACGATGTGGCTAGTGACGTGGACAACACCGAAGCCGACAGCAGGGACAACGCCGCTTACGACGCCTCTAGCGATGTGACCGACCGTTTCGGTATTGCTGACGAAGTCCGCTTCTGGTCTGCCGTTGGCCTTGCCGCCGTCTTCCTCGGTTCCGCCGTCATGGGCGTCATCCAGCACTCCAAGGCCAACGAGGCCAAGGACGCCTACGATGACCTGTCCGACGTCGAAGACCAGCTCCTCGGCGAGGTGGACAAGGCCTGTAACTTCGACGGCAAGTGTCGAGAGGCCATGATACAGAAAGCGGACCTGGGTAACGGCTACACCATCGCCGAACTCCAGAAGCGCAAAAAGACCAACAAGGACACCCAAGATTCTTACGCCATGGCCCGTAACATTTGGTTCGGCGTGGCTGGGCTCAGCCTGACTGCCGCCATCGTGCTCTACGTATGGTAGTCGAAAAAGGCTGTATTTCTATAAAGGATCTGCAGTTTGACTGCATCATAGGAACGCTTCCCTTTGAAAGGGAGGCTGTTCAGCCTGTGGTTCTAAACGTAGACCTATGGCTGGATTTCACCTTGGCCGCCCGCAACGACGACCTGATTCACTCCATCGACTACGCCCAGCTGGCAGAGCACTTGCAAGCCTTCATCAAGGAAAGCAAGTTCCAACTGGTAGAAACGTTGGTTCTGGAAACAGCGAAGTTCATTCTGGACCACTACCCGAAGACTCAGGCTGCCCAAGTATCGGTGTGCAAGCCGAACGCCATCCCCCAAAGCAAGGGCGCCATGGCAAGTATCCGAATCTCCCGGTAGATCACCCCCTAAATGCCCGGTAGCGTAATGCTTCGGCCAGGTCCGGTATTTCAACGGACTCTGAATGGCGCAGGTCCGCGATGGTGCGGGATACCTTCAGCAAGCGGTAATACCCGCGAGCACTCAAGTTCATCTTTTCGGCAGATGCGACTGCAAATTTCTCAGTGGCAGGCTCCATCTGCGCAAAACGGCGGGTCGCCTCGGAATTCATGTCGGCGTTACACCGGAAGGGCAACCTGGCGAAACGTTCCTGCTGGAGCGTCCGAGCGGCACATACCCGGCTGCGGATGGCGGCGGACGGTTCGGCGGTGGACTTGCGGGCAAACTGGGACGGTTCTACCGGAGGCACGCACACCTGAATATCTATACGATCCAGAAGCGGGCCCGAGATCTTTTCCTGATAGCGCTTGCGTGCATCGGGCAGGCAGGTACACACCCGCTTGGGATCCATGGAGTAACCGCAAGGGCATGGATTCATGGCAGCCCCCATCATAAAGCGAGCAGGCCACACCACCGTACCGCTGGCACGGCTCACCGAAATCTCCCCCTCTTCCATAGGCTCACGCAAAGCCTCCAAAACACAGCGGTTGAACTCGGGAAGTTCATCCAGGAACAAGACGCCGTTATGGGCAAGGCTTGCCTCGCCGGGGAGTAGGCGTGCCCCACCACCTACAAGAGCCACCATGGAAGCGCTGTGGTGGGGCGTACGGAAGGGTCGCACCAGCACAGGGCGGAACAGTCCCGCATTGCCGGGGCATCTGGCGCAAGAATGAATGCGGGTGGTCTCCAGCACCTCCTCGTCGCACATCTCCGGCAGGATCCCCGGAAGACACCGGGCGCAAAGCGTCTTGCCCGCGCCCGGCGAACCAACCAGGAGAAAATTATGACCACCGGCAGCCGCCACTTCTAGCGCCCGCTTGACACCCTCCATGCCCACCACGTCCTTAAAGTCCGGAACATCCAGGCCCGACACAAACTTCTGACGTTCAAGCCCGCGAGCACAATGAACAAGTTCTTCATTATCTTGTTCTAAAATTTCGATACATTCTTTCAGGGAGTCGGCACAAATATACCGAAGGCCCTCCACCAGAGAAGCCTCTTGCTCGTTCTCCCTAGGGATTACCAGAATGGAATTCTTGTCCCGTGCAAGATCCATAGCGATGGAAAGGACTCCCCGGACGCCCTTCAAGAGACCATCCAGGGAGAGTTCCCCGACAAAAACACACTGCTCTAAACGGGGAACGGATATTTCTTCGGTAGCGGTCAGGAGCCCAATGGCCAAAGGCAAATCCAGAGCACTACCTTCTTTACGCAAATCCGCGGGTGACAGGTTCACGGTGGTCCGAAAACCTGTCACCACCTTACCTACGGTACGTATCGCCGAAACGACACGCTCCCGAGATTCCCTTACCGCATTGTCCGGGAGCCCCACCAGAGTAAACCCCGGAAGCCCCTGAGAGGCATCTACCTCGACACTCACCGGAATCGCTTTGATGCCTAACAGGCAGTAAGAACGGATTCTCCTGAACATAATTTACGCCGCCACTGTGGCCTGGTATTTTTCCAGCACACAATTCTCGATATGTTCACGAAGCTTGCGGGTAATGGGGTGGTAAATATTGCGATAATCATCACCCTTGAAGAACGGATCGTTGGGGTAGCTCACGAACAAGCCGTACTCGCCATCCATGACGCGGAGCCCGCGAAGTACCATCTGCTCGTTGAGCACCACCTGGGCATAGCCCTTCATGTGTCCCAAGTCGGCACCTTCCTTGAAGGGCCACACGTCTACCTTGGTTACCGCAAGGCAATCAAAGGCTGTTTCCTTTTCTTCTACAGCAGGTTTTTGTTTTTCGTTTGTCTTAGCCATAAGGCCTCCTTTTGTTTGTTATATGGACGCAGCCTTAATTGCAAAAAACATGCCAAAAAGAGATTTTGCTTTTTTTGAGAAAAATTCAAAGATATCACACCCAGCCCAAGTGATTAATCATATATTTTAGTCACTAAAAAACTGATTAATCACCGGGGACACCATGCTGCTGAAGCCCAACCTTTCATGGAAAGCCAATCAGGGAATCACCCTGCCTGCCGTACAGGCTCAAGTTGCCTATGTAAACGGAGCTCTCCAGGCGGAATTCATGGTGGAAGAGCCCATGGACTGCTTCAGGGCCGAAGTACGTGAAGACAACGGCTCCAGCTGGGAAGATTCCTGCGTAGAGATTTTTTTGAGGAACCCCAAGAATCCTGCGGAATACTTCAACTTCGAAATTACTAGCCGTGGCTTTATCTTAGCGGCACGGGGGGCCGGCCGGCAAGACCGCCAGAAATTGCCACCAGAGTCTCTCGCCAAAATAGGCCGGGTAAAGCAGCTCGCCAGTGTGGCCGGAAATCTGATATGCTGGGGAATCACGGTGACCATTCCGCCCGAAATTTTTGACATGAAAAGTTTCGAAGGGGTTGCCCTGGAAGGGAACCTCTACAAGTGTGCCGACAAGGCCAAGACGCCTCACTACCTAACTGCCTTCCCCATCGATACCGAAAAGCCCGACTTTCACAGGCCCGAATTTTTCCAGGTCCTTTTGCAGGGGTAACTTATGGACATACTGACCGTAGAAGGAATTCGCAGTCTGGATGAACAAGCCAAAGCGGGCGACATAGAGAAGGGTTACGCACTAATGCGCATTGCCGGCAAGGCTCTTTTTAAAGCCGCCGTGGAATTGTTAAAGTCTGGTGCAAGCGACACGCCCAAAAATGTAGCCGTAGCAATGTTCATCGGCAGCGGCAACAACGGTGGCGATGGCCTGGTCTGCGGAGAATTTTTGATTCAGGCGGGAATTCCCTGTACCCTGTACAGCCTGGTTGCTCCCGAGAAGTTCAAAGGGGAAGCTGCCCTCGCCTATAGGGACTTTCAAAAGGAGGGCGGACGCCTGGTCCTGATGGATTCCTCAGAAAAGGTAGCCAGCCTAAAGAGCCTTGACCGCTACCAACTGGTCATAGACTGTATGCTGGGAACCGGCGGCAAGGGCGAACTGCGGGAACCTTACGCAGGCGTTGTCCGACTGATTAACGAATCTAAAGTACCCGTGCTCAGCGCCGACGTACCTACTGGATTTACAACCGCGGGCGGCAACAAACAGCATGCAATCCGCGCAACGCAAACCCTAATGTTTGGAGCACCGAGGCTAGAAGCATTTACCGCCCAGGGGCTACCCTATTTCGGGAAAGCGAAGGTAGCAAAGCTCCCCTACCCCGAAAACCTCCTGAAGGAATTGAGCCAGGGAATCCACCTAATGACCGAAGGCGACATTCCCGATTTGTTGCCCCACAGAAACGAATGTGGCGAAAAACGGGACCAAGGCTGTGCCTTGATTATCGCAGGCTCCAAGGACATGCCGGGAGCGGCCGCACTTTGTACCAAGGCTTGTCTCAGGAGCGGTGCAGGGCTTGTGACTTTGGCATCCCCCAGTTCCATTATGCCCGTACTGCAATCCAAAATGTCCGAACCTGTTTTTATGAATTTGGAAGGGGCAGCCTGTTTCGAATCACAGCATGTGCTAAAATTATTGACATACACAAGTCATGTTCAAGCCGTTGCCATTGGCCCTGGGCTTTCTTTGAATGACGAAACCAGAAAAGCGGTCGCAGAATTTACAGCAAACTGCAAAGTTCCCATGGTCATTGATGCCGACGGTTTGAATGCCCTAAATACCACCATTCTAAGAAACGCTATGGCTCCCGCAATACTTACGCCTCACAAGCGGGAATTCGCGAGGCTCTTCGGAGAGTTGCCACAAGACACCAGCGACCTTCGGGAAACCTGCAAACTGCTAAAGAAAAAGGCAAAAGATTTCAGCAAGACCATCCTGCTGAAGGGCGCCCCTATCCTCATCGCCACACCCGAAGGAGAAATCTTTGTGGTGCCTGCCGCCAATTCGGGACTTGCCAAAGGCGGCTCAGGGGACGTGCTTACCGGTATTATCACTGCACTATTGGCTCAAGGCGTCACGGCCACAGAAGCCGCTATACTCGGAGCACTTTTGCACCAAAAAGCGGGCGATGTTGCTCGAAAAAATTTTGGGGCGTTCTCCATGCTCCCCAGCGATGTCATTGAATGCTTGCCCCAGGTGTTTCTGCAGGCATACGATTCCTAGCTAGAACCAGCAGCGTTCATCGCCTATAGTCGTAGTCGGTCCGTGCCCAGGGAACACCAGGGTCTCTGCAGGGAGCGTCATCAGCTTGCTTTTGATTCCTGAAACAAGGGCTTCTTCGTCTCCGCCGAAAAGGTCGGAGCGCCCCATGCTTCCTGCAAACAAAATGTCACCCGAAAACAGCAGAGGCGGAGCCTTTTTTCCGTTGACTTCTCCAGGATTCTCGCAATAGAATGCTAGACCTCCGGGAGAATGACCTGCAATGTGAAGCGCCTTCAAGGAAATTCCCGGAATTTCCACTACGTCTCCTTCAGCCAAATAATCTCCCAACGCAGGGGATGTTTCTTCCACAGGCAGGCCGAACATCTGGCTCTGTTCCTCTTGCAAGTCCAGCAAGAAGGCGTCCTCTTCGTGAGCCTCAGGCTTTACACCATAGGTCCGTTCCACGAAGGCATTGCCCAGCACATGGTCCAGATGCAGGTGGGTATTCAGGAGACGGACCACCTTCAAATTGTTAGAGGAAATGTAGTCCGCAAGAGCCTTGCGCTCCGACTCACGGCTTACGCTAGGGTCAATGAGTATGGCCTCGCCCGCATCGTTACTCAGCACGAAGGTGTTTACGCCAAAAGGATTCACCACGAAATGTTTAAGAAGCATAGGGTGAATGTAGTAATGTCTACTTCGCCACAAGCTCAGTGGCCATCTTTTTCATACCGTTGAAATCCCACTTGCCGCTACCCAGCTTGGGGATGCCATCGACGCAGAAGACGGATCCGGGCAGCATTAGAGGCGGCATGCCCGACTTGCGGAGCTTGCGGGCAATATCCTCGGCATCGGCATCGCCCTTGACCAAAAGCACGATGCGTTCGCCCTTCACAGAATCGGGAACGGCGGTGACAGCGAATTCGCAGTTGTCCAGAATCTTGGTTTCGGCAATGCGGAGTTCCACCGCCGTCAAGGAAATCATCTCGCCACCCAACTTGGCAAAGCGGCTGTAGCGCCCGAGAATCTGGACGAAGCCCTCGTCGGTAATCACGCACTTGTCGCCTGTCTTATACCAGCGGCGGCCTTCCCGCTCGATGACCACGCCAGCAGTCTTTTCGCCATCCTTCAAGTAGCCCTTCATGACCTGGGGGCCTGTAACCACCAGCATGCCCTCTTCGCCCTGGGGCAGTACCTCGTTGGTTTCCGGATCAATAATGGCGGCCACAGTCCCCGGAGGCGGAAGTCCGATACTGGTGTTGTCGCAGCACTTTTCCATAGTAAGGAAGTCGTCTAGCAGCACGTTGGGAGCGTTGATGGTGGCCAGCGGCGTAAGTTCTGTACAGCCGTAGCCTTCGTAAATATCCTTACCGAACTTAAGCTTGAATGTTTCTCGCATCTCGGGACGAAGCTTTTCGGCGCCAGCCACAATGTAGCGCAGCGAATCCAGACACATGGGGTGAACCCAACGGTTGATGGCGATGGCGCGCAAGAATGTCGGGGTGCCCATAAGGATGGTGGTCTTGTACTGAGCACACACTCGAGCAAGAGTCTTAATGTCGGTGGGGTCTGGGCAGAGCACCATGGGAACGCCGTCTAGCAGGGGCATCATAAAGGTCATGGTGAAGCCGAAGGAATGGAACAGCGGAAGTAGCGCTGTCATCACATCGGTACGACTGAGCTTCACCACGTAATCGCACTGCTGGGCGTTAGAAATCACATTCTTGTGGGTCAGTTCCACGCCCTTCGGCGTACCTTCGGAACCAGAACTGAACAGGATTACCGCGTCGTCTTCTAGCTTGGCGGAACTGAACCAAAGCCTGCGAAGAACTGCCGGCGGACAGACGAAAATCATAAGCGTTGATAGAACGCGGGAAAGCGTAGAAATTTTTCTTTCCTCTTCATCCAAAAAGATCAGACGACACTTTTCAGCGACCTTCGCAAAGTCGGGATTCTTGCCACTGAGCTTTTCGTAGAAGGCTCGGGTAGTGACAATCACCGAAAGTTCCGCCTTGTTGATACAGCCGAGAATCGTATCCACGGGAGAGGTGTAGTTCAGATTGACGGTAGTCTTGCCCGCTCCCAAGATGGAAATAATCCCGAGGGCCGCATCGCGACTGGTGGGCAGCATGAACCCCACGTTGGCATAGCCCTTACTTGCGGACTTGACAATCTTTCCGAAACGGCGGCACAGGCGAATCATGCCATAGCCGTTTACGTGGTTACCCGCCGGATCGATAAGGATGGGGCGCAGGCGGCGCTTGTACATGGCCTTGAACCAGAGCGGCACAATGCTTTCGGAATGGTCCATAGCCAGGTTCCAGATATCCGATGCCAGGAACTGCAAGTCGCTGCGAATCTTCTGTTCAGAGGCGTCCGTCGGGAGCGGTTTCGAAAAGCCTACGCTGATGACCCGATTGAAAGACTGAGGGCGGTTCACGCATTCAGAAGCGTGGCTGTAACGGCTCCCCCACAATCCCTGAATATAGAACGGCACGATGGGCGCACCCGTTCCCTCGATAGCCTTGGAATAGTCCAGCGAAAACTTGGAGATAAACGGAGTCTTAGAAACTTCGCCTTCTGGGAAAATCACCACTGCCTCGCCGTTCAAAAGGGCCTTGTGAATTTCTTCCATAGCAGGCGCCGGGTCGCGACGGTTAATGCTAATCAGAAAGTTTCCATGGAAAAACCAACGCTGGTACCAATCGGCAAAGGTGTTCCGGTTACTGGCGATGCGAAGCGGCCTCGGGGATGACATCTGCAGCACCGCCCAGTCGATAAAGCTAAAGTGGGGTCCAATCAAAAGCAGGGGCCCAGACTCCGGAATATTCTGCACACCGATCACCTTGACCCGATAACGGAAAACAAAGGCGAAGGCAAAACGGAGCGCTGCCCGCAACAAGGTCATAGGCGTCTGCTTCAAGTTCATGATAAAGCACAGAGCCAAAATCACCGACAGAATCATGAAGCAGTGATCAATGGTCACCGGCGTAAAAATCAAAAGCAGAGTCTGCCCGCCCATAATCAGGGCGAGGAACGCCATCTGGATAGCGTTTGCCACCGCATGAATTCGCCCTGCCGTATCGGGCCTGGTAAAGTTCTGGATCACGGTCCGCAAAATCACGTAGGCAGAACCCGCGCTCCAGCCAATCACACCATAAAGCACCGCCTCTAGCCACTCGTTTTCCACGAAGGGCAGCGAGAACATGGTAATGGCAGAAACCGCCGCCGAGAAGGGAATCAGGCCAGTCTCCACGAACCCCTTTGACGCACGTCCGGCGCTCAGGGCGCCCGCCACGTAGCCCACGGTGGCGCTGAACATGGACACGGGGATCACCGCCGTATTCAGCATATCGTTCATGCGCTGGATAAGAATCAGGAAAATCTGGGTCACGCCCCAGAACGCCGAAAGCCCGAGAATCGAAAGCCGCACGATAGGGTGGCTCCAGGTGGCCGAAAATTCCCGCACCGGGGAACGCATCTTCAGGGAGTCGTGGGACTCCCCCACCCGAATGCAGAACGCCGCCACAGTGGTCACCACCGAAAGCCCCAGATAAATCCAGAGGGTCAAATCGATACTCACCGGCGAATTCTCGTGGCCCGAAAGCCCCATGGCAAAAAACGCCGCACCGGCAGTGCCAAGCACAGACAGCACCATGTACCAGGAATTGATTTTCACCAGGTCCTCAGCCGCCACCATCTCCTTCATGATTCCCAACTTGGCAGGGCTCAGAATCGAAAGGAAAATCCCGTAAAGCAGCAACAGACCGTAGGCCACCCACTCGGCCCCCGCCACGTAGCACACCACCACCGCAATCACGGAGGCCAGCATGCCCACCGACGACCAGGCCATCACGCGGCCCTTGCGGAAATGCCCCGCAAAGTAACTCGCCGCAGGCATCATGAAAATGCTGGGCACGAAAATGGCGAACTGCAAAAGCATGCTGCGCCACCAGAACGCTGAACCTTCGAAGGAGAACGAGAGCCACCGCTGAAAGTGAACGAACAGCCCCATCTGCACAAAGATGCTACAAAAAACAAGAATGAAATAGGGCACCACGCTAGGGTAACGGCAAAGCTTCATAAGTCCTCAAATTTCGGCAAATTTAGCTTTCCCGAGGGTTTATCCCTAGACCGTGAAATAGGGCAAAAAACTTACAATTTACTCACAAAACTGGCGGAATATTTGGATTTTCGGATTTTTTAATATAGATTCAAGATATGGAGAAATTTGGGTATCTATGCAAGGCCAAAACTTTGGCCGTCCTTGGCACAGCGTGCCTAGCCACTGCCACATCCGCTTTCGCTGCAACCGCCGTGGTGCAGAAGCTGAACTACACCGACCAACTGCAGTCCTTCTACAATCCGGACCGTGGTTTTTACAGTCACCAGGTCATTAATTTTAAGCCTGAGTCCACCACCCCTCCTAAACCCTACAGTAACAAAATCATCCACTTAAGGGCAACCATCGCCGCATTCTCGGATAACGCCACCTGGAAAGAGAACAACGAAGAAAAGCATGGAAAAACACAGGACCTGACCAATGCAATGCTGGATGATTTCCGCAGCTACTTGGAACAAGTTCGCGCCCAAAACAGCACCGTCATCGTCCGTTTCTGTTACGATTACAATTACAATGGTAAAGGCAACCAGGAGCCCTCCCAAGAATGGATTCTGAAACACACGCGACAACTGTCCGCCGTCTTCAATGAATACAAGGATGTCATCATCTTTGTGGAACAGGGAATGTATGGTCCATATGGCGAGCAGCACACCAGCACCATCAGCAATCCGCTCTATGTGGGCGAAGGGCTCGCTACGCTTTTACAAAACACGGACCACGACGTAGATGTGGGACCCCGAAATCCGTCGGTTCTTGCCAGAGGACTGGGATTCTCCCCCGAAACGGTTCTGAATGCCGCAGGCGATACCACCGCCTGGAACTACAACGTTTCCTTCAACATCGACCATCCCTATTTCAAGTTCAAGGCCGATTCCCTGAAAGAAGATATCTACCGTGTAGGATTTTTCAACGACGGATACCTGGGAACCCAATACGACTATGGTACCTGGGGAAGCGTTTGTGCCACAAGCATCTGCCGACAAGAAGCCGTTGCCTTTATGGAAACCTACGGTAAGAATGTTCCTTACGGTGGTGAAGCACTCACCACTGCAGATGGTTGGAAAAAAATCAATACAGTAGAATTCCTTTCTTACGAAGGATTCCGCACCCACACTAGCTACCTGAATATTTCGTGGAACTACAACCTTATCAACGAGTGGAAAAAATCTGCATTCCATCCCCGAGACACCATCGACAAGGCCTATGAATCCTACACTGACGGCGAAGGAACCTTACAGAACACAGCCTTCAAATATATTGACGACCATCTGGGATACCGCTACGTGCTGCGGGAATCCAAGATGATGGGTAGCCTCGGAACGGAAAGCGTACTAAAACTGGACTTGAAGATCCAAAATGTTGGATTCGGAAATATGACCAAAGAGCGGCCCGTAACCATCGTGCTACGCCCCATCACTGAGTCTGCAAAAGACACCATCTATGGCGATCCGCAGGAATTCAAACCCTGTGACGCATTCGACCCGCAGAACATTCTTAGCCGCAAGGTGGTATTAAAATCTGCGCTTGACGACAACGGGAACATCGCCGACTTCGACAACGTGAAATCCGAAACCACCTTTGACGGAATCAACCAAGTGATGGCGGCAGTAAAACTGCCCAAGACACTTTCCGAAGGAAAGTACGCCGTCTACCTTAGAATTTCCCAATACGGAAATTGGCCCGCCGACTCTAACTATTCCGCGGTACGTTTCGCCAACGACTCTACCTATTACGACAAGGAAACGGGTGCAAACTACATAGGCAGTTTCGTGCTGAGCAAGAGCGCACCGGTAGTCAAGCCCTCCAAAGACGCATGCCCGTCACTGCTTCCGAAAAGCAGCTCCTCTGCCAGCAGTTCCTCTGCCGCCCAACCCGAGTCTAGCAACAGCGAAAAGACATCAATCATTCCGCAAGCGGGCTTGGTGTCAGCAAGCACCATCCATATGGAAATTTACGCAAACAGCCTTACGGTGCAAAATGCACAACGGGTAGTGATTTTTGACCTGATGGGCCACAAGCTTATGGCACGGGATTTGCCAACACAGGCAGCCACAATTTCGCTGAATAAAATGCCTCGGGGAGCCCTGCTGGTGCGGGCTTATGGTGCCGGCACCATCAAGACGCAAGTCGTAAACCTTACGCCTTGATTTCCCAGGTCGTGCCTTCCTTGGAGTCCTTGATGACCACGTTCATCGCGGCGAGCTCGTCGCGGATGCGGTCACTTTCGGCCCAGTTCTTGTTGGCACGGGCTTCCTTAC
>CAMHOW010000059.1 GCA_946186895.1 uncultured Fibrobacter sp.
TCAGTGCCTTCATATCTTACCGCCCTGCTTCCGTCGTCCTTGTTTTTATAAACATTTCCTATAATTTTTTCCTTTGTTCTGGAGTTGCAAATGTTTTTTAGTAGACGAACATAACTTGATTTTCCTGAACCATTTTGACCATAAACTATAGTTAGATTTTTATCGCCAAAATCAAGAATCTTTCGTGGAGCAAGACCATATACATTTGTTACATTGTTAAGGCTATTAATATGCAGCGAATGATTATTATACCCCTTTAATATAGAAGAAATGTCAACAATGTACTTATCAATACTTTTTTCTCCTAAACAAATGGAGGCTATATCATGTATTTCCGCTTGAGATAGATTACCCTTTTTCAATAACAAATTGATTCCATACACAAACCAATCTGATTGATTATTAAACCATTCTTCTAAGTCTTTTATTTCCTGCTCAGTCATCATACTTTATTTTTCCTTTTTTATCAAATTCTAAAAATTTTTGCATATCTGAAAAAGAAACATAACCTAGATCTTCATTTTTCCATTTTTCCCATTGGGTTGCACATTCTTTTTGCTTTAGTTTTTCGCGAATCATATCAATTAATAACCTTTCCTTACGTTTATTTGCCAAAGTAAATATATCAACCCCATCAACATATTGATACAAACTACAAATTTCCGTTTTACCATCAGAATTCCTTCCCCATACTCTTTTCTTCATTGATGAAGCCAAGAAAAAAGACTGTTTTTTTGACGGCATCGAATCACTTTTGTTAATTTTTATGTTAACCCAAATTTTCTCATCGGACCGCCTACATATTTCATCAACTTCATTGAATTTGTCTTGCGAACGACCGTCCGCCTCGCCTTCCCAATAAAAATCCCATTTTTCAGACGGCAATTCTTTAAGATCCCCAAATTCGTTAATTATATCTTTTTCTGTTGTCTTAATATTATTTTCATCGTCATACCACAAACAAAAGACGACGTTTTCAAAATTTTCCGACGATTGTAGCAAATCTAAAATGTGAGGTTTTTCTATTTCGGTTAAAGAAATATCTTTTTTGTGCGCTCGTGCAATTTTCCATCTAGATTCTAATTCATTCCACTTAATATCATCATTAAAATTAGGGACCCATTCCGCCTTTTCCCATAAAGAGTCATACCAATGTTCGGCACATTCAACATTTTCTTCAACAGATCCCGCTTCAATTAACCCTTCACCCATTCCATTAGGCGTAAAATTTGCTGACGCAACAAGTACGGAGTTGTCGAAAATATAAACCTTAGCATGAATTTTATCCATATACTTAATGGAGATGCGCTCGTCTCCTGATAATTCCCTTACTGTTTTGGGATTGCAAGCCGGATTTTTTAAATCACACAAGATGTCTATATGTTCAAGTTGTCTATTTGTCTTAAATAGTTCCCGGGGATTCCATGAGCCACTTGAGATATACGGCGATATCAAACGAAGTTTTCTTGTTTGTTTGAGTTTACTTTCAAACTCTTGTCCTATCTTGTTTCTACTATCTAATTCATCAAATATTAACATTTTCCCATCTCCTTTTCCAAGCTCTTAATCTCGGCCCTTATCTCTACCTGGCGATTGAACTGCTTTTCGTTGGCGAGTTTCTTTTCCAGTTTTTCGATTTGGGCTTGGATTTTGGCGTTTTGTTTACTTTGTATAATATAGTCTTTTAGAGACGGCTTGGGTTGTTCCGCTTCTCCCTTCGGCAAGCTCAGGGAGTTTAAACTCGCAACGGCATTTGAGGAATCTGCACTGCGGACGATGGATTCGTAGATTTCGTCCATGTTGCTGCCGGACAAATTAAATATGGGTTCATCGGCAGGTTTCCATGGGGTTTCGAAGGCTTCCAGGAAGGTTTCGTCCTTCTCTTTTTCCTTGAAGTTCACGAAGAGTTTCGCCTTGTCGTCATAAGTCAACACGAATACGTTGTGGTGGTGCAAATTCTGGTCAATAAACTCGAACAACTTGCGCGGGCAATCAAACGATTTCATTTTGACTTCAAAGACGTCGATTTCGTTCACCAGCAAGCCCTTTTCTGCGGCCATGGTCTGCGCGGTCAGCTTATTTTGCCACACAATCTGTTCCACATACTTGACAAAAAGGTTCTTGGTCGCCGTATTCACGGCGCACTTGCTATAGAATTTTTCCTTGGGCACCACCTTGCCCACGAATGTCGAAGAGGGCAGGTTTATCATTTGACCACCAGGAATGTCACGAGTTCAAAATCGTCTAGGCCGCGGATTTCGCCGGTGAGTGCGGTGGTCTCGCCTTCGCCAAAGAGGCTGTCGATATCGGATTCTTCCTTGACTTCGATAATCGAGGCAATCGCCTGCTGCAAAAGGTCGCTGTACCGGCCCATCTTGCGCCCGTCCGCAGTTTCCTTATTAAAGGCTTTGCAGAGTGTAGTGTCGGGCGTGGCAAGCCCGCGGCAAGCGTGGCGCATCAGGTCAAGAATCTTCTTTGGCGAAAGGTGGTTGCAAACGACGCTACCATCTTGCCTCAGATAAACCATGTAGAAGGGGTGCAGACGATTCTTGCTGCGGATATTCACGGCGTTGTTGCGGTTGCGTAAAATGTAAATCACGCCGGGCGGCATTTCGCCTGTTTCGTCGGCATGCACGAGCGCATAAATTCCCGTGGGCGCATTCTCGACTTCTTGATGGGTTTCGCGATATTGCAACAAGTCCATACGGAAATCGTTCAAGCCCAAATCCACGATGTTCACGCCGCCCTTCATGTCTTCAAGGTCCACCACGTCTTCTTTCAACTTGCGCAGTTGTTCCTTGCGGTATTCTAGATCGCCCTTCTCTTCGGCGCTGATGGGGTTGTCGTCGCCAGTGGCGGTCATCACCGAAATCTTCATGCGGGCAACAACGCGCGATTTCAGGTTGATGTATTCATCAAGGCTCACGTTGGGCCAAAAGTTCACCAGCTGAATTTTTGCATTTTTGCTGCCGATACGGTCTATACGACCAAAGCGCTGGATAATGCGCACCGGGTTCCAGTGGATATCGTAATTGATCAGGTAGTCGCAATCCTGCAAGTTTTGGCCTTCGCTAATGCAGTCCGTCGCAATCAGCAAGTCGATATCGCCCGGGACAATGTTCCTGAGCAAATGGCGTTCCTTGGACTGCGGCGAAAAATAGGTCAGCATCGTATCGTAATCGGCGCGCAACTTCGGGAGGTTTGTGCGACCGTCCATATCGCCCGTTACAAGTGCAGAGTGGATTCTGTATTTCTGGAGCAGTTTCTCGGCAAGTTGTTCGTAGAGATATTTTGCCGTGTCAGCAAATGCCGTGAACAGGATTATCTTCTTGTTCCCAGGATTGATTGGGTTCTCAATCTTGTTGCAGATTCTTGCAAATAGGGTCTGCAACTTGGAATCATGTTCAGGCGAAAGCTGCTCGGCAATCTTTTGCAACTGTGCAAGTACGCCCAATTCTTGGCGGAGCTCGTTCAGCCAGCCAATGTAATCCATATCGGCCAAATTGAAGTGCACATCCTTGCCGACGGTAAATTCGTCATCTTCCAGGGCCGCGCAATCGATATCGTAAATAATATCTGCATCCGCAGTCGCATTGCCAGCATCAATACTCTTCTTGTACTTCTCAATCTTGTCAACTGTTTTTTGAACCAGTTCGTGATAACGGTCCAATGTCAGCTTGAACGAATAGACGGAACTTTCCAGGCGCTTGAGCATGTTGATGCTCATGAGTTTCCGAATACCCATTTCGCGGCCAAGCAACAAATCCTTTTCTTCGGAACTGTCGATATAGCCCTCGATACGGCTCGGGTGCACAAATCGCGCCGGACTATAGACGCTCATTTGCAACTGGCTCAACAGCAGATAAATGCTATCGAACGAAATTCCCGCCACGTCGGTCAAGTCGGGAGATTCCGAAATGGGCGGCAACCGTTCCGGGAACTTGCCCACCTCATTGATGTCGTAAAATTTTTCGATATGCTTACGAGAACGCGCAATCGTCACCGAATCAAGCAGTTCAAAGAAATCAAAATCCAAAGTTTCAAGCAACGCCTGCGTAGTTCGCTGAGAGGCCGGGAGTTTTACCCACGCATTGTAGGCACTCTGCGCCTGCTTGAAAATGGAATCAATGCCGTTGTTCAAGTTCAGCAAAGAATCCATCTTTTCCGAATCGTCTTCGTAGGCCAAACGCAACTGGTTCTTCAAATCGTTAAAGCGATTATTCACCGGCGTTGCCGAAAGCATCAGCACCTTCGTCTTTACGCCCTTGCGAATGACCTGATTCAATAAGCGCTGGTAACGGTTTTCCTTGCGGTCGATATCATCGTCAAATTCATCGGCAGAAAAATCATCGCCTGTGGCCGTACCGCCATTGCGGAAATTATGGGATTCATCAATCACCACAAGGTCGTAGTTGCTCCAAATAATGCGGCTCAAGTCAAGGCCATTCGTGCTCCCCGAATCACGCGACAAATCCGAATGGTACAGCACGTCATAACGAAAACGGTCCGTAACAAGCGGATTGTTCGTCTGGTTATTCTTGAAGGTCATCCAGTTGTTGTTCAACTTCTTGGGGCAAAGCACCAGCACATTCTTGTTACGATTTTCGTAATACTTGACCACCGCAAGCGCCGTGAAAGTCTTGCCAAGACCCACGCTATCGGCGAGAATGCAACCGTTGTATTTTTCCAATTTGTTGATGATGGCAAGGGCTGCATCTTTCTGGAAGTTGTAAAGCTTTTGCCAAATAGCGCTTTCCTTAAAACCCGTCGCCGAATTCGGCAAAACATCTTCGCCGATGTCGTTCAAGAATTCATGGAAAATATTGTAGAGCGTTACAAAGTAAATGAAGTCGGGAGAATTTTCTTTATAGACCGTAGCGATGCTGTCCATGACCGCCTGGGTCACTTCTTCAAACTGCGATTCGTCAAACCAACATTCGTTAAACTTGTTGATGTAATCGTTAGAAAGCGGGGCCGAAACCCTCATGCTAAAATTGGAAATGTTGTTGCCTTTTTCTACACCAAGGCCCACCGCCGAAAACTCGTTGAACGGCGTATAAAGCGCGTCGTCATCGGGCTGCTTTACATGCATGAACGTCTGATAGTTCAAGTCAGTAATGTTCGTCCGGAACTTCACCTTCTGGCGGATCCATTCCGCACACTCCACCGCAATTGCCTTCTGGTTTAGCTGGTTACGCAGTTTCAATTCATATTCACTGCCAAACAAAGCATGCTCGCGGGCAGATTGTTCCGCATCAAGCGCCTGCTCTTTGGCTGTCCGTGAAATATCAAACTCACGACTTTCCTTGTTGATCTGCTTTTTAACGAACGCCCTCGATGTAAAAATAAAGCGGAGGGAATCGATCTTCCAAAGTTCGTCTTTCAGAGTCTCAAAAGCGTATAAGGAAAAGCTTGCCGCGGCAATCGAAAGCCTAGAGCCGGCAACAACAGTTTTTCGAAGGTCATCGACGACCTTCTCTGACATATTATTAAAAAACTGTTGTTCCATATAAAAATCAAATACCACATTGTGCGGTACATAAAGGAATATAAACTATTATGGGGATAAGCGCAAATTTAAATTTACGAAAAGAGAAAAAAAACGCATTGAACTTCTCAAATGCGACGGGGTTTTAGGGGCAGAGCCCCTAGGAGAAGGGGTAGCGAGCAACGGAGTGCGAGCGAGGGGAAGGCGTTCCCCTCCAATTTTCGCCCCACCAAACCGACTTTCGATATTTTTATATCGATTTTGTTATTATCGAGGTCAAAATTTTTGACCTCGACCTCGAACACGGTACTAGGAAGCGAAAGTCCTTCAAGGTCGAAATTTTCGACCTCAAAACCGCGAAAATCTTTGAAATTCGCAAATTTTGAGCAAGAAGACAACATGAGGTCGAAAAAATCGACCTCAAGTTGGGTTCGTTTTACCCTAGTTGCCCGGGCAGCACGAGCTTTTCCTTCGGCGGGAATTCCGCGTCGTACTTCTCGAACGCCTCGGGGTTGCGCATGGCGACAAAGTACGGTTCGGGATCGCGGTAGCTGCCGGTGATTCCGTCGAGGAAACCCTCTTGCAGTTCCTTGCAGAGAAAGTAGGGCGCGTCGCTTTCGGGGTCGTCGGCGTCGATGTGCGACCACGCGTACATCACGTGCCCGATGATCTCGCCGTCCAATTCTAGCACGAGCGAGAGTTCAGGCACAAAGCTGGGCTCGCTCCTGTAGCAGTGCAGCACGTAATGCTCGGTGCATCCGGGACGGTACACGTTCCAGAAGGCTTCGCGGGTAAGGTTTTCGACGGTCTAAAAAACAATTTTTTGCCAAACGCACAGCAAAATGTCCCTGTAAATGTCCCTGTAAATGTCCCGATAAATGTCCCCATAATTGTCAAAACTTGTCACTCCGTGAAGTTATATTTATAGATGGAGGTACAAACATGACAGCTCAGGTTCCCGAAAAGCTCATTATCGACGGAAAAAGGAATAGTATGGCCTTTTGCCCGCCTATCCCCGATAGCCCAGATATCATAACGCCTGTACCCGACGAAGAAGTAGATGCCGCCATCAAAGCGGGCAAACTCGACAGTGTCATCTGCTCCACCGCCTGCTGGAGGGGCTATATCGGCACGTGGGAAATCAAGGAAGGCAATTTTTTCTTAAAAAAATTGGTCGGCTGCATCAAATTGGCCCAGAGTAAGCCAATTCATGCCACGTGGTTTACCGGAGTCTTGAGGATTCCGCAAGGCAAGCTGCTCCATTATGTACACATGGGGTTCGGCTCCCTCTACGAAAAGGAACTCCACATAAAGATCGAGGCGGGCGTTGTTACCAAGCAACGCGTTATCGACAATGCCGAAAGAATCGAGAAACTGAAGAACATGGCGCCAGGCGAACAGTTTCTAGAGGGCTTTTGCAATATGCCCGGGCTAGAAAACCATTTCTTCGGCGACGATTGGTGATAATTCGGAGTTACCCGCTGACCTTCTTCACGAACTCGCGGCAGGTGGCTTCGGGGTCGGCCTGGCCAAAGATGGCGCTGCCCACCACGAACACGTTGGCGCCTGCTTCCTTGCAGGCCACAATGTTGTCTAGCTTTACGCCGCCGTCAATCTGGATATCCAGTTCCGGCTTAAGCTGACGCAGTTCGCGAATCTTGTCCAGGCAATAGGGGATAAGGCTCTGGCCGCCAAAGCCAGGGTTCACCGACATGATAAGCACCATGTCCACAATGTCCAGCACCCACTTGATGTTCTCGAGAGGCGTTGCCGGGTTAATGGCCACGGCAGGCTTTACGCCCAGCTCGCGAATCTGGTGCAGCAGGCGGTCCAGGTGGTTGGTGGTCTCGGCATGTACGCTAATGATGCTGGCGCCGGCCTTCGCAAATTCGCCCACGTAAAGTTCCGGGTTCTCGATCATCAAGTGGCAGTCCAGCGGCAGCTTGGTGCCCTTGCCGATACAGGCAGAAATGCCCGGCCCAAAGCTGATGTTGGGCACAAAGTGCCCGTCCATGATGTCTAAGTGCACAAGGCCTGCGCCACCGTTCTCGATGGCCTTAAGACCTTTGCCAAGTTCAAGGAAGTTTGCGTTCAACACGCTGGGAGCGATAATTTGCTTTAGACTCATGCCCCAAATATAGGAAAATCCGCGAAAAAGTCACCCAACGAAAAACCCCGGACCTGATTTCTCAAGTCCGGGGCTTTCAGCGGGAAGGGCGAGATTCGAACTCGCGATAGGATTAAGTCCTATACGTCCTTAGCAGGGACGCGCCTTCGGCCAGCTCGGCCACCTTCCCATCTTGGGGGACTCCAATTTTACATAAAAATCTGCGTTTTTTCAAGGGTGAATGGCCAAAATTGCCCAAAAAAGCCCGCCAAAAAAGCTAAATTGGGGCCATAATGGTGCGGCTTCTGATAAAATTACTCAAGATTTTGGCGGCATTTGCCCTGGTGGGCCTCATCTGCTGCATCCCCCTCTACATTATCGTTTTCAAGATTTTGCCCGAAAAGGACCCGGATAACCAGTTCAACCGTCGCACGATCTTGCAGGTGCTTTCCGGAGAGACCCGTGTGTTCTACAACGACGGCAACGAGCTTTTGGGGGCCTTCTTTGACGCCAACCACCGCGTGTACGTGCCCTATGGCGACATTCCGGTGAACGTGGTGAACGCCCTGGTGGCCGCCGAAGACGCCGGCTACTGGACCCACGACGGTTTTAGCCTGTACGGTTTTACCCGCGCCATGGTAAGCAACCTGAAAAGCGGGCGCATGCGTCAGGGCGGTTCTACTCTGACCCAGCAGGCGGTCAAGAACATCTTTGGCCGCGAAGAACGTTCCGTCAAGGAAAAGTTCAAGGAACTGCTGAACGCGCTGCGCATGGAAAAGCATTTTTCCAAAGAAGAAATCCTGGAGTTCTACCTGAACCAGTTCCACGTTTCTGGCACAGGCAAGGGCGTGGCCATTGCCGCCCAGTATTTCTTCAACAAAGAACTTAAGGACTTGACCCTTGCCGAGTGCGCCTTTATCGCAGGGTCTGTGAAGGGCCCCTTCAACTACGACCCGTTTATCCAGCGTAGCAAGGAACGTCGCGACCGTGCAATCGCCCGCGGGGCTGAACGCTTGAATTACGTGCTCAGCCGCATGGTAGAAGAGGGCTATATCGAGCAAGAAGACATGGACAAGGCCTTGGCGCACCCGCTGGAATTTAACCACGGCAACTTCCGCTTTACCATGAGCACCACTCTGGAACGCCTGGAAGAACGCCTGGACAGCGACTATTTCAGGGAACTTTTCGACGGCGAGGGTATCGACGACTGGCGCAAGGCCCAGCTCGAAATTGTGACTACTCTGGATGCTCGCAGTCAAGATGCTGCCAAGCGCGCTTTGCAGACCAACATCAGCAACCTGCAGATGCAGCTGGGTGGCTTTATGCTGCCCAAGGCTCAGTTTGCCAACAAGGCCCAGAGTGCCCGCAAGGGCGACTACTTGTATGGTGCGGTAGACAGTGTCTACTTTAATGACAACGGCAAGCTTAAGTCCCTGACCTTGAGTTTCGGTCAGCTGAAGGGTGTGGTCACGGAGGCCGCAGTCAAGGAATTTGCATCTCAGGTGGGTGGCGACGTGAACAAGATTCTCGCCTCGCAGCTGAAACCCGGTGCCATCCTTTTGGTGAGCGTGCTGGACTCGAACTTGATTGACGGTTACGCCCCCTGTAAGATCGAAACAGAACCTGTGCTGCAGGGTGGCTTGGTGGCTATTCAGAACGGCAAGGTGGTGGCAAGCCAGGGCGGCTTCCACAATACGGGTTATGACCGTAGCTTTAAGGCGGTGCGGCAGTTGGGTTCTAGCTGGAAACCCCTGCTCTATGCGTTGGCCTTGCAACATCATTGGAATTACATGGACGAGCTGGAAAACGAGTTCAACGTGTTCCAGTATGTGAACCAGTTCTATTTCCCGCGCCCCGACCACAAGAACAAGGGCGACGTGGTGACTATTGCTTGGTCTGCCACACGCTCCGAGAATATTGCGAGCATCTGGCTTTTGGAACACCTGCTAGACAAACTTGACTCCAACGAGTTTGCCGAAGTGGCTGCCCAGAATGGCTTTGCTCAAGAGGCCGACGAAGACCGCAGGGCTTATTTCGAGCGGCTCCGCGACAAGTTCGGGCTTATCATGAAAGAGGATATCAAGCGGGAAATCGAGTTTACACGTGCCCGCGATGCCCTGGCCGAGCGTTACCGGCTAGAGGGCAAGTCTGCCAAGGCCCGCGCCGTGCTGAACCTGCGTTACGGCACCTTCACTGACGACGGTATCAAGCAGGCCAAAAAAGACGAGACCCTCATCAAGTATCTGAAACACAACTACAAGAATTACGCTGAGGTGCTCCGCGCCCGCGAAGCCAAGAGCCTGGATCCCGATGTAGAGGCGCTACTCCCGCCTATGGATTCGGTGGTTCTTTTCCCGAACTTCAGCCTGGCCGATTTCAAGCGACTCACCACCATGATGGAGCCTGTGGATTCCGAGAAGGATTACCTGGATGCCGAGCACATCCGCTACTGGCCCGATTTCCGCAGGGCCCTTTCTATGGCGGAATACGCCCGCTTTGCCACAGAGATTGGTATCCATCAGAAACTCCAGAAGGTATTCAGTATGCCTCTGGGCGTGAACGAAATTACTCTGGGCGAAATCAGCACCGCCTACCAGACGTTGCTTACGGGTAAGGTGTTCAAGTGCCTCGATGGCGAATGGACCGACCCCTGCTTTATCAAAGAAATCAAGAACCGCGATGGTCGCGTGATTTTCCGGAACGAGATGGAAAGCAAGCAGGTGCTTTCCGATACGGTTACCTCTCAGATGGCGGTGATGTTGCGTTCCGTGTTTACCAATGGTACGGCTCGTAGCCAGGTCAACAACCTCTCTGTGACAAGCGATGACCGCTCTACTACGCTCCGGTTCCCTGTGATGGGCAAGACAGGTACTACCAACGATTACCGCAACGTGGCCTTTATGGGTGCGCTTCCCACTTACGTAGAAGAGAAGAACGGCATAGCGCTGGATTCTGTGGTGGCCATCGGAAGTTACGTGGGCTTCGACGATAACAAGCCTCTAAAGTCTGGCCGCACCCGCATTGCTGGCGCTTCGGGTGGCTTGCCGCAATGGGCTTCTTTTGCCAAAGAAGAAATTGCCATTCAGGGCATTCCTGAACACATCGACTTCTTCGACATTTCCATGTTGGCCACGGGCGAGGTGCCCCTGGTGCTCCCCAATGAGCGTGGCGAGCTGAGCGTAGATCCTATGACTGGCCTTGTGGTTTCTAGTTCCGATGGTTCTGGCGGACGTCCGCTCCCGTGGCTCGAGGTTCCTGGTTTCCGCGAAGCGGTGGCCCAGGCTTCTACCGAAGGCGCTGCAGATCAATCGCAGGCTGGGCCTACACCTGAACTTTCCATTGTGCCTGCAGAAGAGAATGCCGCACCGGCACAGAGCGAAACCGCTGCCGAACAGTCCGGCACTGCTTCTGTTGCTGAACAACCTGCCCCGACAGCTGAGCAATCTGCACCTGCCGCCGAACAGCCCGCCGCGCCTGCCCCCGCCGCCATGCCTAAAGACGACGACTGGGATTTGCCGGCCGACCTAGATGGAAACAACGCCTTTGTCCCGCTAGAAGCGGGGGAGTAACCTATGATTCGCCTCATAGCTAGTCTTTCATTTCTTGTGATGCTTGCCGCCTGCGCAGGGACTGCCCCTGCACCTTCCACTACGGAATCCACTCCTGCGGCCGCACCTTCTACACCCGCATCTGCGCCTGCTGCTGAACAGCCTCAAGGTGCCGCGCCTTCCACTCCTGAAGCAACTGCTACGACAGTCGCTCCTGCCTCTTCTGAGTCTCAGGTGCTTTTCAACTCCCAGCAGTTGGACAACTACCGCCTGGCCACTCCAGAGAACACCCCTGCCTCTCAGCAGTTCACTGCGACTCAAGCCGGCACACAAACAGCTTCCCCCGCCGATGCGCAAACTACGCAAACGTCCCAATATCCGCCCGACCCTTACAAGGATTTTCCGGCCCTTACCGAATCGGTTTTTGCTTATGCTGATTCCCTGTATCGTGCAGGCTACACCGATTCCGCTACCGCTTACCTAGAACGTTTCCGCATCATTAAGCCTCTCTGGCTCCAGTGGGAAAAGCGGGCCGATTCCCTGCTGAACGAATTCGGCAAGACCCGCGCCGAAAAGTCCAAGCAGTTCGACCCCATGGTGTTCAAGATCCAGAACATGAACCGCGCACAGTCCGCCTACAGTCTGGTTAAGGAAACCGCCGACAGCCTCATAGCGCTGAACCCCGGCGATTCTTTGGTGGCTTGGGCAGGCGAGCAGAAAAAGCTTGCCTTCAACAACACCTTGCAAAAAGCCCGTCGCGACCTTGCCGAAATTAGGGCCCTTGCAGAAGGCCGCGCCGAATTCAATGCCGCCCAAGAAAAGCTGAAGGAATTCCAGTTGCGTTACCGTGACTTCGAAGACTCCCTGCAAACCGCAGCTCTTGCAGCCCGCATTCAAGAACTGGCCGCCGTCGCCGATTCTGTGGCTAAGAACTACTGGTCAAGCCACGATCCGGCACAGGCTTTGGCACAGGCCGACACGCTAAAGAATCAGGAGAAATTCCCCGAAGCCAAGGACCTTTTGAACAAGTTAATGTTCAGCAACCTGCGTCAACAGGCTCTAGAAAAATACAATGCTCTGGCCGATGCCTACTGCAACAAGCAGAGAAAGATCACTAGCCAGCTTTTCACCAAGGCCCAGAAGCAGAAAGACCCTCAAAACAAAAAGTCCCTGCTTCAAGATGCCGTTGATTCCCTGGACAACTGCCTGGTGGAATACCCCGACTATAGCCAAAAGCAGAAGGTTCTCGACAACATGGAATTTCTGAAAAAGGAACTGTCGAAATGATAGACTCTGCCTGGTGGGAATACGGACAGCATCCGGTCTTCTTTATCCTGGGCGCAGTCGTTAGCCTCATTAACAGCATCGCTGGTGGCGGAAGCACCCTCAGCCTCCCCATCATGATTTTCCTCGGCATGCCCGCCACGGTGGCTAACGGCACCAACCGAATCGGCCTTATCATCGGAAACATCAGTTCCGTTGCAAATCTCGCCCGTCATGGCTACCTCAACAAAAAGATTTTCTTTCAGCTTTTGATACCCACCGTCATCGGTGCAAGCATCGGCGTGTGCTTCTTGGTCCGCATCGGCGACAAGGCTTTTCAGGCTCTTCTCGCTGTGGTCATCTGCTTGGTGGTGGTCATGAGCCGCCTCCGCAAAGACATCTTTGGCAAGCCTCCTGCAACCCCGCCCGAAAAGCTCACTTGGAAAGGAGCCCTCGGCTTTATTGCCGTCGCCATCTACGGCTGTATTGTCCAGGTAGGCGTGGGTTTCGTCCAGATTTTCAGTCTCACGCGCTACACCGGCCTCGATCCCATTCATGTGAATGCCCTCAAAAACGCACTCACCACCGTGTTCCTTTGCATGAGCACCATCGCTCTCGGAATCGCGGGCAAAATCGACTGGCCCATCGCCATCATCATGGCGGTAGGTGCCTGGTTCGGCGGTTACTGCGGCAGTTTCTTACAACGTAAAAAGGGCAACAAGTTCATCGAGAACTTTATCAGCGTCTGTAGCGTAGCTCTCGCGATTTACCTAATCGTAGATCTGGTTCTTCACCATTGATCGCTGCACGAACCAGTAATACCACAGGCTCCAAGCGGCCCACAAGATAGATACAGCTATACCCACCTTACCAATAATGGAGAGGGTGTGTGCGATTTGCAGGTAATGCACCAAATGTCCTGTCTCGCCGAGAATAAAATTCCAGTCGTGAAACCCGTAGGGCGATTCCGCACCGGTCACGCCGTTAATCAGGGGTAGCTTCATCGGCAGCGCATCGGCCACGTAGGGCACCACGTCCATCAGGTTTTCAAAAGACCACCACAGTCCAATAGAGGCTCCGAACAAATCCCTAGGCTTGATCCACAGCGCAAAGCAAAATATCAGCGGCATAATGCACTGGAACAGCGACCCGCCCATGGATATAATCACACGGTTCCCTGTAATCTGAAACACCACGTGCCCTGCCTCGTGTACAAGCAAATTGATGCTATGCAAAAAATCCACGACCCACGCTTTGTCGTTCTTAAAAAAGATGGGTACAGACAAACTAACCATCGCCACGAAACATACCAGGCGAAACCAGAAACTCTGCTGAACGCCAAGCCTACTCGGAAACAAGAACAGCCGCACCACCGCGGGCCATTTCTCCGGCTCGCTCAGCTTCATCGTCTGGTGCTCGCGATAATTTGTCTGCACCAGATTCAGCGCTACGTTGTCTTCATTCTGTTTTTTCGTGTCGCCCATCTTTGCTCTTCTCTCTTCATAAGATAACATAAATTGTAAATCCGGCCCATCAAGTCTTCTTTATTTGGCCCTTATCATAACGCCACGCTTGTTGCTCACGGTAACGAACAGCGTCTAACGTCATGGCGGACTCCGATCCGCCATCTAGCCTTATCATCATACTATGCAACAAGTTACATATACGCTTGAACTGTTGATAGACTGTTGATAAGGTGGTTTTGAGACGGGGTTAATGTGGCCGAAGACCTGTTTCCCCGTAAAAAACAAAAAAAACAGAAATTTTTTGCCAAAAACCCTTGACGATACCGGAAAATTGTTCTATAATTGGCCTCACCCTCGGAAAGGGGGATGCGGAGGCCCGCGAGGCCGCCGGGAAGATTGAAGGAATCGGAGATGTGCTTAGTGACGGGTCCAAGAAACATTC
>CAMHOW010000060.1 GCA_946186895.1 uncultured Fibrobacter sp.
AGGATTCGTGGCTGTAGAAGTTGCCGAGGCAATTCAGCAGGTCCACCATGTTGTGGGTATCGTTAATCACAATCATGGCGCCGGAGCCGAACATAGTCTTCATGGAGGCGAGACATTCGTAATCCATCGTCGCGACGGCCGCTTCTTCAGCAGTGAGCGGAGCGCAAGAAGATCCGCCCGGCAGAACAGCCTTGAGCTTTCCGCCCACGACGCCGCCAGCGTAATCGTTAATCATAGTCATCATGGGAGTGCCGAGAGGAGCCTCGTACACGCCCGGATTCTTCACGTCGCCAGAGATGCAGAACACCTTGGTACCGCCAGCACGGGGAGTTCCCATCTTGGCGTATTCCTCGGGTTCGTGCTGCAGGATCCACGGGAGAGCCATGATGGTCTCTACGTTGTTCACGCAGGTGGGGCTCTTCCAGGCGCCGCTTACCGCCGGGAAAGGCGGCTTCAGGCGGGGCTGACCCTTCTGGCCTTCGAGAGAGTTAATCAAAGCAGTTTCTTCACCGCAGATGTAAGCGCCCGCTCCACGATGGACAAAGATGTCAAAGCAGAACTTGGTGCCCATAATGTTTTCGCCCAGATAACCGGCGGCATAAGCCTGGTTCAAAGCCTTGTTCAGACTCTCGATGCAGGGCAAAAATTCACCACGGCAGTAGATGTAGGCCGCACGGCTACCAAGTGCCCAAGCGGCGATAATCAAGCCTTCAATCAGACGGTGCGGATCTTCCAACATCAGGAAGTGATCCTTGAAAGTTCCGCCTTCGCCTTCGTCGGCGTTCACCACGATGTACACGGGCTTGCCGGAATTGCGGGGCACAAAGCTCCACTTCATGCCGGTGGGGAACCCTGCACCGCCACGGCCACGCAGGTTAGAGCGTTGCACGTAGTCGATGAGCTCGAACTGGCTCATGTTGAACAGGCGTTCAGAAATGTTGGCGTAGCCACCCAGCTTCTTGTAGACTTCAATATCCTGGGCGCCCTTGCCGAAATTCGCTGTACAAACTTTTACACATTCAGCCATAATTACTTAGCCTCCTCTACCGGTGCGGGCTTCTGGGTAGCGGTAGCTTCCTTGGAAGGTTTCGCCGTGCGTTCGCCGGAAGTGGCAATCATGCGATACACATCGCCCACCTTGCCGCTTGCGTCGAGGAAACTCTTGTCCTTCACGCCGGGCTCGCCAACAGTGGTCCAAGAAGAACCGTTCTTCTTTTCCACCACGAGCTTCGTGAATTCAGGAGCGCCCTTCCAGGTGAGGGTGGCACCGTTTTCATCGGCCTCGGCCTTCACGTTCAGCACGGGAGAAGGAGGCGCGTAGTCGGCCACCTGGGGCTTGGCCTTGGCGCCGGGAGCGCCGGGGTGTCCGCTGTGGCCCTTGACGATTCCGCCCAACACATCGTGCTTGGGCATGTTGTCTTCGTGAGCGTAGCACCACTTGAGGATACGGTCGATACTGTCAGTGGTAAGGGTGGTACCCGGTTTCATCACCAGTTGGTCCCCTTCCACGTCAGTGGCGAAGTCGTCGTTCACCAGCATCATGGGGCCGTTGCCGCAGCTGCCCAGGCATTCCACCTGGAGAATAGTGAAGAGACCATCGGGAGTAGTTTCGCCGGTCTTGATGTTCAAGGACTTTTCCACGTATTCGATCAGGCTCGGGGCGCCCTTGATGGTGCAGCTGATGTTACGGCAGAACTGCAGCAAGAACTTGCCCTTGGGAGCGTGGTTGTACATGGTATAGAAGGTTGCCACGCCAAGCGCATGGGCCGGAGCGCAACCGCAAACGTTAGCAGCCCAACGGATACCTTCGGTAGGCACCCAGCCGAACACGCCCTGCACCAGCCAAAGGACTTCAAGCAGAGCCCCCTGCCCCACCGGATAACGGCTCAGCAGGTCGGCGCAACGTTCCTTGATTTCGGGAGTGTCCAGCTTAGCGAGCACTTCCTTGGGAGCGGGCTGGGGAACGGCCTTGTTCACATAGCCAAAGGTCTGTCCCGGATCGGGCAGAGCATCGATGGGCTGCGCAGGTCTGTCAAATTTCAAGCGGTTGTTCGATACAACCTGAACTGCACCTTGAATGTGTTCTCTCATCGGTCAAGTTCTCCAGCAATGATGTTGAGGCCAGAAAGTACGGCCATGGAGTCAGCCAGCTGGCCACCTTCCACAAGCTCGTGGAATGCAGCAAACTGCGTAAGGCAAGGCGGACGCACCTTGATGCGGTACGGATGGCCGGAGCCGTCGGAAACGATGGTAAAGCCCAGCTCGCCGTTGGCGCATTCGGACCCGCAGTAGTATTCCCCCTCGGGTACGCGAATGCCTTCGTAAACACTCTTGAAACGGCCAATCAAGCCTTCCATGTCTTGGTAGGCCAGCTTGTGCGCCGGCACGCGAATGCGTGGGTCGACGATGTCGACGGGCCCGGGCGCAAGGCGCTTCAGGGCCTGGCGCACAATCTTCACGGACTCTTCGATTTCAGCGAGGCGGACCTGCAGACGATCGTTGCAGTCGCCCTGAGTTCCGACCACCACTTCCCAGTCGTAGGTTTCGTAATCGTAGTAAGGTTCGTCCTTGCGGAGGTCAGCAGCCACACCGCAGGCGCGCAGGCACGGGCCTGTCCAGCCGTAGCTGATGGCCTTCTCAGCAGAAATCTTGCCGATGCCCACGGTACGATCCAAGAAGATACGGTTACGGTCCAAGCAGGCATGCAGATCCTTCAGGGCCTTCTCGGTAGAATCGAGAGCCGCAAGCACATTTTGTTCAAAGCCGTCGTAGCTGTCGCGAGAAAGACCGCCGATACGGGCATAGCTGTTGGTAAGGCGTGCACCGGTGAGCTTTTCCCAGATGCACATGATTTCTTCGCGGGGGTTAAAGGCGTACATGAACGGAGTGGTTCCGCCCAAGTCCTGGAAGGCTGCCGCCACGCACACAAAGTGGTCGTTAATACGGCTAAGTTCGTTCACAATCACGCGGAGCACCTTGGAGCGTTCCGGAATCTCTACGCCGAACATGTTCTCCACCGCACGGCAATAGGCGATATTGTTCATGATGGCCGAGCAATAGTTCAGACGGTCGGTATAAGGGACCACCTGCTGCCAGGTGCCCCGTTCCACCATCTTCTCGAACCCGCGGTGGAGGTATCCAATCTCTTCGACACTTGCCACGATAGTTTCGCCGTCCATGGCCGCCATAAAGCGGAGACATCCGTGAGTGGCGGGGTGGCTCGGGCCCACGTTCAGGGGCATCAGGCTCTGTCTCTTGCCTCTATGATCCAGTACAATCATTCTTTGATACTCCCTTCCAAAAATTCGTTATCCACGGTTTCCACTTCCTTGCTGCGCTGGACTACCCTGTAACCCAGGACTTCCAGACGCTTTTCCAGGGCCGGGAGCAAGTAGTCGTTGGTAGAAAGCCACTGACGCTTCTGGGCAGGATAATCCTTGCGGAGCGGATGGCCCACAAATTCCACATGGTTCAACAGGCGGCGGAGGTCCGGATGGCCCGTGAACACAATCCCGAACTGGTCAAATACTTCACGTTCGTACCAGTCGGCATTAGCATAGAACCCGGTCAGGGTGGGCACGTTCAAGTCACTCTCGGGAACCAGCACCTTAAGACGGATACGGGCACCGGGAGTAGACATGCTCTTGAAGGCATAGTCCACAGCAAAACGGGGCCCTTCGTGGTTCGGATAAGTCAGGTAGTCAACGCCGGCAATATCCACCAGCATTTCGAACTTGACAAGAGATTCGTCGCGAAGGAACTGGACCGCATTCTGCAGATAGGCCGTAGGCACGACCGCCGTCACCGTCCACTTGTCCTTGGACTCCTTCGTCGCACCAAACTTTTCCTCCAGGACGGAGAAGATTTCATCTACGTTCACCATCTTCTACCTCTTCCAGAACTGGGTCTGTTCAACAAACTCTTTTTCTTTTTCGGCCACCAGTTCCTTGAACTCGGCAACCTTCTCGTGGGCAAACTCGCGGGCCTCTTCCTTAGCCTCGGCGGTCTTCGCCTTGATCATTTCCAGCTGTTCCTTGACCCGCTCGGTGCGCTGTTTCATGTAGGACTCATCCTTGATCTTCTTTTGCAGGTCGAACATGGCGTCGAAGAAGGCCTCCGGGCGGCTGGGACAGCCACCGATATACACATCGACGGGAATGATGTGGTCGATACCCGGCACGGTGCAGTAGCAGTCGTAAAATCCGCCGGAGCAGGCGCAGGCACCCATGGCAATCACCCAGCGGGGTTCGGCCATCTGCTCGTAGATGCGCTTGAGGATGGGGGCCTGCTTGTAGGTAATGGTCCCGGACACCAGAAGCACGTCGGACTGGCGCGGGGTAAAGCGCACGTATTCCGAACCGATACGGGAAAGGTCGTAACGGCCCACCTCTGTACTCATAAACTCAATCGCGCAACAGGCCGTACCGTAAGGGAACGGCCAAAGGGAATTCGTACGGCCCCAGTTGACCAAAAAGTCAAGGGAGGACGTTATGAAATTCGGCTTTTCTGCCACATCAGTCATAAGGGTTTCCTCATAAAATTCGGCTGAAAAGATAGAAAAAACGGGAATTTTGGAGGAATTTGACCCTTTCAAAAAATGAAAAAAGGCTCCATTTGGACAGAGCCTTTTTAAGGCAAATCGGCAGGATTTTTCAATAACTCTATGACTATCAAAAGATTAGGCTTTTACTCAGCCCAATGGTTGCCGTTGTAGTTCTTGGCGGTGTCGGCGTCCATGCCAATCTGGCGCACCAATTCCTCGATGCTTGGGAACTTTTTCTCGGGCCGCAAATAGGCCAAAAGGTCCAGGGAAAGGGGCTTCCCGTAGATATTTTCGTCAAAGTCTAGAATGTAGGCCTCAATGGCCAGCTGGTGATTCCCGGTAGAAGGCTGCATGCCGATGTTCACCACCGCCCGGAAAATCCGTTCAGAGTCCAGCCGTGCCGACGCCACGTACACACCGGTCTTGGGCAAGAACTTGTAAGGTTCCACCTGGAGATTTGCCGTAGGGAACCCGATAGTATGCCCAAGGCGCTTGCCCTCCACCACCATTCCAGACAGGCGGTAAGGCCTTCCCAGGTAAGTCTGGGCGCGATCCACATCACCATTCAAAAGGGCGTTTCGTACCGCCGAAGAACTGACACGCTCCCCCTTGTAAAGCACAATAGAAAGCATCTGGGTAGAAAGCTCGGGGAACGCCGCCGTGATGGTCTCGTAATTGCCCTTGCCACCGGCGCCAAAGCAATGATCATGACCAAAGAACATGGAACACACGCCACGCTTCTCAATCAGCTCATTGCGAACAAATTCATCAAAAGGAAGTCTTGCCAATTCCTTCGTAAAGGGCATCACCAAAAATTCCAGGCCAAGGCTTTCCACGAATTCACGCTTTTCCTTGGTAGTGGTCAAGAGCAAGGGATCGCCCGGTTCACGGAGCACGTAATTGGAATGGGGCTCAAAGCTAATAACGGTGGGCACAAGGCCATTTACTTCGGCCACGGCCTTCAGGGAACGGAACAACGCCTGGTGACCCAGGTGGCACCCGTCGAAATTTCCCATAGTTATTGCCCTGCGAACCGTTTCCGCCATATCAGTCATCACCGCCTAAAAAATACTTGGGCCAAATCCGCCCCGGTTCAAACCTGCAGAGGGAGAGAACCTCTCCATTTTCTCGGGCCACAAACACATAGCCCTCGGGTCCAATACCTTCCACATTGTTTTTCCAGGGAAGCCAATTGCCTCTCCTAATTACCGCCAAGCCGTCTTCTGCTACACGTAACACGGGATAATCTAGAACTTTATCCACAGGCACCAGGTTTTCAGCCGTAAGGTTCTCTCCCTTGACAGCACCGTCCAAGGTGATGTTCCCGATACGGTGACGGCGTATCTGTGAAACGCAACCGTAAGTTCCAAGAGCACGGGCCAAGTCACGCCCGAGAGACCTGATATAGGTTCCCTTGGAACAGACGCATTCCAAGTCGAAGGTGGCAAAGCACTTTCCCGAACAACATTCAGTAACGCCGCCCTCCCCCACAATTTTCAGGGATTCGATGTGAATACGGCGAGGTTTCATCTCGAAATCCTTGCCCCGTTCCGCCCAGTCGCTGGCGCGGCGTCCGTCAATCTTTACGGCGCAATAACGCGGGGGAATCTGGTCGATGTCGCCAATAAACTGCGGGAGGACCGCTTCCAAATTTTCACGAGTTAAACCGCCCTGGATCCTTCGGTCGCCTTGTTCCCTCAGGATGACACCTTCATCAATTCCGAATTCCGAATTCCGAATTCCGAATTCACCTTGAACCACCACATCCCCGTCCCATTCCAGGGTGTCGGTCTCGTAGCCCAAATGCAGGCGGAAGGTATAGCACTTGTCCTTGGCTTCCACGAAAGGGAGCAGGCGGGTGGCCCGGCCGATGGCAGCCACAATCAGGCCAGAAGCCCGCAGGTCCAAAGTTCCCGCATGGCCCACACGCTTTGTAGAAAAGACCCTTTTCAGCGGGAAAAGGGCCTTGAAAGAAGTATCACCGGGATTCTTGTCCAGCAGGACAAATCCAGAAGGAGTCAAGCTAGAGTTCCCCCTTCTGTTTTAGCTCGGTGAGAATTTCCTCGATACGCATGGCATGTTCCAGGTTCTCGTCCAGGACAAAGTTCAGCTCCGGAATCTTCCGGATCTTGAGGGACTTGCCCAAGACGCCACGGATAAACCCGGCGGAGTTGTTGAGCCCCACCAGGGTGTCACGCTTTTCTTTGTCGGTGCCCATCACAGACACGAGAATCTTCGCATAGCTCAAATCCTCGGTGATGTTCACACGGGTGATGCTGGCGAGACTGCTCACGCGAGGATCCTTCAGCCCCTTCTGCAAGAGCTTCCCGATTTCCTCGCGGAACTGTTCGTCTAATCTGTCGGTTCTACGACTCATTAGGCGTCCTTCTCCTCGGCAGCCTTCTTAGCCTTCTCTTCGGCTTCTTCGCGGGCCACGTCCTTCAGGGTACGGGCAACGGTGACTTCCTTGAAGAAGATCAGGCTGTCGCCTTCCTTGATGTCGTCGTAACCCTTGAGGCCGATACCGCATTCGAATCCGCGAACCACCGTCTTCACGTCGTCCTTCATGCGCTTGAGGGACTGAACCACGGTAGTTCCCAGTTCTACACCGTTGCGGTACACGCGAACATGGCTTGTGCGGTCCACTTCGCCATCGGTAACCATACAGCCGGCGATAAGGCCAACCTTCGGAATCTTGAACACCTGGCGAATTTCGGCTTCGCCCACAAGTTCTTCCTTGAGGGTGGGCTTCAACAGGCCTTCCACGGCGTTCTTGATGTCTTCGATACAGTCGTAAATCACGCGGTAGTTGCGGATTTCGATGCCTTCCTTCTGGGCCATCTCGCGCACAGAGAGCGAGGGCATCAGGTGGAAGGAGATAATGATAGCCTGGGCAGTGGTCGCAAACAGGATATCGGAATCCGTAATGGCGCCCACACCCTTGCGGATGATGTTCACCTTCACTTCCCTGTTGGAAAGCTTTTCCAGAGAAGAGGCCAAAGCTTCGGCAGAACCACCCACGTCGGCCTTGACGATAAGGTTCAGTTCGGAAAGCTTGCCTTCCTTCTGTTCGTTGAACTTGGATTCCAGAGAAATAGTGCTACGGGCGCGGAGATCGCGTTCACGAGCGGCCATGCGGCGCTTGCTTGCAATTTCGCGTGCGGTCTTTTCGTCGTCCACCACAATCAGGTCGTCACCGGCCTGAGGCGTGCCGTCAAAGCCCAGCACCTGGCAAGGTGCAGAAGGAGGCGCCACCTTCATCTGTTCGCCGCGCTCGTTGAACATGGCACGGACCTTACCGGCGTAGATACCGCAGACAAACGGGTCACCCACATGGAGGGTACCGTTCTGCACAAGGATGGTAGCCATGGAGCCCTTGCCCACGTCCAGCTTGGATTCCACCACGGCACCCTTGGCGTGTGCGTCGGGGTTGGCCTTCAGTTCCAGCACTTCGGCTTCGAGGGCGAGAGTTTCCAGCAGCTGGTCCATGCCCTGGCCCGTACGGGCGGACACTTCGATACAACTGGTCTGACCGCCCCACTGTTCCACTTCTACACCGCGTTCGGCCAGCTGGGCACGAATCTTGTCGGGGTTGGCCGTAGGCAGGTCAATCTTGGTAATCGCAACCACCATAGGCACGTTTTCGCGCTTAGCCAGTTCGATAGATTCAACAGTCTGGGGCATCACCATGGAGTCGGCGGCTACCACCAGCACAATCACGTCGGTCACCTGAGAACCGCGGGCACGCATGGCGCTGAAGGCCTCGTGACCCGGAGTATCCAGGAAGGTCACCTTACCCTGCTTAGTCGTCACCTCGTAGGCACCGATATGCTGGGTAATGCCGCCGGATTCGCCAGACACCACGTGGGTCTTACGAATCCAGTCCAGAAGCGAGGTCTTACCATGGTCCACATGGCCCATCACCGTCACCACAGGGTGACGAGGCTGCATGTTCTCTTCGGATTCTTCTTCCACGCCGAGAACCGCTTCTTCGTATTCTTCCATCAACTGGGCTTCGTAACCGAATTCGTCGGCCAGAATCTGGATGGTCTCGAAGTCCAGGCGGGCGTTGATGGTCACCATCATGCCCATTTCCATGCACTTCGCAATAACGCGGGCAGGCATCTGGTCCATAAGACCGGCCAGTTCGCCCACGGTAATAAAGTCAGACGTCTTGAGGATCTTCTTCTCTTCACCGGAATCACTTTCGTTGTGTTCCTTGCGATAAACCTTCTTAACAGGCTTCTTGGAAAGGTCGGCCATCACGCGGGAAACGTTCTGGCGAACCATTTCCTGCTGCTGTTCCTTCTGCTGCTCCTGCCTGTCGCGGCTGTTGCCACGACGGTTCTTGTCGTTGCCATGGCGACCGTTCTGGCCCTTGGCGTTTCCGCCCTTGCCACCTTGCTGGGCGCCACCGAGACCCATGCCGCCATTGCTTGCATTGAAGGCGTCTTGCATGGAGCCACCGGAGAATCCGCTGGAACGGCCACCGCCGAATCCGCCGCGACCGCCATTCTGGCCGTTGCGGAAGTTTCCACCACGGTTATCCTGACCGTTACCGGCATTGCGGGGACCAAACGTTCCCGTGTATCCCTGGGCATTGCCTTGACCGCGGGCTCCGGGGCCACCAGGGCGACGGTTACCAGGACCACGACCAGCCTGCTGTTGTTGCTGGGACTTGGCGATACGGGCAAGGATAGCAGCATCGGGCTTGAACACCTGAGCCTTCATAGGAGGCTGCTTGAGTTCCGTATTCGCGGTCATCATGGTGGGAGCCGGATCTGCGGGCTTGACTACTGCAGGTTTTGCAGCGACGGTGGGCTTCGGGTCCGTCTTTACAGGAGCGGGTTCCACCTTGGGCTCAGGCTTCGTTTCTACAGGGGCAACCTTAGCCGGGGATTCAGGCTTTGCGGCAACCTCAGGAGCGGGAGCGCTAGGAGCGACAACCTTAGGTGTTTCAGGAGCGGCAACTGTAGAAGCGGCTTCGGGAGCCTTCGGAGTTTCTACAGCCTTGGGAGCATCGGCGGGAGTGGCCTTGGGCTTTGTCGCTGTAGGCTTGTCAGCGGTAGCCTTGGGCTTTGCAGTTCCCTTAATGCGTCGGATAGTCACACCATTCTTGACCGTCACGGTTTCCGTGGTGGTCTTTTTCTTGGAAGCACTTTCCTGGGAATCAGAGGAGGCATTACTCTTCAGGTTCTTGCTCCTGGAGTCCTGCTTCTGCTTCTCAACGGCAGCAGCTTCTTCGATTTTTTCGTAATCCGAGGCGGCAACCTTGGACACCTGGGTACGGACCGCGACACCTGCATCTCTCAGCAGTTTCATGACCACGTCCACCTTCAGTCCGTGTTCATTTGCCCAGTCCGACGGTTTGATCTGTTGTTCTGTACTCATTAAAAGCCTATCTAATCCTTTTTTAAAATCCCCTGTCTCGAAGTCTATTCCCTATGCCTCTTCGCTGGAATTTTCTTCGGCTGATTCTTCGGGATTCACGTTTGCAAAGAGGCTCTCTGCACGGTGAGCGGTACGGCGAAGTTCCTGTTCACGGGGTGTCATCACCTCGTTCTTTTCGGCCTCGTTCTTCTCGGACCATTCCTTCTCGCCGAACACATCCAGGTCACGGCCCACCAGCGTTGCAGCCAGCTTCACGTTCCGGCCGTTCTTACCGATAGCCTGGGCCAAGTTCTCATCACTGTCGTCATTGATGATTACCACCACACGCTGGGTACCCGGAACTTCGATGAGCTTCACGATGTTTGCCGGAGCGAGGGCGCGGGCGATAAACACATCCTGGTCTGCACTCCAGTGAACGATATCGATACGTTCGTTGCCAAGTTCGCGGACAATGGTCTGCACACGGGCACCCTTCATACCCACGCAGGCGCCAACGGGGTCAATCTTCTCGTCACGAGAGTAGACGGCAATCTTTGCGCGGTAACCGGGTTCACGGGCAACACCCTTGACTTCCACGGAACCTTCGTAAATTTCGGGAACTTCCTGACGGAACAGTTCCTTGAGGAAATCACCGCTAGCGCGGGACAGCACCACCTGGGCGCCGTTCTTGGAGGATTCTTCCACACGGGCGATCACGGCCTTCACGGACTGGCCCTGAACAAGGCGTTCATGGCTAATCTGCTCACGGGGCGGAATCACGGCCTCGGTCTGCTTGCCAAGGCTCACGATCACGCTGCGGCCTTCCAAGCGGAGAACTTCACCGCTGATCATGGAGCCGATACGGCCCTTGTAAGTGTCGAGAATCTTCTGACGCTCAGCATCACGAATCTGCTGGGTCAAAAGCTGCTTGGCGGTCTGGATGGCCTGACGACCGAACGTGGTGGTCGGGACTTCCATTTCCAGCAAGTCACCGGGCTGAGCATCTTCGTCGAACTCCTGGGCCTCGGGAACCAGCATGTATTCTTCGTCCATCTTTTCCACTTCTTCGGCGGTCATGCTCGGATCGTAGTCCGGATAATCGTCCACCACCTTGGCGCGGAGGAACACGTGGACTTCGTTCTCGTCGATTTCCACATCGATTTTCTTGTCCACATGGAGATACTTCTTGGCGGCAGAGACCAGAGCCTGCTTCAGGGCGTTCAGCACCACGGAATCTTCCATGTTCTTGGCGTCTACAACGGCCTTCAGGGCTTCCAGCAAATTGACTTTCGGTTCATTTTTCATGAATTGACCTTCCTATTATATTTGTACATCCACCTTGGCGACCAGCACCTCGGACCTGGGAACAACCACATTTCCTGCATTTCCCTTGAGTGCCAGCGTCAAATTATCCTCGTCCGCTTCCAGAAGTTTGCCTGTCAGGGGCTTGCCGGTGCTACGGGTCACCCTGATGGTGCGGCCCTTGTTGCGGAGCAAATCTGCGACCGACTTGAGGGGGCGGTCTAGTCCCGGCGACGACACTTCTAGCGTGTAGGCGCCCTCGATAACATCGGGGTCCAGGTCCAGGGCGTCGGACAGGTGCCTGCTCACCTTAGAGCAGTCGTCGATAGAAACACCCTCGGGCTTGTCTATGTACAGGCAGACCGTGCGGCGCTTGCTCGCGCGGAACATGTCCATCTCCACCAAGGAAACCCCTGCGAACTCGCAGGCCTCGGCAACAAGAGCATCCAGCTTTTCCCGGTTATCCAAAAAAACCTCTTTATAAAAATAGCCGTTCGCTTACGGAACTTCTCCTGAACATCTCGGACCTAAATCCTCGGTTCCATGGGAAAAATTCCACGAACAGTCTAAAACCGCGAACAAATAGAGAAAATTATTTGGCTTTGGGCAACTGAATAAGCGCTAAAACAAGGGCTTTTGGCCCCCGTTTTCGATATCACCGGCGTAAGGCCTCGCTAATCTTTCGTAATTGATTGTCAGAGAACAAGTTAAGCACATCAGTTTCCTCTAGCATCAAACTTCTAACACCAATAACAAAAAAATCACCTCAAACGGATCCCCGTGATTCTATCGCAGTTTCTATCGCTGCGCTCCAGAATGACAGCGAGGATGACGTTCCCCAAAGCGAAACGACCTCAGACATCGGACCTCTTGTCCCCTGCGGCCCTAACACCTACTACCTATTACCTACTACCTAACCACTAACCACCAACCACTAATCACTTTTACTACATTATGGCCACTATGCAGATTACTAAAGCTTCTCAACTTACTGGTGTTTTTCCCGCGTTGTTCACCCCGCTGATGGACGACGATCCCAAGAACCTTCGCAATTCCATCGACTACAAGAAGATGGAAAAGATGATTGACGACCTTATCGCCTCCGGCGTTTCCGGCATCCTCCCTGTAGGTACCACGGGCCAGAGCGCAACGGTCACCCACAAGCAGCACCTGGACATTATCAAGTTCACGCTGGACTACGTAGACGGCCGCGTGCCGGTGATTGCCGGCGCAGGCTCCAACTGCACCCGCGAATCCGTTGAAATGATCGAAGAAGTCCTGAAGATTGCCGAAGTTCCCGTTCTCTGCGTGACCGGCTACTACAACAACCCTTCTCAAGAAGGCATCGAGAAGCACTTCAAGACCTTGAGCTCCGAAACCGGCGCCAAGATCATCATCTATAACGTGCCCGGCCGCACCGCTAGCTACGTGCACCCCGACACTTTGATCGCCCTATCCGAAGACAAGAACATCATCGGTCTTAAGCAGGCCGTAGATTTCCGCATCGGCGAAAAGTTCCACGAAGACACGAAGCGCGTCATCAATGAGACCAAGAACAACGACTTTGCCGTGCTGAGCGGTGAAGACGGATTCTTTATCGACATGCTGGAGATGGGCGGTACCGGTCTCGTGAGTGCCACAGCCAACATCCCCGAAGCGGCCAAGATCTTTGTGGACCTGTACAAGGCTTTCCAGGCCGGCGAATTCCAGAAGTGCGACGACCTGCAGGACGCTGCCCGCGACTACGTGGAAGCCACCTTCTGCCGCAAGAACCCGATTCCTCTGGGAACCATGTTCAACAGCCCGCTGTTCCAGCCCATGACCAGCGTCAAGGACACCGCCCGCGGTGACGAAGCTGTCGCCCGCATCATGAAACTTATCAACGAAAAGGCCACAAGCCTGAAGAAGTACCACGTTTAATTTTCCAGGAGAATCCTATGGCAAAGAACAAATCCATCAGCGAAATCATCTGCGACTACATCAAGAAGCAGAAACTCTCCCCCATCCCCGTGCAGACACTGAACGAAGAGGCTGCCTCTACCCGCTACTTCGGCGGTGACCTCAAGGAATTCATCGCTGCGGCAAAGACCCTCGGCGCGAAGGGAATCTTTGTGGAAGAGCTTTACCTGGAAGATGACGAGTTCTACTACGACAGCGGCATGGACGACGAAGAATACATGGCCCTGTACGGCAACGACGACTGCAACTGCTGTTGCGATTGCAAGTGCAAAGACAAGAAGGGTAAGAAGGCCAAGGACGACGATTCCGACGTGGACGGCGTTTGGTTTGAACCCGAAGACCTGGACGGTCTGGACCTGACTCTCCTGAAGCCCCAGATGGCCAAGTACATCGACCGTATCGGCGAATGCTGCGGTGCCCGCCTCACGGTTCCCGGTGTAGACCGTCTGGAAGTGGAAATCTTCGCCGACTGGTATGACAAGTTTGCCGAGCTGGTTGACGAAGCCTCCGAAATCATCGAGGAAGATCCCAACGGCGCCCTGGAAGCTATCGAAGCCATGTTCAAGGCCGAAGAAGAAGCAGACAAGAGCGTGAAGAAGATTGCGGCTCACCCCCCTAAAAAGACCGCAAAGTCTAAAAGCAAGAAAAAGTAATCTGGCCTGACTTTGCTCCCACCTAAAGGTGGCCATGTCCACATAAGCGCTAAAGCGCTAAGTGGCCAAAGGTCGCAACCGCCCCAGTTTAATAACTGGGACTTTGTTGCTCACGGAAGACCGCAAACACGACCCGTTAATACGGGTCGTGTTTTATTCACGGAAAAAATCTGCGAAGAAAAGCAAGATGAAATAGTCTAGATGGCGAATCAAGTTCGCCATGACGGTTCGAACGTCATTCCGGGCTTGACCCGGAATCTAGATGGCGGATCTAGTCCGCCATGACGATTCCAAAAAGTGACCCGCCGGCATAGCCGGCGGTTCTTCATATACGGGCATAGCCCTAG
>CAMHOW010000061.1 GCA_946186895.1 uncultured Fibrobacter sp.
CTTGCCGATTTCGTTCATCGTCGCGGTCAAGTCGACGACAATCAGGCGGAAGGGCGTTTTTTTGCCCGTGGCGCGGATAATGCGGTCCTTGAAATTCATGGCCCAAAGATAGAATTTTAATTATTTAAATTTGTCTCAAAAACGAGGTTTACTATGCAAATTCTATTCCTGATGGCCGATGGTTTCGAAGAGACCGAATTTGTGACCCCCTTTGACTACCTGCAGCGTGCTGGAATCGATGTGGCTCTGGCCTCCGTTTCGGGCAAGGCCGAAGTTGTGGGGGCCCATGGCCTGAGAATTGCGTCGGATTACGCACTCTCGAGTGCCAAAATTGATGCTTTTGATGGAATACTCCTGCCGGGCGGTGGCATTGGCGTCAAGAACCTGAAGGCCTCGGCCGAGGTGGAAAAGGTCATTTGCGATTTCAACGATCAGGACAAGTGGATTTTTGCTATTTGTGCGGCTCCGCTGGTGCTCAGCAAGGCGGGAATTCTTGTGGACCGTACCGTCACCTGTTTCCCCGGTTGTGAAGCTGAACTTGTCTGTAACAAGTTCGTAGAAGACCGCGTGGTCGTAGACGGAAATATCGTCACTAGCCGTGGCGCAGGTACTGCCGAAGAGTTTGCCTTTGAATGTATAGCCCAGCTTGGTGGTCGTGAACTTGCGGAAAAAATCCGCAAGCAGGTAGTGGCCCGTTAAGGTCTTGCCAATGCTGAAAATTGGAGTGATGGCTTCCGGTGGAGGAAGCAATTTTAAGGCTATTCTGGACAGGATTGATTGTGGCGACTTTGATGCAAAGTGCCTTTTCTTGATAACGAATAACGGAAACTGCGGTGCCGTGGCCCATGCGAAGAACTTTGATGTTCCTGTGTTCCACATTTCTGGGAAAACACACCCTGAAAGGTCTGCCTATGAGTCGGCATTGCTGGAAGTTATAGATCGTTTCGACATAGACTTGCTGGTGTTGGCGGGCTATATGAAGGTTTTACCCACTAGCTTTATTAAGCGGCTTGCTGGGCGCATCCTGAATATTCATCCGTCGCTTTTGCCTAAGTATGGTGGCAAGGGCTTCTATGGAATTCACGTGCACGAGGCGGTTATAGCGGCCGGGGAACAGGAATCCGGTGCCACAGTCCACCTGGTTGGTGAAGAAATTGATAGTGGGCGTATTCTTGCACAGTGCCGTGTGCCAGTGCTAGAAAATGATACTCCGGAAACTCTTGCGGCAAGGGTTCTGGAACAGGAACACCAGCTATATTGGAAGACTATTCGCGATTACGGCGAAGGTCTTAAAACTATTTCTCGATAATCGCCGAGGCTACGATGCCTTCGCCGGCGTAGAGCACCATGATCTGCCCTGGCGTGGCGGCGAATTGTGGTGTGTCGAAATGGATGGAGACCTTGTCTTGTGTAAGTTTGGTAATGCTCGCTTCGGCGAAGGTATGGCCCAGCCGGATTTTCGCCTGTAGCTTTTGCTGCAATAGGGGAGAATCCTTGGAGACCATCAGGTTCAGCTGGCTTCCGCTTACTTCTTCGCACTGGAGCAGGCTTCTCGGGCCAAGAACCACCTGGTTTTTCTTGGTGTCGATGGCTATCACGAAAAGGGGTTCCGGCTGTCCACCGATATTTAGGCCCTTGCGCTGGCCGATGGTGTAGTGGATAAATCCCTTGTGCTGACCCAGGACTTTTCCGTTGATGTCTACAAAGTCTCCGGGAACATTGTCGCTTTCATCGAAAAGCACGGAGTAGTCACCGCATTCCAGAAAGTCCTGGCTCTCTTTTTTGGAGGCAAAATCTTCCCAGCCAATCTTTCGGGCCAGTTCCTTGACTTCTTCCTTGTGCATCTCGCCCAGCGGGAACAGCACAGACGAAAGCTGGTCTTCGGTAAGCCTGGAAAGGAAATAGGACTGGTCCTTGAATGTGTCTCGGGCCCTCCACAGGAAAGGTTCCTCGGGACTCTTGAAATCCAGGCGGGCGTAGTGCCCTGTGGCAAAGTAGTCAAAGTCCACGCCCATCTTTCGAACGGCATGGAGCATGGCGCCGAATTTGATGGCCTGATTGCAGCGGACGCAGGGGTTGGGCGTACGGCCCGCCCGGTATTCGGCGCGGAAATAGTCCAGCACGTTCTTCTTGTATTCCTCGACTACGGGAACCACGTGGAAGGGTATGGACAGGCGCTTGGCCACCTTCTCGGCGGCTTCGATGCTTTCTCCCTCGTTGGGGCCGAAGCATCCGGAGCGACCCTCTACGATGGGCATGTCTATAGAACCGTCCCAAAGGGCCATGGTAATGCCGATGACATTATAGCCTTGCTGTTGCAAGGTCCAGGCGGTAAGGGCGGAATCGACGCCTCCCGACAGACCGACTGCTACTGTTTTTGCGCTTTTGTCCATAATTTATGTAGGAAAATATAGAAAATGTAGGCTAGAGTGGGGTCTTGCTTTTTTCACCGGCAATTTCGCGGACCAGTTTCGGTACAAGGTAGCCAGGCAACTTGGTGCGGACTTCTGCAATCAGGGCACGGGCCGTGTCATCGTCTACTTCGAAATGGGCCACACCGTTGGCATGATCCAATTGGTGTAGGTAGTAGGGGAGTACACCCTGTGAGAAAAGCTTGCGACAGAGGATGGTTAATTTATCTGTGCTGTCGTTTACGCCTTTCAAAAGGACGCTCTGGTTGAGTAAAGTCCAACCGCTGAACTTCAGTTGGGCAAATAGGGTTGCAGACTCGCTGTCCAGTTCATCAGCATGGTTTACATGCGACACGAGGACGCTGTTAAAGCGGGCTGGGAGTTCTCGTAGCAGTTCAAAATGCTGCATTACAAGGTCCGGGCGCATTACGGGGAGTCGCGTATGAATGCGTAGTGTGGTGACCGAGGGGTGCATGGCGATGGATTCTACAAGTTCGCGGAAGTCGCCTGGGCCAAGAGTCAGCGGGTCCCCGCCAGAAAGGATCACTTCCCACACATCGGTATGGGTATCCAACCAGTCACTGACCTGTCTTGCCACGTCTGGAATATTTTGGAAGGGGTAATTCTTGCGGAAGCAGAAACGGCAACGGACACCACAGGTGGCGGTTGAGACAATCAGTGCTCGCTGGTCGTATTTCTGGATGATGCAGTCGGACTTGCCTGCGGGCAGGTCGCCCACGGGGTCGTCTACAAATCCGTCTACCTTTTTGAGTTCTTTTTTTTGGGGCAGTATTTGCCGCAATAATGCCGTAGGGTCGGTGGCGTTCCTGATTAAATCGGCGTAGTGACTTGAGCATAGGAACGGAAACTTGGGCATGGGGTCTAGGTCCGCAAGTACATCAGATTTCGCGAAGTTGACCGCAAAATCCTTTCCCAAATAGTCTAAAAAGTCCGAAATTTGTGTGAAAACAGTCCTGGAGTTTTCCATTATATACTAAATTTAGCTTCAAAATCAACAAGAGGATAATATGGGTACTGTAAGCACCAACGAATTCCGCAAGAAACTTAAGATTATGGTTGATGGTCAGCCGTACGAAATCATCGAAAACCAGTTTGTGAAGCCGGGTAAGGGTCAGGCCTTTAACCGCGTTCGCATCAAGAACCTGGTGACTGGCCGCACCCTGGAACGCACCTGGAAGAGTGGCGATACGGTTGAAGAAGCCGACGTGACCTTCACTGAAATGACTTATCTCTACAACGACGGTTCTACTTGGTTCTTCCTGGATAACGATTCCCAGGAAACCATGGAAATTCCGAAGGAATCTCTCAACGGCTGCGAAGTGTGGCTGCTTGACGGCGCTACCGTCGAAGTGACCTGGTGGAAGGATCCGAAGAGCGGTTCTACGCTTCCCATCGAAGTTATCCCGCCCACCTTTGTGGACCTGATGATCGTGGAAGCTCCTCCTGCAGTGCAGGGCAACACCAGCGGTAACGTGATGCGCGAAGCTATCCTCGAGACCGGTGCCAAGGTGATGATCCCGCTGTTCATCGAGAACAACACCAAGATCCGCGTGGACACCCGCGACGGTTCTTACCTCGAACGCGCAAAGTAATCACTGATTATTGCGACATTAAAAGCCTCGTCCCCGCGACGAGGCTTTTTATATTTTATACGGAAAATAGGAGGAAATGCGATGTTTTCTCAGTGTCATCCTGAGCCCCGGAACAAGTCCGGGGTAAACTCCGCGACACTAGTAGCGAAGTTGAAGGATCTAGTCCAAATTTTATTAAGTCTTTTTCTTTGTGCAGCGATGTTAGTCGCCTGCGGTGACGACGACTGCGACTCCGCGACTCGTCCTTCGGATGATTCGGCTTCGGGCGTGTGCGAGGATTGCTTTAAAGACGACCGTGACGGGCATAATTACAAGATGGTGAAAATTGGCGACCAAGTATGGATGGCGGCAAACCTCAATTTTAAGACGGACTCCAGCTTTTGCTACAAAAATGAGGAAAGCTACTGTGCCAAATATGGACGGCTTTATAGATGGGCTGAGGCGGTAGGAAAGTCAGAGAGCGAATGTGGCTTAGGTTATAAATGTTCTATGCCATCAGGAAACATTCAAGGTGTATGCCCTAGTGGCTGGCATTTGCCTAGCAAGGACGAGTGGACCGCCCTGCTCACTGCGGTCGGAGGATTATCGACTGCTGGCAAAATGCTCAGGTCCACGTTCGGTTGGAACCGCAGTGGTAACGGAGCAGATGATTTCGGTTTTTCTGCGCTCTCTGCTGGTCAGAGGAATAGTGAGGGTGATTTCTATGACGAGGGTAACGGTGCGCTTTTTTGGGGGGCTACTGAGTTTGGCAGCGACTACGCATACCGTCTATACTTGTATTCTGATGCCGACGATGTGCATCTGGGTTACTTCTTTAAGGACTATGCCTTCTCCGTCCGTTGCCTCAAGGACTAGTAATTAGCGCAAAGCGTTTCTGAACACACGGGCGACTTCGTCCGGGTTGTCGCTTTTTAGCCAGCTGAGGGTTTCTGTACCGCGGTAGCTCCAGGCAAAGATGTTGTCAATGCCGGCCTTGCGGCTTTCGGCTACGGCGATAGCCAAGTCATTCTCGTGGCCAGCCTCGATCTGGTAGGCTTTAATCCACATCTGTACAGCTTTGCCGTATTTGTTGGCGACTTCAGTCAGCTTACGGGCGGTCTCGGCGTATTTTTCACGGACCCATTCTTCAGTGGCACCCCGTTCCCAATACGGGTCGCTTGCCACTTCATCGACACTTTCGAGGCTTGCTACGCGACCCCAGTCGTCAAGACCGGCGGGGAACCAGGGCGGCAGCATGCACACGCAGTTCCTTTTTCCGCGGGCATGGACGTCCTCGGTCATTTCTTTCAAGAAATCGATGAGAGAATCCTCGCGGAATTTCTTCACATCGTCGGTAAGCTCCGCGGGCATCTCGTAGCCGAAACGAGCCTTAAAGAGAGCGCGGCACTTTTCGCAGCGGCAGCTCCAGTTCTGGAGTCCGCCTTTTTCGAAGTAGAAATGAGGCTCGTCCCAGAAGATGGTGCTTACTTTGGTTGCACAGACGGATTCAATCCACTTGTGCATGTAGGCACGGAATTCTGGATGGTTGGGGCAGGTTGCCACTTTGGGCTTGCCGTCCAGGGCCACCTGGCACAGGTCGTGATTCCTGGCGGTGAGTTCCGAGTAGGCCTCTCCGCCGAACACTCGGCCAACCCCCCAGGGGTTTACGTAGACGGTCAGACCGAGGTCTGCAGACCGGTCCACGATTTCTGCCATGGTGCCGTAGTAATATTGTTGGTCTTCTTCGCTCCAGGTATGGAGCACGGCGTTGAATCCTGCCGCTTTTATGTCTTGCATGTCGGCAAGGACGTGCCTTGGCGAGCGTACGCCGAAATAACTAACACCTTTGAATTTCAAGTTCATACTACTAAAGTAGTAATGCAGAATCTCAATTGGCTTATAATTCCGAATTCCGAAATCTGAATTCTTAATTAACTATTAGCCCACTGGGGCGTCGGAGTCTTCCGCAATACCTGGTCTAGGGTCTCGCGCCATTCGTCTTCGGTGAGAGGCCGGCGGATCCAGTACAGGCTGTCGTCCTCTTTTTCGATGGGCATGGTATCGGGAACAATTTCCACGATCCAGGACTCAGGGATGCTGTTGTGGAGCCTCTTGCTGAAGGCGATGTTCATATCGGTGGGCCTGTCGGCGTGATCAAAGATGATAAGCGCCGGAGAATCCCCCGTGATGAGAGCCGTTTCCAGGATGTTCACCGCTTCCTCGATGGTGTTGCAGGTGTACATGGTGGAATCTTCGGCCATGTCGTTCTCCAGAAGCCAGCGGAGAGTCCACTGGCTCAGGCGGTCCAAACTGCCCGGTGAAGAAGGGGCTATGAAGAATATGTGTCCCACGGGCTAAAGTATAGAAAGATTGAAACCCGTTTTTTAGGGTCTAAAAGGCCTATTTTAGAAAGAAATCTATTATTTTTGAGATAGGAAAAGTCTATCAAACATTAATCAACAATTAACGCACATGTTTCCCGACCTTGGCGAATTCAGATTGATAAACGGCATCTTGGAAAAGTCGTTGGACTTGAAGGCCGATTCCCCGAAGTTTAGGGATTGGCTCCCTGTGGGGGACGATGCCGCCGAGTTTGATGGCTGGCTTGCCACCAAGGACTTGTCCGTAGAGAATACCCACTTTCGCATGGACTGGTCTACGCCGGAACAGGCTGTGGAAAAGCATATCGTTTCCAACGTCTCGGACATTTCGGCCATGGGCGGGCGGCCTCGCCTGGCCCTGTTTGGCCTGTGTGTTGGGAAAAGCTGGAGCGAAGAAACCGTGCGGCGGGTATCCGCAGCCGTGGCGGAAGGCTTTGCCAAAAGGAATATCGCCCTCATTGGTGGCGACACCGTCGCTGGCGAGGTGGGAATGTTCTCTACGACCCTTATCGGGGAGCAGGTGGCGCCTACGAGATTGCTTCGAAGTGGTGCCGTGTCTGGTGATCGGCTGTTTGTTTCGGGGACTCTTGGTCGCTCTGCCGCGGGACTCTGGCTTTTGCAGAACCGACCTGACGGATATGAGGATTTCCAGGACCTGATCCGATACCACCTGTGCCCGGAAATTCGGGAAAATATGGGGGCCGAACTGGCCACTACGGGTGCTTGCCATGCTGCCATGGACATCAGTGACGGCCTGTCTTCGGAACTGAATCATCTTTCCCTATCTTCAGGCGTATCGCTGGAGGTAATTGGCGGCAAAATTCCCGTTGATGGCCGTGTTTTGGAGATGTGTCGCCGATACGGTCTGAATCCGATGGATTTTGCGATGGATGGCGGTGAAGAATACGTGCTTTTGTTTACCGTTTCTGCCAAAAATGATATATTTTCAATAAAAGGTTTCCCAGAAGGGGTATACGAGATTGGCACGGTCAAGGAAGGGTCCGGCGTCTATATGCTCGCGGAAGGGGAAAAAAAGATTGTTAAAGCTCAGGCTTGGTCGCATTTATGATTAGTAACGCGAAAATGAACTTAGGGCAGCTGTTGATTCGCCAGGGTGTTCTGGACGAAGACCAGTTGGCTCATGCTACCTCGGAACACAAGCGTACGGGTATTCCCCTGGCGAAGATTCTCATTCGTCTGGGCATGGTCAGCGAAGATACCCTCACGAGCATTTTGGGTGTGCAGATGCAGTCTACCACCAAGATGCGTATCGGTGAGATGTTGCTCGCCCAGAAGTACATCACCCAGGAACAGTTGGACCAGGCTCTGGATGAACAGAAGAAGACCGGCAAGCGTCTGGGTCGTACCCTGGTGGATTTGAAGTTTATGCCTGAGGAACGCTTGGTGGAAATTCTTTCCAAGCAGTTTGAAGTTCCTTACGTGAAACTTGAAAATTTTGCTCTGGATCCAGAGGCCTATACCTACCTGCCCGAAGACTTGTGCAGGACTTATAAGGTGGTGCCTCTGTTCATTTCCAAGGGCGAAGACGAACGCCGAGTACAGCGTGAAGCCCTGACTATTGCGATGACCGATCCCACTAACATGCGTGTGATCAACATCGTGAAGTTCAAGGTGAAGATGGAGGTGGACATTGTCATGGCCTCCGACGCCGACGTGGTGAAGACCATCGACCGCGTATTTGCGGGTCATGGATCTACCAACGAAGAATCTTTGGCTGAACTTATCGGTGAATCTAAGGATGGCGAAGAACTGGAGACCGTGGAACGCGGTCAGGGCAATAGCGATGAACCAGAACTGACCGACGAAGAAGGCCGTGCAGTGGTGAAGATCGTGACCACCCTGATCCACGAAGCTATCGCCCGTCATGCTTCCGATATTCACCTGGAACCGCAAGAGACCTTCCTGAAGCTTCGTTACCGTATTGATGGTGACTTGCAGGTGATGTCCCCGATTCCAGCACGTCTGATGCCCCAGATCCTTTCCCGTATTAAGCTTCTTTCTAAGATGGACATCGCCGAAAAGCGTAAGCCCTTGGACGGTCGTTTTACCGTGCGTTACAAAGGCTCCGAAGTTGACCTTCGTGTGAGCTCCTTCCCGATTTCGCTTCGTAAGCGCGGTGTCTGCGAAAAGATCGTTATGCGTATCTTGGACCCGAACTCGGGTCAGTTCCCGCTGAAGGACATGGGCTTCGACCCGCGCGTCCTCAAGCAGTTCATCGACGCGATTAACGCTCCTAACGGCATTGTGCTCGTGACCGGTCCGACGGGTTCCGGTAAGTCTACCACGCTTTACGCTTCTATTCGAGAAATTTTGGATTCCACAATCAACATCTCTACGATGGAAGACCCTGTGGAACTTAATATTGATGGTGTAAACCAGGGACAGATCAACAATGCCGCAGGCTTTACCTTTGCGGCGGGCATTCGCGCCCTGCTTCGTCAGGACCCGGATGTGATTATGATCGGTGAAATGCGTGACCAGGAGACGTCGTCCATGGCTATTGAAGCCGCTCTGACGGGTCACTTGGTCTTTAGTACGCTCCATACAAACGATGCTGCTGGTGCTTTCCCCCGTCTGTTGGAAATGGGCTTGGAACCCTTCCTTGTGTCTACCGCTATCAAGGGTGTGCTTGCCCAGCGTCTTGTACGTCGCATTTGTAAGTATTGCAAGGAACCTGTAGAAATTTCTCCGTCTCTGCGCGAAGAGTTGCATTTGAGCCCTGACATGCAGTTCTATCATGGTAAGGGCTGCGACAAGTGTGAAGGCTCTGGCTACAAGGGACGTTGCGGTATCTACGAGTTCTTGGTTCCCAACGAAACCGTGCGTAACTTGATTATCAAGCGTTCTTCGGGCGACGTGATTAAGCGTGCCGCTATGCAGGAATGCGATATGATCACGCTGCGTATGGACGGTATCCAGAAGGCTTTGGATGGTCATACCACGCTGGAACAGGCTGTGGGTGCTTCCGCTGCTGACGATTAGTTCGCCGTCATTTTCTGAAAGCTTTAGAGCCTTTCGCCTATAAGGGCGAAGGGCTCTGCTTTTACAATACGCACTTGCAGTTTTTGACCTGCAGGGATTTCTCCTTGTAGGGCAACGGGGCGGTAGGCACCGTTTCTTGCGATGGTGGTGCCTTCGCGATGTCCTTGCTTTTCTGTGATCACTGTACAGGTAGATCTAACCCAAAGCTGGTTGTTTTCTTGGGCGATTTTTTGGAAGACGTCGAAAAGTTGTGCGGAACGCTCGTGCTTCACTGTGTCGGGAACGGCCTTGCAGTCGGGGGCATCTGCCGATTCCATGCGGGCGGCAACGGTTCCCTCTCGGGCCACGAACCGGGTGATATTGCAGACGGTAGGCCGGGTTTCCTTCAGCAGGTCAAGAGTTTGTCTGAAGTCTTCTTCAGTTTCGCCAGGGAATCCTACAATCAGGTCTGTGCTTAGGGTGAACAAGGGAAATCTTTCTAGCAATTCCTGGGCGAAGTTCCGGTAATCTTCGACGGAGTGCTTGCGGTTCATAAGCTGCAGAACATGGTTGCTTCCGCTCTGGACTGGAATGTGCAAGAAACAGTAGACCCGCTCGTCCTGGAAACATTCCAGCAGGGCGTCTTTATAGCCGAGAATGTGCCTCGGGTTTCCCATGCCCAGACGCAGTCGGTAGTCGCCGGGCACGCTGGCGAGAATCTTTTGGACAAGATAAGCAAGGTTGGTGCCGGTATCGAATCCATAGCAGGCGCAGTCTTGCCCGGTCAGTTGTATTTCTAGGCAACCGTCGTCTTCAAGACGTTGGACCTGTTCCACGATGGCGCCTTCGGGAAAACTTTTCAGCCGTCCCTTTACTAGTCTTGTGGAGCAGAAGGCGCAGGCGTCTTGGCAGCCTTCTTCTATATTCACGATTCCCACGAAGGGGGACTCCCGCAGGGTAGAGTGGTTGGCGTTAAGCCCTGCCTGTAGCTGCTTTAGGTCGGTAAAGATGACTTGCGGAAATTCCTTCAGGACCGCTTCGCGAAAGTCCTTGGGGGCGCATCCCGTAATGAAGATGGGCGCCTGCGGAAATGCCGATGCCGCACGCTGTACCAGCTTCAGGGCGGTGCTGTTCCCCTTGACGGTACAGACGTTCAGGTAAAAGGCGTGGGGAGGTTCTGTCGGAAATTCAAAAATGATTTTGCAATCTGGAACTTGTGCCGATAGGGCCCGAGCAATCTTTTCCCCGTCGCCGAAGTTGGCGGCACAGCCCTGGCTGAGGACGGCGATGACCTTTGCTTCTGCGGAACTCATCTTTCGAACCGTTCCAGAGTGATTCCTGGGTAGTAGTGGCTTAGAATCTCGATGTAGCTCTGACCCGCCTGGGACCTGGCTCGCACGCCCATTTGGCACATGCCTACGCCATGGCCGAAACCCTTTCCTTCTAGGATCCACTTGGTTCCGTCCTTCTTGACGGTAAAGAAACTGGAAGGCAGTATGGTTCCGTCTTTGCGGAACAGCCAGCGGACTTTGTCACCACGGACTTCAAATGTTTCTACATCAGTGGTGACGGTAAGGGTCAAGATTCGCCCGCTTTTAAGCTGGTCTTTGACCACAATGTCTTTGAGCTTCTTGAAGGGAGAAATTTTGGCCTTGGAATCCTTGGCGTTTTGGACAAAGAGCTTTATAAGCTCATCACTTTCAAAGGAACGTTCCCATTTGGAGTAGCTGGATTCCCTGCACCAGGGGGTGCCATCGGGGCGAAGGTCCGGCTTGCTCTTGAGGTAGGGAAGGTTCGGCTTTTCCCAGGTGTCCATCGTCTCGGAGACGCCTCCACAGGTGGAGTGGTAGTAGGCGGTAATAAACTCGCCGTTATACATCATGACTTCGCCCCGGGTCTGCTTGACGGCGGAATCGGTGAGGGCCGTTGCGCTCTGGAGGCCTTTGTAGACCTGGTCCTTTGTGTCGGCGAAGACGTCGAACCCCAGAGACTCCCTGCTATTGTAATGCTTGTAGGCATAGGTTCGCGCGGCGACGGCCTGGGCCTTTAGCGCTTCGAACCGGCTACTGTCCAGCTGACCGATTTCGTAGGGAATTACGCCCCGCAGGTAGTCTTCCATGTCTACCGTGTTGATGGCGTTGATTTTTCCGTTGCTGTAGGAGAGGGTGAAGAATCCCGGATAGCAAGAAGTGGTAAGCTGTTTTTTGGTGGGGGCGATGGAGACACACTTGCCGTCGTCAATATCCTTGCTTACGGCGGTGAATGCTTTGTCTTTGCCCTGGAATTTCAGCTCCCTGCCCTTGACGGTAATCTGGATGGTCTCGCCGTCTTTTTGCAAGTAAAGTTCTTTGACTCCCGTATAGACTCCGACTTTAAGGGGCCTGTTCAGGTTCTGGGGAATCTTTTCGGCCTGGACCTTTGCCAGGGTATCGCCAGAAGGGGTGACCTTCGGGGCTACGCTGGAGAATTCCATGGGCTTAAAGTCAACAGGCCCGATATCGTCTGTGGTATCCGCGGCCTCAACTTTCTTTACCGCAGGCGCAGGCATATCCGGCAGCTCGAAATCTTCTGCGCGTGGCGTTATGATAAGGGCCAAAACGAAAAGAAAACAAAATCGCTGCACGGTTTCGCGCTATTTTTTCTTCAGCTTCGCCTGGGTTTCCTTGGCCATCTTGCGGAGCTTGGACTGGTTCATGGTACGGTCGGCGGTAGAAATCTTGTCTACGAAGAGGTCCCCGTTCAGGTGGTCCGATTCGTGCTGGATGCAGCGGGCGAAAAGGCCTTCGCAGTCGTGGATTTCTTGGGGCTCGCCGTTGATGTCGAAAAAGCGGACGCACACCTTGTTGGGGCGAACGACGTTGCAGAAGATATCCGGGAAGGATAGGCAGCCTTCGTCGTAGTCGCAGGGCTTGGCGTCTTCTTCTGCTTCCCATTCCGGATTGAACATCACATAGGGCTTGGGATCCTCTTCGCCGGGGATGGCGGTGTCGATAACCACTAGGCGGATGTTCTTGCCTATCTGGGGAGCGGCCAGGCCGCAGCCCGGAGCGTCGTACATGGTTTCAAGCATGTCCTTGGCCAGTTGCCTAAGCTCCGGAGTGATTTCGGTGACGGGTTCGCTCTTTTTGCGGAGGACCGGGTCGCCGTAAATGCGGATGGGGAGAATCGCCATGATTACTTCTTTTCTTCGGTCTTGGTTTCTGCCGGGGTAGCGTTCATGATTCTGAGAATGGCGCTCTTTTCGAAGTCGATCAGCGTGGTAGAACCGGTGCGGACCGTGACGATGTTGTCTCCCATAGAGGTGATGGTGCCGATAATGCCGGCGGTGGTCATCACCTTGTCACCCTTCTTCAGTTCCTTACGCATCTGGTCCATCTGCTTCATCTCTTTCTGCTTGGGGCGGATAAAGAAGAGCCACATCACGACGAACAACAGGATAAGGGGCAAGAAGCTGGCGATGGCGCTGGGCTGCTCGGGAGCGGCTTCTTCGGCGAAGGCCATGGCTGCTGCGGACAGGGTAATCAAAAGGGTCTTGATTTTCATGATAAAAACCTTTAGTAAGGGTTGATGTTTACGGGCACAAATTTAGAAAATAGTCCGGCCCGTTACAGGGGCAGGTCCCTTCCGAGGCCCATTTTCAGCTCGGTCCTGCGCCTAATGACCATTTCGTTGAAAAGGTCGGTGAGGCTGTCCTCGATGCTGATCATGGGCTTCCAGCCTAGGGCCATGATCTTAGAGGGGTCGCCGATAAGCAGGGGTATATCGTTGATGCGCTCGTACTTAGAATCAAAACGGAAGTCAACACTCACATCGGCGATGTCTACCAGCATTTCCACCAGTTCGCGGATGGTATAGGACTTGCCACTACAGATATTGAAGGTCTCGCCGGGCTCGGCGGTGTTCAGCACTTGGATCATGCCGCGGGCCACGTCGCGCACATCCACCACGTCGCGGCTGATGTCCAGACTTCCGGAATAGACCACGGGCTCGCTGCCGTAGAACTTGATTTTTACCAGCTGGTAGGTGATGGAGGGAATCACGAACCTTCGGCTATGGTGAGGCCCTGTAAAGTGGAAGGGCCGTACAAATACGATATGGAGCCCCTGGGCGTTGACAAACTGGTTTCCCAGGATTTCCATGCAGGCCTTGGAGGTGGCATAGGGCGTGAGCGGATTAGGCCTGTCTTCTTCCTTATGCAGGTAGGTTAGGTGCTGCTCCGTGCGTCCGTAGATTTCGCTGGAACTGAGCAGCATGATTCGGGCCTTGGGACAGGTTTGCCGTGCCGCTTCCAAAAGGTTCTGGGTACCCAACAGGTTGATGTTTAGGGTTTCGTAGGGTTTCTGGTACGAAAGGCCCACGGAAGACTGGCTGGCCAGATGGTAAATGTGGGTGGGGGCCACCCTCTGGAGCATCTCGTAGACGTCCTTGAAATTCAGCAGGTTGCCGGT
>CAMHOW010000062.1 GCA_946186895.1 uncultured Fibrobacter sp.
CAGAAATCAAGCAGATGATGGCTGACATTGCCGCAGGCAAGATGAACCCCAACGACGCCAAGCATCGTCTGGCCATCGACATCGTGACGCAGTACTACGGTGCAGACGCCGCCGAGGCCGCCGCTGCCAAGGAACGCGAGATCCACAGTGGTAACGCCATCCCCAGCGATGCGGCTGAGTGCAGCGTGGCGGCCGGCACCTACGGTGCCCTGGACCTGCTCGTTGAAATCAAGGCCTTTGCGTCCAAGGGCGAAGCCCGTCGCATGGTCCAGAACGGCGGCGTGAAGATTGCAGGTGAAAAGCTCTCCGATCCGCAGTCCCAGATTGAAATTAAGGGTGCAGACCAGCTGGTTGTCCAGGTGGGCAAGCGTAAATTCTATAAAGTGAACTTCTAGGTTTATTATGGCTCAAGAAATCCTTATCATCGGTCTCAATCCCGCTTGGCAACGCTTGTTCTTCTTGGATAAGTTTACTCCTGGCGACGTTCATCGTATCGGTAAGGTTGAGGAGTACGCTTCGGGCAAGGGCGTTAATTGTGGACGTGTCTTGCAGCACTTGGGCGGTATTCCTCTGCTGATGCATTTCTTGGGCGCCGAGAATGGCTCAAAGATTTTTGATGAGCTGTCTGCCTGCGGAATCCAGCAGGCTCCTGTCTGGATTAAGGAACCTACCCGCATCTGTACTACAATCGTAAGTGGTGGGAATACAACGGAACTGATAGAACCTTCGCCTGTTCTGTCTGGCAACGAGAACGAGGATTTTCTCCAGACGTTGAATGAGCACTGGACATCTACCCAATGTGTCGCTCTCTGTGGATCGTTCCCGCAAGACTTCGATGTAGAAAAGATAAATGCCCTGGATTTTACGGGCAAGCGCGTGTTTGTTGATGCTATTGAGGGCATTGACACCTGGCTTTCCAAGGGTGTGGAGCTTCTGAAGATTAACATGCAGGAATACTGCAAGCTGTTGACCCGTCTCGGAATTCCGCAGGTCACCTCCAGTCCCCAGTTCTGGAAGATGACGGCCACCGCTGTCCTGGAACGCCTGCCTATTAAGAACTTGGTAGTGACCGATGGCGATTCGCCGGTTCGTGCGTTCCGCTTTGTAGAAAAGAAGTTCCAGGGCATGCAGCTGCAGCCCCCCACCATTACCATGAAAAACAATATCGGTGCTGGGGACTCCTTCTTTGCGGGCTGGCTCTACGCAGATGGAGAAGGCATGAGTTTCGAAGAATGCCTTGTCAAGGCTACGGCTGTAGCGGTTTCTCGCTGCGAGGTGGACAAACCCTGGGACCTGAACCTTGCCCGTGTAAGCGAGCTGGAAGCGGAATTCAAGGACGCCATCGAAAAGCTGGAATAATTCTTGCGGAGGCCTTATGGCGGGAACCTTGATAGTCTTTGCATCCAGGCAGGAATTCAACTTTTTCTTCAAGAACATTTCCGCTGTTGTGGCCTCTTCCACTCCGGCGTTGATAGAGCCGTCCGTTTATGCGTCCATAGCTGGTGTTGGGGTTGTGGATTTTTCTGCAAACCTGGCCCGTTTTTTCAGTCAAAAAAAGTACGAAAGGGCTTTTCTACTTGGAATCTGCGGGGCTTACCCGAATAGCGAGCTTCAGGTAGGTGATGTTGTCCGTGTTGGTACCGAAGTTGTAGCCGACATGGGGGCACAGAGTCGGGAAGGCCATTTTATCCCGTGGAAGACAATGGTTTCGGAAGAAACCATTTACAAGGGCGCCTCTTCCCGTGACTTACCCTTGCGTCTTGCGGCTATTCCCGAGGTTGCTGGGGGTACGGTCAACTGCTGTACGGGAACCCAGTATTTGGGAAACCGTCGGGAATCCCTTTTCCAGATCCAAGTGGAGAGCATGGAAGGTGCCGCTTTTTTTGCCGTATGTAAAAATTTTGGTGTTCCCGGCTACCAATTCCGCGCCGTAAGCAACATGGCCTCTGACCGTGATGAATCCTCTTGGGATATCCCTCGAGCACTTTCCGCTTTGAAGCAATCTGTTCTTGATCAACTTTTCTAATTCGGAATCGTTCTCTTAAAAAAAATAATTCCGAAATCCGAAATCCGAATTCCTAATTAACCTCACACCCCGAACCTCAATGCGTCTTTCCCTCGGCATTTCAACCTGTCCTAACGACACCTTCATTTATGAAAACCTGATTAAGGGCTTAAAGGATTCCCCCTTCCAGTGGGATGTCCATTATGCCGATGTCCAAACTTTGAACGAGATGGTTTTGGCCGGCAAATTGGATGTGGCGAAAGTCAGTGCCCAGATTTATCCCCTGGTTCGTGAAAACTATTGCGTACTGGGTTGCGGAGGCGCTATCGGTTACGGATGTGGCCCGTTGCTGCTTTCTAGCGAAAGCGAGTCTTTTGAACCCGAAAAGCCGACGACGCTCCCGGGGAAAAACACCACGGCGGCGCTTTTGTTCAAGTTCTGGTATGAGAAGAAGTACGGAGGCTCGCCCAATCTCCATTATGCCTTTTTTGACGAGGTCTACCGGAATTTGCTATCGGGGGCTATCCCTCAGGGTGTGACTATCCATGAACATCGATTTACATGGAAGCGGGATGGCCTGCATTTGCTACAGGATTTGGGCGCCTTCTGGGAAGAGGAAACTCGTTCTCCCATTCCGCTTGGGATTGCGGTAGCCCGAAAAAGTTTTTCTCGTGAACTGGTTGAAGGCGTAGAATCGGAAATTCGCAAGAGCTTAAAAATGGCGTGGGCAAGGGGTGAAATGGTGACTCCCTTCATTCAGGAAAAGGCGCAAATCGAAGAAAAAAATGTTATAGAATCTCACATAAAAATGTTTGTAAATGACTTTTCTGAGTCAATTTTGGGAAAAGGTGAGGTCGCCCTGGAACGGCTATGGATGTTAACTAAATGTTAACAAAGTGTTGATAAGCGAAAAAATCGTGTAATAATTCGTTAATGTATCGTTAAATTTACAAAATGGCGAATTTTTATCAAAAACTTTATTTATTTTCCAGAAAGCATCTTTTTTATGGGAGTTCTATTATGAGCTTAGTAAATGACCTTGAACAGGAAGTCGAAAACTTCAAGCGCGAGTACGAAAAGTTCGAGCGCGGTAACAAGTCCGCCGGCACCCGTGCCCGCAAGGTTCTGCAGGACATCAAGAAGACCTGTCAGGAAATTCGCGTGTCCATCCAGGGGGCGAAGAAGGAGGAAGGGAAGGAATCCCAGGCCCCTGAATCGTAATTTTTGCTTTGCATAGAGCTGATATCAGGCCTTTTCAACGCGAAAACAGGCGTTTTTTCGTGAAATTGGTTTGACTAAACCCGTTTTTTGAGGTATATTCCCATCTGGGTTTATGTTTGTCAGTTCTGGCAAATGATAAAGTTAAACGAATTTATGTGTTCTATGATTGGAGAAACGTAGCAGTATGACCCTAAAGAAACTGGTCTTAATTACGGCCGGGGCGATGCTTCTTTCTGGAACCGCCATGGCAAAGAATATCAACGTGCCTGGCGATTACTCGAAGATTGCTGACGCTCTTGGCAATGCGGATGCTGGCGATACCATCTTGGTCAAGCGCGGCACCTACAACGAAAACATTACCTTGGTGATGGACGTGGTCTTGAAAGGTGAAGACCCGCTCACGACGATTATCGATGGTGGTCGAAATGGTCCGACCGTCATGGGTACTTCGGGCGCTGAGATGTCGCACTTCACTATCAGGAACGGTCTCGAAGGTATCCTTTGTGAAAACGCCGCCCCCTACATCCACCACTGCTACGTGCTGGATAACAAGGCCACGGGTATCGGAGCCTTCATCTCTCTCCCTCACCTCCGCAATAACGTGGTGTACGGGAACCGCTGGTCCGGCATCCTTGCCTGGGGTGCTAAAGCCCTGGACGCTTCCATTGAACAGAACGTGGTGCTCCGCAATGGCTACTCCGGTCTTGCATTGAAGGGACCGACCAACGTGGTTGCCACCAACAACATCTTCATGGAAAACCACTACTACGGTGTGTTTGCCGACCCTGCTGCTGGTCAGACCAAGGTGGAGTACAACAACATCTACAAGAACTACTACCCCTTCAACCAGTTCATCAAGGTGAACCGCACTAACGTTTCCCTTGATCCGAAGTTCATCAACCACTCCCTTTCGAAGCCGAACTTCTACTGCCAGTCCACCTCGCCGATGCTCAAGCGTGGAAAGGGCAAGTTGGATATCGGCCTTACTGCTACTGAAATCGAGAAGGAAGAGGAAGAAGTGGAAGAGACCCGTAATCCGGACTCCGATGCCGACGGCATGTGCGATCCTTGGGTTTCTGAAGAAGGTCTTGCAGACAAATACGCATCGGTCTGTACCGGTGTGGACAACTGCCCCGAAGAAGGCGAAGACTTTGACGGCTATCAGGACGACGATGGCTGCCCGGATGCCGACAACGACCGCGACGGTATTTGCGATCCTTGGGTAGAAGCCAAGGCTATGCAGGCCAACTTCGCTCACGTTTGTAAGAGCGTTGACCTGTGCCCCGAACAGCCCGAAACCATCAACGATTACAAGGACGACGACGGATGCCCGGACGAAGTGCCGCAGCCGCCCAAGAAGGTCTTTGTGCTTGAAGGTGTGAACTTTGAATCCGGTAAGGCAACCATCACTCAGGATTCCTACATCTCTCTGATGAAGGTGGTGGACATCATGGAAACCTTCACCGAAGCTACGTTTGAAATCGTAGGCCACACGGATAACCAGGGTAACAAGGCCAAGAACAAGCAGCTCTCTGCCGACCGTGCCGAAGCTGTGAAGAACTTCCTTGTCGAAAAGGGAATTTCCGAAAGCCGTATTACAACATCCGGTATGGGTGATACCAAGCCGGTGGCCTCCAACAAAACCCCCGAAGGGCGTGCGCAGAACCGTCGTATCGAATTCAAGCGCACGGATATCAAGTAAAGGAGTAGGTGATGATGCGTACTAGTTTCATCAAAACGTCAGTCCTCGGACTAACAGTAGCTGCCAGCGCTCTGTATGCTGAAGCAGTCTACTCCCCGCACAAATACCAGCAGAACGACTGGTTCGGTGAATTTGGTAGTAATAACACTGCTATGTATGTGAACCCCGCTGGAATCTCCATGACTGACCAGCTGGAAGTAAGTGCTGCTTTCTTCAGCTCCATCAGTGGCGAAGCCAGCCAGGAATACGTGAGCTTGGCTTTCCCCATGGACTACAAGCACACCATCGGCTTCTCCTTCTTCGAGAACGGCGCCTCCATCGATGGCGGTAAGTCTTACGATGAATTCGCCTTCTTGCTGGGCTACGCCTACAACCTGATGCACTGCGTTGCCGTGGGTCTCGACATTTCTGTGCTTTACATCAACCAGTTCGATGAAGTGAAGCATGTGACCTTCGGTGCCGACGTGGGTGTAAGCTGGAACCCGATTTCCTCTTCCAAGTACGGTGACCTGTTTGTGGGTGTTGCTTTGCAGAACGCCCTGCAGCCTGCCATCAGTACTGCCGAAAAGGACGCCCCCACGGTGGTCCTCTTCACGGAGAGCGAAGCGTACAAGATTCCCGCAAACCTGAACTTCTCCTTGTTCTACCGCGGACTTAACCGCGCTCTCGAGGCCAAGGCCGAACTTTCTGTCATCGACGTGATGCACGACGACGAAGAAGGTGGCGAGGGCATGAACCTGGAAGAAAGCTTCACTTTGACTTATTACCTGTCTCCGCACCTTGGTGTCCGTCTTCGTTTCACGAAGGAAGGCTACCCGGTTGCCGGCGCTACGGTTAACGTGAAGGACGTGAGCTTCTTCCGCTACCTGCAGCTTGACTTGGAAATGTCTCATGACGACCTTTATGCCAAGAAGAACCGCGGCTTTATCTGGGCTGTGAAGCTCACTACCCGCTTCGGCGACACTCGTGAAGAGAAGATCGGCGAAGAAAGATACCGCCGCTTGAAGATCGAGCCTGAAAACGACTACCGCGCCGCTATGCGTCTGTACTTGAACCGTCAGTTCCTCGAAGCTGCTTACGCCTTCGGTAAGGTTCAGACCAAGTATCCCGCATTCCACTTGGTGGACCAGGCCGCATTCTACAAGGCAAAGTCCTTTGAAAACCTCCGCATGCACAAGGCTGCCCGTGCCGTTTACGAAGACGCTATCAAGCGCTATCCCAGAACGGAACAGAACGCCAAGTACCACTTCCAGTTGATGAACATTGACTATAAGGAAGGCAAGTACACCGACGCTATGGCCAAGTACCAGAACATTGTTCAGGTGTTCGGCAAGAGCGACGTGAAGGCGGACGCCGACTATATCGCCGGTCAGATCAAGTTCGAACAGGGCCTCTATCAGGAATCTGTAGACCTGCTCGCCGCCATTCTCCCCGGTAACGCAAACTACTTCTATGCCCGTTACACCATGGGTATCGCCTACAGCCGTATGGGCAAGTGGGAAGAAGCTGAAAACTGCTTCCGCGACATTACGGAACAGCCGGTTTCCAACCAGTCTGAACGCGACCTGCAGGATGCTGCCAAGGTGAAGCTCGGCCATATCTACTTCTCCGGTGAAAAGCCCGATGTGGCTGCCGCCGCCCAGATGTACGGCCAGGTGGAACCGGGTTCCCCTGTGTATGACGAAGCTATGCTGGGTATTGCATGGTCCTTCCTCAAGGTTAACAAGCCCGATGAAGCCCTGAAGCCCGCTAACTGGATTATCAGCAACCTGCCGGAATCCTTCCTGGTTTCCGAAGCCTACCTGGTTCAGGGTTACTGCTACTTCATCAAGAAGGACTACGACAAGGCCGTGAAGTCTCTGGAACAGGCCGAAAAGCGTACGGAACAGCCGGTTGTGTCTGTAGCCGCACGTGACAGTGCCCGCCAGGCTTACGAAGCCATGCAGAACGATTTCGATTCTGTTCAGGTCAAGGCTCTTGATCTTGCCCGTCAGCTGCCCACGCCTCGTGTGGAAAGCAAGCGCGAAGCTTTGAAGCCTGATTTTGATAAGGCCAACAAGGCCATCGAAGACTATGCTGAGTTTACTCAGAGGTCTATCCAGAGCGACCGTTTTGAATCTAACCGTAAGCGCATTTTGGACGACGCTGGCTTTACTTTGGCTACCGTCAAGACCAAGATGGCTGGTGGTGCCGGTGGTTCTGGCGCTGCTCAGGAACTGGAGGAATTGGATGACCTGGAGTAATCCGGGTTCGTCCCTTTTATAGAAATTATAGGTGGATAGAGAATAATGAAACGTATCTTACTCTTAACGGCAATGGTCCTTTCCTTGGTGGGAACCTCCTTTGCCGCTTCCGATCCCTGTAAGGATAAAACCGAAGAAGCCAAGAAACTCTACGCAAAGTGCAAGTCCATGGAAAAGGGCTCTGCAAAGTACAAGGAATGCGCCAACTCTTACAAGCTCCTTAAGAACCAGGCTGCTCAGGCTTGCCGTTCTGGTGGTCTTGACGAAGAAGGCATGCGCTCTGCTATCAAGCAGTGGGAAAAGCAGGTGAACAACTGTAAGGGTAAGCAGAACGCCCGTTGCGCTTCTGCCTTGCAGCAGTTGGGCCACTACCAGTTCCAGTTAGAAGAAAAACTCTTCTTGGATAAGCAAGCCCAGTACGAAGAAGACGTGGCCTGGTGTGCCGACCGCGACAACAAGCCCGCCAAGTGCGCAAACATCGACCAGTTCCCCAAGGCAGACCACCAGAAGTCTCTGGGATATTTCCTGGAATACATCGACAAGTATCCCAAGGAAAGCAAGACTCCCATGGTGCTGTATCAGGCTGCTGCCGTGCAAGAAGCCAGTGGCGAAGACGAGAAGGCCTTCCGCCTCCGTGAACGCTTGGTCCGTAACTTCCCGGATAACGGCCTTGTTCCCAAGGCATGGCTTCGTATTGCTGAATACCACTTCATGAACCGTAAGTTCCGCGACGCTATCGACGCCTACAAGAAGGTGACTGGTTTCGAGAACTTGACGGGTAAGGAAGCTGCTCTCGCCATGTACCACTTGGCAGAATCTTACTACAATATTGCCGAATACGAAACTGCAGCTGTTAAGTATTACGACTACATCATCGGTGCCGATAAGGGTAAATACCCCAACGACCTTCGTGCTGAAGCTATGGACTTCATGGCGGCCTCCTTCTCTGACTTGGAAGGTGGCGGTGTCGCCGAAGCTGAAGCCTTCTTGAAAGATAAGAAGGTCCCCTTCAAGGATTCCGTGTACTATCGTATCGGTATGAAGAACAAGGACCACGACCGTAACGAAGAAGCGGTGCAGTCCTTCAAGCGTTTGATGTCTATCAACCCCGATTATATCGACGCTCCTCTTGCTGATATTGCGATGATTGAAATCCTCATCATCCAGCAGAAGTTCGAAGAAGCTCAGCAGCACCGCTACACTGTGGTGAAGCGCTATGACCGTAACTCCTCTTGGTACAAGAAGAATCAGAAATATCCTGAATCGGTGAAGAACGCCGAGGCCGCTATCCGTGGCGCTATGCTCGACATTCCGCAGTATCACCATGCCCGTGCTGCCAAGCTCACTAAGGAAGGTGACATTGAAGCCGGTAAGAAGCAGTATACCGAGGCTATTAAGGCATACGAAGCTTTCTTGAAACGTTATGCCAAGGAGCCGTCTTGGGATGAATACAGGGTTCACATCAACTTGGCCCTGGTTTACCAGGAAATGCAGCAGTTTGCAAACGCTGCCAAGATGTTCAACTGGATTGTGGATTCCGATACCACCCGTTACGGACGCCGTCCCATGGGTGACAAGGAACTCCTGAAGAAAGAAGAAGCTGCCTACAACGCTGTGCTCATGATGGACCAGGCTCGTGAAGCGGCCAAGACCAAGAAGTACGGTGGCGATGCTACTAAGGCCTATAAGGGCGAAGAAACCAAGGCTTACTTTGCTCAGGTTGACAAGTATATGGCCAAGTTCGGTCAGAACAAGGAAGCTGCTGAACTTGCCTATAACGCAGCCATTGTCCATTACGAAGCTAAGCAGTATAAGACTGCCGTGACAGTGCTCCGCGATCTAGTGCAGCGTTATCCGGATCACCAGTACATTTTGCTGATTCGTCGTATGCTCGCCCAGTCCTTGCTGGAATCTGACCAGTTGGACGAAGCTTTGGTGGAATTCGAATGGCTGTACAAGCAGTACCACGATGTGAAGGCCACCAAGAACGACTCCATGGCGAAAGAAATTGAAAAGGCTATCGCGGCCGTGCTCTTCCAGAAGGCTGAAAAGGCCGTCAAGGCCCAACGCTACGAAGAAGGTGCCGTTGCATACTTGGCTCTTGTGAAGCGTTACCCGTTGGTTTCCTTCGCTGACAAAGCCGTGTTCGAAGCCGGTGTTGCTTACGAAAAGGCCAACAAGCACGAACAGGCTGCCGAAACCTTTATGATGCTCCCCAAGAGCTATGCGTCATCGTCCCTGACTATCAAGGGTATCTTGCGTGCGGCAAGTAACTACAAGAAAGCCGGTAACCCCCGTCAGGCTGCCCAGACTTTCTTGTTCATCACCAATAACTTCCCGCAAGATTCCATGGCCTTCCAGGCAATTGGTTTTGCTGCCCAGACATTCGACTCCATCCCGGATAAGAAGCAGGCTGCTGTGACTTACGAACTGGCTTACAAGCGTTACCCCAAGGATGAACGTACTCCGAGCTTCCTTTATAGCGCCTGCTTGAGCTATGACGAAGCCCAGATGACCGAAGAAGCCATCCGCTGCTCCAAGGATCTCGTTCACGACTATCCCAAGAGCACTTACGCCCTCGATGCTGCCTTCAGCATTCCTGTGGCTTACGGCAACGCCAAGAAGTGGGAAGATGCCGCTAAGGAATATCACTTCTTTATCAAGAACTACACCGAAGACAAGGAAAAGCTGATTGCTGCCTACATCGGTGCCGCTCGTGCCTATATGGAACTTAAGGAAGAAGACAAGGCCGTGGCCGATTACGACCAGACCCTCAAGAACTACGATAAGTACGGTCTGCAGATCAAGAACGCCGATCCGGGTGTTCCTGCTGAAGCTGCCTTCTACCTGGGCGAACATGAATACAACAAGATGGAACCCTATATCTTGAAGGGCAAGGAAAAGGAAAAGGCCGCTACCATCAAGAAGTTGGTGGAAATCCTGCAGGCCGCCATGGGTCACTACTCCAAGTCTGCGTCTTACGCTTCTGAAAAGTGGACCTTCCGCGCTACCAACAAGATGGGTATGCTATTCGTGGTCATGGCCACCAAGGTCCGTGAACAGGAAAAGAGCGCCAAGGGCGAAGAAGAAATGTTTGCTGAACGTATCACCATCGTGCAGCAGCTGCCGCCTTACTACGACCAGGCACGTCCCATCTTCCAGAAGAACATCGACCTTGCTCGTGACCAGGGCTTCTACAACCAGGATGTGGTCCAGGCTGAAGAAGGTTACATTGAGATGTACTACCAGCAGTGCGCTGTGTTCGCCGAAGTGGCCGATGCCTTCGCCAATGCCCCTCTGCCTGACTCTGCTGCCATCGTAAAGGAATATGTTGAATACGAAGGTGCGGTCAAGGAAGACGCTATTGAAATGGCTCACGAAGACTTGGAAGCCTACCGCGAAGAACTTAACAACAAGTCCGACGCTGCAAAGCAGGCTGCCGTTCCTGTGTGCGCCACCGGTATTAAGGCTTCGGCCCACTATGGTATTGATAACCAGTGGACTGCCAAGCTGTTCGAACTCTTGAAGCAGATGGATGAAACCAACGAGACCTTGAACACCAAGATCGAAAAGTTTGACCCGTCTACGTTGTTTGCTGACCCGGCATACTTCAAGACCAAGGCTCGTATCGAGCAGATCTCCAAGTCCGAAGTCATGACTCCGGAAGAAAAGCTCGCTACCTACCGCGACATTATCAAGGAAGCCAAGGCTGAAAACGAAAAGTTGAAGGCTGAACTGGCTGAACTGAAGGCTCAGATGGCTCCGGCGACCTCCGCTGCTGGTGCTGCAGGTGAAGAAGTAGGCGCTTCTGAATCTGGTGCTGAACCCGAGGCCGCCCCGGCTGCTGCTCCTGCCCCGAAAAAGAAGGGAAAGAAGAAAAAGTAGTGCGGTAAAAACAATTTTACGGGAACCTTGTTCATAGGGTTCCCTCGCCTTTTAGAGCCTTTGGGGCCAATTCAAGCGCTGTAAATAAAGTTTTACAGCCTTGACGGCCCTAAAACGCTGTAAAAAAAATAAATATGAACGCAGGAATTCAAAAAACAAACCAAAAAACAACTCTAAAGGAGTACTCTAATGTCTAAAATGCTTCAATCCTTCAGCCCTGAATCTGATGGTTACCAGTTCATGTGGATCATCCTCGTGGTGTTCATGATCGGTCTGGGCTTTTCTATCGAACGTATCGTCTACATCATGGTGAAGAGCTCCAAGGGCCGCGCCAAGTTCCTGGCCGACTTCGGTAAGCTCATCAGCTCTCAGCAGTTCGACGAAGCTCTTACTTTGGCCAACAAGACCAATCTTCCTATCGCCCGCGTGATGGCCGCTATCGTTGGCCAGCGTGCTGGTGGCCGCGACACCATGCAGGCCGCATGCGACGCCGTGTTCCTGACCGAAGCTCCCCGTCTTACCCGTTATATCAGCATTATCCAGGTTATGGCTTCTATCTCCACCTTGCTCGGACTGATGGGTACGATTTACGGTCTGATCTTCACATTCGATGCTGTGGCTAACAAACCCGCTTCTGAACGTGCTAAGGCTCTTTCCGACGGTATCGCTATCGCTATGGGTACGACGCTCCTCGGACTTCTCTCCGCCGTGCCTCTTCTGGTCATTGTGGGTCTTCTCAACATGAACTCCGAACGCCTGATCCAGGAAATGGAAGAAAAGGGCCTCAAGATTATCAACTCCCTCTCCTAATTTCGACTGAGAGTTTTAATTTAACGGAGTTATAAAACATGGCAAAAGAATTAAAGAAACCAGCCAAGCCTGAAGAACCGGACCTGTTGCCGGCCATGGGCTTGTTTACTATTCTGATTCCTATGCTTTTGTCTATGACCGCTTTCTCCAAGCTGGCTATTGTCGAAGTCAATCTGCCTGAACGTTCTATGATGCAGATGGACAACGACACTCCTCCGGAGCCCGACCAGCAGGCATTGAACCTTTCCCTCGCGATTACCAGCGATTATCTCGTGATAGGTGCTCGTGGTGGTTTCCAGCCCAACGTCTATTTCAAGGAAATGTGGACGTTCCGCTGCAAGTCCGATGCTAAACTGATTACCTACGCCATGGATGACGTTAAGGCGACAGTGGAAAGTGGACACGGACCCAAGTGCAAAGATGGTTCTGAGATGGATAAAGAAAAGTATCTTTACGAAATCGAGAACATCGAACTCTGGGCAATCCAGAAGGAATCTGAAGAAGATCCCGGTAAGGTTATTTGGGCACTTTACACCAACGGCGGCTCTGCAGAAGAACCCATTGCTGACAGTGCTTATGTAGATGGAAACAACAGCTTCCTCGCTCTCCCTGGCGAAGGCAACCTGGGACTTACCCCGCCGCCGGCTTTGAAGAAGCCCGGTGCAGGTGTGACCCTTGCAACCCTTACGCCTAACTCCGCTCGTACGCTCAAGCCGGACGTGGCCGCCAAGACCATGATTTATCCGCTTTCTGCCTACGATCTGATTGCGAAGGACCTGATTGCAATTCATACACAGTTTATTGACCTCGAAGACGTGGATAACATTATCATCGTGGCAAACGACGATACTCAATTTGACAAGATCATTCAGCTCATGGACCGCTCCAAAGAAGCTGGTTTCGTGAAGATTCAACTTGCTAAGTTGGGAGGTTAATCATGGCTAGAAGAACTCGTAAGTTTAGCGAAGACGTACCTTTCTCCCTCACGTCCATGATGGACATGATGACCATCATTCTGGTGTTCATGATCAAGAACCTGGACGCTGAAGGTCAGCTTTTGACTCAGGCCGAAAACCTGATTCTTCCGATCTCTACCTCCAAGGTTCAGCCTACGGAAGTGTCCTTGACGGTGGTGGTCGATAATGCGTACGTTATCGTGGATAATGAAAAGGTGGTGCCGACTCCCGATGTGCTCAGTCAGGAAGACCTCCTGGTCGAAAAGGTGAACGACGTTCTGAAAGACCGTCGCGCTATCGAACAGGAACACAACCTGAAGATGGGCCTCCCGGCTGATGAAGCTGGCCATATCATTGTCCAGATTGACAAGAACATCCCGTACGATGCCATGTACAAGGTGATGGCCACTTGTGGCTTTGCCGGTTACACGAACATCGCATTTGCCGTGATGGAAAAGAACGGCGGGGAGGAATAACTATGGCTAAGAAAAAAGCTCCTGTAGATCCGTTAGTAGCGTCCCTGATGCCGGAATCCGACAAGAAGATGGGTGCTATCGCCGGTATCTCCCTGATTGTCGCTCTTGCCTTCTCCCTGTGGGCTTCCATGTACGAAGCTGTGGTTGACGAAGTGATCTTCGAAGAATCTGCAGCTGCCGACCTTTCCGCCTCCATGGTGATGGACGAAAAGAAGGAAGAAAAGAAGGAAGAGAAGAAGAAAGAAGAGCCCAAGAAGCCTCGTAAGAAGGCTGGTGGCGGTGGCAAGCCCCGTGGTAAGGGCCAGCCCAATGCTCCCCAGACTCGTGGCGTGCTTAAGCTCCTCACTGCTCAGACCAAAAACGCTAGTGCTGCTGCCTACGACCTGATGAAGAACCAGAAGTTCACCAAGGACATTGATAAGGTTCTTAAGGACGTGGCAGGCCTCCAGACTACGGGTAAGACCGTTCTCGGTGGCCGTCGCGGTAAGGCTGACGGTGGCTTTAACG
>CAMHOW010000063.1 GCA_946186895.1 uncultured Fibrobacter sp.
CCATGCTCACCTTGTCCTGGTTGTGGCATTCGGTGGAGCGGCTGAACACGCTCATGGGCATGGTATTGTGCAGGGCCTCGGCAGTCCAGGCCGAAACGCCGATCTGCACCGCCTTAAAGCCGTGGTTGAGCGCAAACTCACCCTGACTACCAGAAAGGTTAGGCGGCAGGTTACGGTTAAACTTGATATCGACAATCGTCGCCAGCTGGCGGTCCAGCAGGTCGGCAAAGTTCGCCACGATATTCTTGAGGGTATCCATGGCAAGGCAAATATGACCACCATAGAAATGACCGCCATGGAAAATGTTCCTTGTCTCGGGATCGATAATCGGGTTGTCGTTGGCACTGTTCATCTCGATTTCGATAAGCTGGCGGAGCAGCGGTTCAGAATCGTAGAACACGCCCACCACGTGGGGTGCGCAACGCAGAGAATACGGGTCCTGAATCTTTTCGGGAATCACGTTCTTTTCCACTTCCAGGTTCATGGCATCGCGCATCTTCTTGGCGGCAGTCACAAGACCCGGGTGGGGCTTCACGGCGAACAAGCGTTCGTAGAAATGGTAGGCATTACCCTTCATGGCGATGGTATTCATAGCGGTAATGCGGCAGCTCAAGTCGGCCAGGTACTGGGCGCGGCTAAAGGCCATGCAGGCCACGGCATTCATCACAGCCGTACCGTTCATAATGGCGATAGCCTCCTTGGGGCGGAACCTGTGGGGCGTAATGCCCAGTTCAGACATCACATCCTTCGAAGGCCTGCGCTGACCCTTGTAAAGCACGTCGCGCTCACCGATTATGGCACCGGCCAAGTAAGAAAGGGGCGTCAGGTCGCCGCTGGCACCTACAGAGCCTTCCTGCGGAATCAGGGGCAGAATGTCGTTCTGCAAAAAATCCATGATAATCTTCAGCAGCGCATAGCTCACGCCAGAAAAGCCGCGGGCCAACGTATTCAAGCGCACCACCATGATAGCGCGGGTAGTCTCTTCGTCAAAGTAGTTGCCCATGCCGCATCCATGAAAACGCGACAGGTTGATAGGCAGTTCATAGTAACGATCGGGGGGCACCACCTGAGTGCAAGAATCGCCGTAACCCGTGGTCACGCCGTAAATGCCGCCATGCTCGGCCAGGGCCTCGTCCAAGAACGCAGCGCCCGCATCGATCTTCTTCTGGAACTTAGAACTGGAATCCAGCTCCACGAGCACTTCGCGTTTTGCAATGGCAACCACCTGTTCGATGGTCAACTTTTCGGGTCCAATGACGACAGTCTTCATGTTGTAATCCTTTATCAATTTTTGCGCCAGAAATTATAGAAATTGTACCACTGGTACGGGTGCCGCAAGCAATGCTTTTGAAGCAAACCCACGTATTCCTCTACTAATGCGGTTAAGCGGGCGTGCCTCTCTTTGCGACTACAGTCAAAACCGGTCTTTGCCCGCACGATATGCATCTCGTAGGGCGAACGGATATCAAAGTCTTTCTTGCGGATAGCAAAGGCAAAGTAAATCGGGGCGTTCAAGATGCTGGCCAGGGTAAAAGCCCCTTCAGGGAAGTTGGCGGTCTCCCCCAGGAACTTCATCTCCACATTTCGGTCGGTAGAGTTGGCCGACGTGCGGTCGCCAGCGATCACCACCAGGTCGCCTGCGGCAATCCATTCCTTCATCCCTACGGCGCTATCCACACCTATCTTGTTAGCGTCTACCACCACCTTCATCAGGTCAGGGTTCAGCTCGTACAAAAGAGCATTAAACTTGGACGTTCCCGAAAAGTCCACCACCGGGTGCACCGTGAACTGCCTGTGGGTATGAATCTTGCCATAACCCGTAAGGGAACGGAGCATTTCCATGTTCCCCAAGTGCGAACAAATTAAAAAAGCACCTTCCCCACGGTCAAGCTGTTCCACCAGCATGTCCAGGTCATCGCCCTGGGTCTCTACCTGGGCAAGCTTGATCACGCCACGCCAGCCCAAAAGTTTTTCGATCATGGAAAGGGCAAAAGAAAGTACGTGCCTGTAGGTAGCAAAGGGCGGAACATTCCGACCCTGCACCGCGTAGAGCCGCTTCAGGTAAGCCGCCGAACGGGCCCGCACAGGAGCAGCCCCAAGCCAAAAGAAAAAGCACACCACGGCGGTCAAGAACTCCACCAGCCGGAGCGGCAGGTGGCAGGTAATCCAGAGCATAAAGCGGAAATGCCACAGGCTCCCGCCCACTTCCTTCAATTCAAACCACTGTTGCTTACTGGCGTCCATGACGGTTATTTCTTGGCCTTATGGCGGCGCCAAAGGAGCATGGGCAGGCGCAAAATCATTCCCGTACAGAGTTTGGTGTGGGTCCAGGAAATTTCAACATTGCTCCCGAAAACCCTGAAATTCGAAACACCGTCTTCGGGGTAAGTGACCTTGATGGGGTAAAAGCGCATCTTGACTCCCGCCCAAGAAAGGCGAACCAGAATCTCGATGTCAAAGCCCATGCGATAGCTGGTCAGTTTCTTTGCCACGGGCATCGTGGATTTTACCGGATAGATCCGGAAACCACACATGGAATCAGGAATGTCCTTCGAGAGCGTCTCGATGGCCACCCAGAAGTTGGTAATCTTGCGACCCTGCTCGCGAGCCTTGGGCACGCTAGCATCATACTGCGGGAACCCCGCAATCAGGTCTTCTGGGTGCTTGCGGGCCGCCTTCAAAAAGAAGGGGATAGCCTCTGCATCGTGCTGGCCGTCGGCATCCATCTGCAGGGCGTGGGTAAACCCCAACTCGTGGGCCTTTTCAAGCCCGCTTATCACGGCCGCGCCCTTGCCACCGTTCTGGGCGCGGGTCACGAGCACCGTATTCGGCACTTCACTGGCCACAGCCTCCAAGATGGCGTGCCCCTCGGGAGCGTTGCCGTCATCTACCAAAATAACCGAAAGTCCCTGGGCCGAAAGGCTTTCCGCCACCTTGCGGGTGGTGGATTCATGCCTGTACACCGGCACTATGGCGCAAAATTTCAGGTCTGCAAGTTCTCTCATGTAGCCGCCTGCATCAAAAGCGTGCCGGTAGAAAGCATACGCCCGGCCTCGTTAGTGTAGGTGAACAGCACCTTGTTGCTCTCGGCCTTGTAAGTCATTTCCAGATTGGTCACCGCATCGGGCAACACCGGGTAGCTGAACTTGGTCCGCTGGATTTTCTGAACCGCACGGGGCGTCTCCAGCAAAGCATGGGCAAACACAGCCACCATGTCCACCTGGGCTATGGCCGGGAGCAACTTGAATGCCGGAAAGTGCCCGTCATAAAAGTCACTGTCCGCCGGGAACACAAGCTTCAGCGAAAGGGCGCCTGGTTCACGGTGCATCTTCAAAATCTTGAAATTCTTGGATTCGGGGAGGTTGAACATAGCCTGGATATCGCGCATCTTGATTTTGCCCTGGGTATCCTGAGGGAGCTCTTCCAGGTAACGCCATTTCTTGGGAGTCACCGTGTTCTCGAGATACTGAGCCAAGTGCGCCTTGAAGAAGTTGTTGATTTCAAGCTTGGGCTGATCCTTAAACTTATCGCGGCCTTCGGCATTCAGCACGATAGCGGCGGCCAGGTACTGACGCTTACCCACCATAGGCACCACGCGAACATCTTGCACCAGGTTCGTCTGCTTCAGGCGGGCTTCTACCTCGGGGAGCGAGATGCGCTTTTCCTCGATCTTCACAATAGAATCGGCCCGGCCCTTCAACAGGAACCGTCCGTCGTCGTAGATTTCCACCAGGTCGCCGGTGGTAAAACCTTCGGGCTCCAGAATGTAGCTGGACTTCACGTTCAGGCAGTCGTTTTCGCCGATGCTCATCTTGCAGACCTCGAAGGGCGTCCAGATGGGGCCGTTCTTGGACTGGCGATAAGCGATTCCACCCGTTTCCGTACTGCCGTAGATTTCGGTGGTCCAGTAGCCCGTAATGCCTTCGCACTTGCGGGCCACTTCCTCTGGCAGAGGGCCTCCCGAAGAATAGATGATGGGCGTAGTCTTGAAAGGAATGGGCTGTTCGGCATCGGCGGCCAAACGTTTTAGGTAAGCAGGGCTGGAGGCAATCACCGCCGCCTCCCCCGAGAGGCTCACAAGTTCGCTTGGGTAATCGATGCGGTGTCTGCGGTAAGGCAGCCCGGTAGCCGTAGGGAGCAGCACCGTGAAAAGCAGGCCGTAAATGTGATGGTGGTTCACCGTGCTGTAGACCTTGCGGTTCACCCAGCCGTCCCCGAAGACCTTCACCAGCTCAAAAAGCTCATTCTCAAACTGGCAGAACATTTTGGGCACCATCTTAGGTTCGCCGGTAGTGCCAGAGGTGTACATCACCATGGCAGAAGAATTCTTGTCGAAGGTATTCCAGCGACCATCAGACTCAGTATCACGAAGCACATCCTGAATCAGGGTAGCCCCCGCAAAAGGCTCATCGGTCAAGAACCCGTAGCCGGGCTTCTGGATCTCCTTGATAAAGGCCTCCTGGCGGTTCGCCGTCACCAGGGCCTTACGGCCACCCTGCAGCATAGCCAGCAGGCCAACCATAAAGTAGTACGAATCCTCGCAGTGGATAATCCAGGGGGCGTTCTCACGCTCTTCCAGGTAACGCCGCACCTTGGAAACGTCGTCGGTAAAGTCGGCCCAGGTGCGTACGGAGTCACCGTCAAAGCAGACCACCATGCCAGCCGGGCGGGAATCCCGCTGAAGCTCACACACGGGAATATAGGAATGCATCTTTTTCTGCATCATTTTACGAACCATGAATTCTACGGCAAAAAATATACCGATTAAAATATAGGAGATTAGGCCGTTGTACAGCGACCAGATTTTCTCGTCACCTACGAAAACTGTAAAAGACGCCACGGCGGCGTTGAACACGAAAAAGCCACACCAGGCGAGAGTCACCCGGTCGCAGTAACGCTCCACGAAGGCCCGTTCCGGCGAGGTGGCCACACGACGGTCGCCCAGGCAGGCCATGCGGAAGGCGAAGCTGGGCTTTTTCCAAAGTGAAACGCCGAAAAATGCCAGCAGCGAGAGGCTCACCAGCACAGGGTAAAACTCCAGGAACAAGAGGCTGTCGGCAAAGAAAGAGACACCGCCGCAGGCGAGCATCAATACCACCAAGGCGTAGTCCTTGACAGCGCCCGGCGCACCTTTCACACCTGCCTCATCCGGCGCACTTTTCACACCTGCCTCACCCGGCGCACCTTTCACACCCGCCTCTTGCGCGCCTCCCCTACGGCCCTGGGTCGTGTTGAAGAACAACACGAAGGCAAGGCCAATGAGCAGCAGGCTCAGGCGTCGCGGCGAAATATCCCAAAACACCAGTCCGCAAAAGACCAGTGCCGGGTACAATACCGAAAGAGCGGCAAAGATTACCTTTCCCGCCACGGATTTCATTACCTGGATTCCGGTTCGTGAATCAGACCGTAGATGGCGTCCACCACGTCTTGCAGGGTGCGCACGGCCTTGAACACTTCGGGGTCGATATTGCGGGGCAGCATAGACTTGAGCTTCACGATCAGGTCCACGGCGTCGATGCTGTCCAGTTCCAAATCTTCGTAAAGCCTAGCCTCGGGAACAAGCTTGGAGGCGTCCATGTCGAATTCCTCGACCAGGGCGTTCTTGATTCTGTCGAAAATTTCCTGTTTTTCCATGTTCAGTCCTTATCAGCTAGGGGAATTGGCAGAGATGTAGGCGGCCAGGGCGTTGACCGAGGCAAAGTGCTTCTTGGTCTCCTCGTTCACTACCGAGAAGGAGACGCCGAAGTTCTCCTTGATGGCAATGCCCAGTTCCAGGGCATCGATGCTGTCGAGGCCCAGGCTGTTCTCGCCTTCGCCAAAGAGGGGTGCGTCGTCAACGATATCTGCGGGGGTGATATCTTCCAGCTCCAGGGCCTTGATAATCACTTCCTTGATCTTCTGGTTCAAATCAGACATAAAATCTCCATTGTTCGGCGCAAATATAATAAAAACCTAGCTGGCTTTGGGGCCAACATCACCTTTATTGCCGCTGTCGCCCTTCTCCAGGCGCATCTTCTGGAAAAACGCCTTCAAAAGGCCCAGGCACTCGTCGGCAAGCAGGCCGCCCTCCACCTTCACGTCGCGCTTCAGGGCGTTCCCCGAAATCACGTCCACCGTGGTGCCGCAACCGCCGAACCGGGTATCCGGCGAACCGTACACCACCCGGGCGATGCGGCTGTTCAGGATAGCTCCCGCGCACATGGGGCAAGGCTCCAGGGTTACATACAGGGTGGCCCCGTCCAGCCGCCAGTTTTCCAGCTTGCCCGAGGCGGTGCCGATGGACAAAATCTCGGCATGGGCCGTGGCGTCTTTCAGCATTTCCACCTGGTTGTGCCCACGACCGATGACCGTACCGTCCTTCACGATGACGCAACCGATGGGAATTTCCCCCTCATCAAAGGCCCGCTCCGCCTCGCGCAGCGCCATGCGCATATACTTCTCGTCTTCTGCTCGCTGATCCATAATGGTTACCAAAAAAACACTTAGTAATGTTCGCGGCAAGAAAGAATTTCAATTGCCCCTTCGGAGACCCTATAGACAAGCCGGTTCACGTCATCTATCCGACGACTCCAGAACCCACTCAAGTCGCCCCTAAGTGCCTCGGGCTTCCCTATGCCCTCGAAGGGGGAACGCCCAACGTCCTTCAGCAGCTGGTTGATCCGCTTGATCATCTTCTTGTCTTCGCTCTGCCACGAGACATACTCGCTCCACGCGCGTTCTGAGAAGACAATCTTAGCCATTCTCCATCGCCTCCAGCTCTTCCATGGTCTTGACCACGACCTTGCCGGAATTCAGTTCATCGATACCGCCCTTGAGGTATTCCATGTTCTTGGCGCTGTAGAACGCACCCGGTTCGCGCACCTCGAACGGGAGTCTGTGCTCATTGACCACGTTCTTGATGAACATATATATCGCCGACGACGTGGAAAGCCCCACGTTGTTGCAGAATCGGTCAAAACGCTCCTTATCTTCCTTGTCAATACGCGCGGAAACTGTAGCCTGAGCCATAGGTGCCTCCTTCAATAACGTATTAAATATACATTATTTTGTAGAGTTTTGCATGTATTTTAGTAAAATATTTGGAATTTTATCTAAAAGACTACATTTTTTCGTCATTCAAGTCTTGACCAAACCCTCGTCATCCTGGCCTCACTCTCCCACGTCATCCCGGCCTCACTCTCCCACGTCATCCCGGCCTCACTTTCCATCGTCATCCCGGGCTTGACCCGGGATCTAGCAACTATAGTTGACATCAATGCCTTACGGGCGTTCCATGCCGCAAAGTGACAACTACACCCCATAACGGCTACAAAAACATCGCCATGAACTGCGGCAGGCTCACCTTGTTGCCGTCCACGCCCACATTCCCGTCGATAAGCTTTATCGCGAACGTCGGACTGTACCTTTTTATAAATTCGTTCATCGATGTAGTCAGTCCGTTTCTCGACTTGACCTCCACAGGGACAACTTCGCCGGAACGTTCAAATACGAATTCTATTTCTTGCGTATTCTCGCCGTTCTTGTAATAATTCAGCGCAAGGCCGCGCTTGTGCAGAATGTCGAAAATCAGGTTCTCGTAAATGCCGCCCTTGGCGTGCCCCTTCAACTCCTTACGCAAAAGAGCCGACTGCGTCTCGAAACCGAACTGATGAGTCGCAAGGCCGACATCGGTGACGTAAACCTTGAAGTTTTCCGGCTGCTCATAAGCCCTGAGCGGCATCTCGGGCAGGCTCACGTTGTGTACCCGCTTGATCAAGCCCGCATCGACCAGCCAATCCAAAGCGTTGCCGTATTTTTTCGCGCTACCGTTTTTCTCGACAGTCTTGTACTGGAACTTTGAATATTCCTTGGCCAGCTGACGTGGAATCGAGTAGTAGCAGGCACGGATCTTAGGCCTCTCCGTGTTGGTCGCGTAATGCTGGATATCGTCCTCGTAGGCCTTGAAAATTTTCTGCTGCACCTTGAACGCTTCCTGGAAGTTCGATGTTTCAACGAAGGCGTTCACCACGGCAGGCATGCCGCCCACCACCAGGTATTCGCGGAGCTTGTTCTGGTACAAATCCTTTACACTGTCGGGCAGGGCTTTTTTTTGCTCGTAATATTCCTTCAGGTTTTCGATGGCGCTCTCACTCACGCCGGTCGCCCAGAGGAATTCCTCGAAGTCAAGAGAGTGCATTTCGACTTCGCGCTCGTAACCGACAGGGATAGAAATCTCGTTCGCATTCTCCTGGTTCAGTTTGTTGTAATGCAGCCCAAGCAATGACCCGGATGCGATAATGTCGTATTTGTCGTCCATGGCAAGAAACTTGAGGGCCGTCCGCGCCTTGCTGCAGGCCTGGATTTCGTCGATAAAGATGAGCGTGTCGCCCTCGATGAACTTGACATTCTTGACGAGTAACGATATGCGCTTGTATATCTCGGTGGGCTCGAGTCCCCCTTCAAAAATCTGCTTGTATTCGGGGTTCTTGAACAGATTCAGGTAGATATAGCTTTGGTAGTTTTCGCGGCCAAAGATATCTATAATGAAGGTCTTGCCGACCTGGCGAGCCCCGTTTACGAGCAGGCATTCCCTTTTTTTGGTGATTTTCCACTGGTTTAGGGTTTCCGTGAACTTCCGCTTCAGCATGTTTTAACCTCATTTAGCCACAAATTCGACAATCCCAATATATAAAAATGCCACGAATTTGACAATCTTTTTCTAGAAATTGCCACGAATTTGACATTATCCCCACCTTTTCGTCGAAATTTCGCTAAAAACGGCACTGCAGGGCGTTCCCTGCTGCGTAGGGACGCGCTCTGCTTAACTTCAAATCGTCTTCAGCAGTTGCAAAAGGGTCTTCTTGAAATTCAGAAGCCATGTTTCTTTCTAAGTAGAGCGAGTTTTCTCAAACTGTAAACTCCGCTTAGAACATCGGCCTTGACGCGGCTGACGGAAACAGGGGCCTTCAGGGAGCGGTCCACAGCCTTAACGAAGGACTCCAGTTGCCTGGTCCCGACCACGTTAAAGTTCTTCTTTATGCTCGATGTAGCCATGTTTTACCTTCTAGCGGAATATACATTAATCCGAACAAAAGCGCAAGCCAGATTACGACAACTAAGACGAATTCCCCGCAACACTTCAGACTACGATGCCATCCCGGCCTCACTCTCCCACGTCATCCCGGGCTTGACCCGGGATCTAGCAACTATTGTTGACACTTTGTAAAATCTTGTCCATTTTGTCAACAGTTGTTTGCCATTTTCGACGTTCTTACGTTTTTCAGCATTCCCCTTTATATATTTCGCCCTTTGAATCTAAAAACAAAGGAACAAACATGAACAAGCCAAACAAAAGACCTTGCCCCGTCCGCAAGCAACCCATTCCCGAAAAACTAGTCGGCAAGGTGTTCATCGACCCTAAATACGACACCGGTTTTCAGGAATTCTTCAACAGCGAAGACGCTCTCAAGGACTTTCTTGACGGACTCCTCGACCTTCATGGCGACGACAAGATCAAGAGCCTCGAATACGCCTTCAACTACGCCACTCGATTCAGGGTCCCGCAAAGCAGGAAGATTATAATGGACATATTCGCAACAACCGGCTCCGGGCGAATGCTGGATATTGAGATGCAAAGGGCGGAACACGGGTTCTTTATAGACCGAACGGTCCTCTACAAGGCGTTCATGATTATCAAGAGCAAGCAAAAGATGGAAGAATCGAAGGAATTCCTGGCCCTGAGCAAAGACGAGAAGGAATACAGGCGGTACGAACTCCCCGAGACAATCTCCATCTGGATATGCGATTTCGACATGCCTGAATTATGCAAGGACTACATAGACGAATGGTCCATTTACAGTAGAAATTCGCTGCGAAACGGGATCCGGGAAAACGTTTTCCCGAAAAATAAGTATATTATGGTAAGTCTTCCAAATTTTAACAAGACTCCACAGGAAGTCGAGTCGCCCACGGACGTCTGGCTCTACCTGCTGAAACACGCCGGGACCGGAGAAGAACTCCCCAACTTCGGAAGCAGCATCGTCGACGAGGCTCTGGAGCGAATCCGTATCGACAATTTGGACGACGCAACCCTACAAACCTTGGAGAAGGACATGATCGCTCAGGAAGAAATCGACTGCCGGTTAGCCGGGGTAAGAATCGAGACCCGACTCGAAATGGTCGACGCAATGCTTGCCCGCAACTACTCCGACGACGAAATCTCGCTCATTTCTGGCCTATCCAAAGAAGAAATCGCCAAGAGGCGCACAGCCCGCTAATCACGGGCGTTCCCTGCAGCGCAGGGGCGGGCTCTCGCGGCATAAAATTGCGGCTTCCCCTCCCACGTCATTCCCTTTCAGGGCATGACTAGTTCGTCTCGGCAATGCTAGCCTGCAAGCAGTCTGACATTGCTCTCGACTCCTACGTCATTCCGGGCTTGACCCGGAATCTAGCCGCAATTTTTCCGCCTAGAGGGCCGAGTGCGGGACACCAGCGGCCCTCCCGGCCCTTCGGGCTTCGATCCCTAACGCGTAATGCAGGAGACAAAGTGCACCTATGGATTAAACATCTCCAAGATTCCGCAGAGCTTCGACAACATGCGCAAAGGCTTCGGCACTTTGGTTTCGCATATACGAAAGTTTCTTGTAGCGAGTCTTGCCGATATTTTCTTGGAGATAGTCCTCGGGAGACACAATCGGTACGTAAGAACGTCTAGCCAACAGACACGAAGCCAAATGCATCACACGGCACGCCTGTTCGGCTGCAATCGAGACTCCGTATTTCATAGACAGCACATGACCACCCACAGCGCGGATCCCCCTCAGAAAAAGGGAATATTCCTCCTTGTCATAAACGCCCTTGCCAGCAACGCACGCACAGGACTGAATAGTATCGCGGAGCACATCGTCACGCGTAATGGTCAAATCACGGTATCCAATTTCATCCACAACAGCGCGGTCATAGGTGGCAGCCAACGCACGACAATCAAGCACACGCTCCGCAAGCATCGACACATCGAACAATTGTTTCACAATCTCAAGCTCCTTGTCCACGCCAAAAGGAATTCCGGTAGTATGCGGGGCAAAGGCCGTCAGTTTGTCGCCCAAAATACATTCCGCCGACGGAACCGAGACCAATACAGGTGCGCCATCAAAAAGGAGCAAGTCGCTGCGCAATTCACACCGTTCCACCAAATGGTACGGATTATCCGCAAAGACAATATCGAGAATAATGAAGAAATCTTCTTTTCGCAAGGGCGAACTGTATACAAATCGGAAGTGCCGCTTTTCGATGTTGTTCTTTCCAACCCGACGATCCTCTTCGAACGCCTTGAACGGAAACAACTTTGACGCCTCCCGGATAAAACGATCCACATCCGTGCCAGGCTCAACGAGAATGTCGATGTCGGTCGACAGTCTCAGCGGACGTTCTAGAATGAGCATCAAAGATGTTCCGCCCTTAAAGACAAAGGGCATCCCTACGCGGACCAACGCCTCCAAAAGGCCGAAAGCAAACAGGACTCGTTCAAGCAGCGAGGGATCCTTCCCGTATTTTTCGCGCAGAGTCTGGATATGCTCGAGAGAATAGGCTTCCTTGGCTATCATCCCCTACCCCACCTAAACAGTCTTAAGCTTGATATCGGTCCGTTCCGCAATAAACTGCCGCAAGTCATCGTACAGGTGGCGGCGCCTAGCATAACGAAACATGCGAGTCTCGTCGATAGCATACTTTTGAAAAACCTGCGTGAAAACCGACGGATATTCACTCCGCGCAATCATTTGTCCCGACAGCTTTTTCGAAAGGATGTCCACGAGAATCTTTTCCAAAACACAAGAATGGTTGCTAGCAGGCGACGGAGCCTCAGACACCAACCGTTGCACAACAATGTCGGTCGCAGGAGCACGCTGCCTGTAGAAAAGATCCAGGTCAGGGCGATTCATGGCATACGGGAACCTCTCGTGAAGCACGTCGTAGACCGAATCTACCAATAGCCCCTCAACCTCCACAAAAATCACGTTCTTTGCAATCTGGTGACTGACGAAGTCATTCATCTGGATGAGTTCCCACATCTGAAACCTGACGGACGGATATTTCGCCACGATGCAGTTCTCGACTTCAAGGAATTCCGCGGAATGGGGATACACATAGGATGATTGCGCCGACCGGTCCAAAACGATATAGTATTTCCCAGCACCCGCCGATGACAGCACATTCTTTTTGCGGAGGGATACCAAGAGCCAATTAATGGCCGTTTCCGAGTACTGCGGTTCTACCGCATGAACAGCCCTCCGAAAGGTCTCCTTGTCGAAGACCTCCCCGCAAGGGAATCCATCAAGTACCACAGACACATTCATACCGTTCGACCTAATACTATAATTTGGCATTTTATTAAATAATTGCCATTTTATAGGTATAAAATAGCTTAAAATGCCACCATTGTCAACAGAAAAATCAAAAAACGGCATATTAGATACACATTTGTTCACTATATCAATATACAAAAACAATATGCCAAAGTCAATACCCCCTCCCACGTCATTCCGGGCTTGACCCGGAATCTAGCCGCAATTTTTCCGCCTAGAGGGCCGAGCGCGGGACACCAGCGGCCCTCCCGGCCCTTCGGGCTTCGATCCCTAACGCAGAATGCAAAAGTCCAAGTGTTTTAAAAACTTTCTTTCAAGACTGTATTGTAACGCCTTTTTCTTTCCTAATCAAGTCAATATCTTCTAAAACAATAAGCAGGTTATTCATCTTCAAAGGCACCGGTCGTTGACTTGCATTACGTTCAGCCTTTAATAAATCGTATAACTGATCAACAAATTCATGTTCTTTTGTAAAAAGAGACAAGGTCTTGTCCTTTAAGTACCTAACCCTTAAACATCTTGACATCTCGCAGACTTCATAACGTTCTTGTTTCATAATTAAGTTTTTAAACGCCTCGGCATCCTCTTTTTTTAGTTCCAAGCAATCCACTGTAGAATCTTTTCCGGCCAACATAAGTTTTCCCATCTCATATTTCTGAATATCATCACTTTGTATCTTTTCAAAAAAATTTGGCAAATAATCTTCACGAATTCTTTCTTTTGTTGATTTTAATTTTTCTGCGACATATTTGCCAAACGATGTTGTCTCTTCATTTTCGGGTTGGTTAATCGACAATACATCTCCATCTACGCTATTTAGATTTTCAGATTGTAGATCAACATACTCCATCATATTCCGTTTCAATTCCTCCGGAGTGGTCAAAATATTCTCATTTTTTGATAAACTCATCAAGGAATCAAACAAATGGATTAATAATATGGGTTTACGAATCCCTGCGTTTTTCTCTCTTTCATAAGCATCCATGCATTCTTTTAGCGACTCATCGTCCAACTCTTTCCAATTGCACAATCTATTTAACAGATAATCATCTCTTTTATTAAACCAAATAGAGTTATCTATTACCTGATTTAATTTTTCTTTATCAACTCTATTCGATTCAATCCATTCTTTCCATATAGGAAACCAATCCGCATCATACGACCCATCTTTTAAAGCATTTCTTAATGATGGAATATTACCCACGATTTCTTTTTGTTCCCGTTCCTTAGAATATGTTCCATGAATGTATGCCACCGACGCATCCGCGATTAACTTCGAAGAAAAAAGAAGATTTTTCTCCAAAACACCGATTTCTTGAGCATATTGATATAAAATGAAATCTCCCAAGAACAAACGTGCAAATTCCTTCTTTTGCTTCAATTTGTCCGCCACACCCGTATAATCAACAAATCTATTGAAATTGACAAGAGTCCGTTTCATTGCACGAAGGTTATCGT
>CAMHOW010000064.1 GCA_946186895.1 uncultured Fibrobacter sp.
GTGGGTGCCGTGGGCAAGCCGGAATTCATCAAGAAGGAATGGATCAAGCAGGGCGCCGTCGTGGTAGACGCCGGCTACCATCCTGGTGGCGTGGGCGATATCGAGAAAGGCCTCGACGACGTGGCTTCTGCCTACACTCCCGTGCCCGGTGGCGTAGGCCCCATGACCATCAATACGCTCATTTACCAGAGCGTGGAAAGTGGCGAAAAATACTTGGGATAATTCGGATTTCAGATTTCAGAGTTGTTTAGTTAGGCGGCTTCGCCGCGACTATTCTAATTCATAATTCCGAATTCCGAACTCAGAACTAGTTACCGTCTGGAGCGTTCCAGCTCGACCGCTTCTGTTTCGGGCGAAGTGGGTGAAAGCATCCCCTTCACCATATCCCCCACAATCTCGGCGCCGACGCCGATAACCGTACCGACTGTAGAATCGTTGGAGAATGCCCTGCTGTCCATAGAGGCGGTGGCGCCGGACAGTGCGGAATTTTTCCCGGAATCCGGGGCATCCACGTAAACCTTGGGAATGGACTTTTCCTTCAGCAGAATCGAATCGGATCCAGACGATGTAGGCTTGGGCATCAGCTGACAGAAACCAGCCGAAACTAACAAAAGCGTAATGAAAAAGGCCCGCAACATCGCGGGCCAAATATAGTATTTTACAACCGGGTAGTCTTACTTGCGGACCCGAACACTCCGCATGACGTCCTTATTTCCGTAGCGCATAATGTACACGCCCTTAGAAAGGCCCGCACCGGCCGCATTCCACAGGGTCGAGGTACTCTGGCTTGCCGGCACAGATACAGACTTGAGCAGCTGACCCTTCATATCGAACACCTGACAGTAAACATTGCCAGAGTAGGCGTTCCAATGGACATCGCCCGACATGTAGATGGCCTCAGGCGCTTCTCCTCCCGGAGTATTGTTCGCACCCGGGTTCTGGGGATTAGAAGAAGCGCTATTGACGGTGCCGTTAGAAGCACTAGACTGCGGCGTAACATTGCTGGGGCACTGGGCGTTGCCAGAAGTCAACTTTATCCAGTCCACGTTGACATAGCTTTGGTCAATACTGACCTTGACCACATTCTTCCCCTTGCTAAGCTTCAAGGTTCCGGTACCTTCGACTTCCGTATAGGTATTCCAGTCACCTGTACTCGGAACATCTACCGCCACGCTGCCAGCAACATTATCTACAGACACCGAGAATCGAGTGGTGCTTGCATTTCCTGTAGCGGCCCGGGCAACCACGCTGTACTCACCTTCACAAGCGGCTTCCACAGAATAGTTGAACCATTCACCGGCCATAGTGTAGCCAATACCATGACCAGTTCCTACAGCAACAACGCCTGCGTCATCTGTACGGTAGCCAGTATTATCACTTTCACCATTGATGTCGCTATATCCAACTCCTTCGCCACCCTGCATGTAGTCTTCCATTTCTACGGTGATGCTAGCGGCGCTAGTAACTGTAGAAGCGCTAGAACCCGGCTGAGGCTGGCTTGCGCTACTAGAGGTAGGCTGCGTAGCAGAGCTACTGGTAGGAGTAGAACTTCCGCCACTAGAGATTACGATGTCGCCGCCATTGGGGACAGCATCGAAATAGATGTAGCCATCCTTAATGGTAGCCGTAATAGACTTGCCACCCTGAGTTCCGCTGGCAGCGGTCCAATTGCCACTATTCTGTACACGGAGTGACAAGGGATAGTCATACTTGGAAATGTCATCGGCAATGCTATGGGTCAACTTGACGGTAATGGAGTTTCCGCTAGTAGATGCCGTAGCCTTGCTGGCATTACGCTCCTTGATATACATGGCTACATAACCCATGGGAGCAACCCAAATTTTGCTGTCATTTTCCTTGGCATATTTGAGGGCTCCATCCATAGCAAGAGAATCGGTTGGAGAATAGCTTGCCCACCCATTGGTTTTGCCCTGGAAGCCATGCGTGAGGAACGCGACCCAGCCGCCTTGATTAACGGCTTTTTGCATATTGCCCTTAAAATCACTGGTGCCTTCATTGCCTGTCATCATCGCAGGAACTGCAGCCCAGTTGCTAGGGCCGTTCTTGCCCATAATATCAGAGCCGCCACTCCAGCTTGCATTACAAATTCTTCCGACAACATAATTCTGCAAAACTTGAGCATCACCCGGGGTATTGCAGTTCGGATAAGCAAGTGTAACACAGCCGTAGGGCTGCGAAATCTTTTTATTGATCGTTCCTTTTGACGTAGAAATCTCGCTAGAGGGCATAGCACCATTTTGGGGATGGCTATCGCTATGGCTTGCGATTTCATGGCCAGCAGCGGCCAATTTCTGAACTCCACTCCAGTTGATCAATCCGTCATTATTACCGTCGGCCCATTTGGTAACGATATTGAAGGTTGCCTTATAACCGTACTTTTCGAACATGGGCAAAGCGACATCAATATCGCTTTGTGGGCCATCGTCGAACGTGAAAGAAACAGCTGCCGTGCGGAAGCCTGCCCAGGTACCGATCTCAACGGTCTGCGCGTAAGCGGAACCCGCAACGGAGATCGAGAACACCCAACCCATCGCCATTGCAAGAGAAGTACTCTTTTTCATGGTCCACCTTTTGGTTATGTCTATTAAGTAAAGATACTTCTAATTTGGCAAAAGGGTACAAACTTTTTTGTAAAATTTGGGATATATGCCCTTTTTTGCTATTTTTGGACAGTGATCCAGATACAGAATGTCACCAAATCCTTCGGAGTCCAGGTACTTTTGGACGGGGCGAGCCTGCTTGTGGGTGACCACGAGCGTGTGGGCCTGGTAGGCCGCAATGGTTGCGGAAAGTCCACCCTGTTCAAGATGATTCTCGGGCAAGAATGCCTTGACGGTGGCTCCATCGACATTCCCAAGAAATACACTCTGGGCTACTTGCAACAGCACCTGAACTTTACCCATGCCACAGTCCACGAAGAAGCCTGTAGCGTGCTTAAGCCCAACGAAGACGGCTGGCTAGAAGAACACAAGGTAGAGGCCATCTTGTTTGGTCTCGGTTTTGACGAAGAATCCATGCACAAGAGCCCCATGCTTTTGTCTGGCGGTTTCCAGATTCGCCTGAACCTAGCGAAGGTTCTAGCAAGCGAGCCCGACATGCTGTTGCTAGATGAACCCACCAACTACCTGGACATTGTCTCTATGCGTTGGCTCAGTCGGTTCCTACGCAACTGGAAGGGCGAAGTTCTGCTGATTACCCACGACCATCATTTTATGGACGAGGTCTGCACTCATACCGCAGGCATTCACCGTCACAAGATCCGCAAAGTGAAAGGTACGGTGGAAAAGCTCCGGGAGACCATCGCCGAAGAAGAAGAGGTGGCCCAGCGTACCCAGGAGAACGAGGCCAAGAAAAAGGCCCAGCTGGAACAGGTCATCGAACGGTTCCGCTACAAGGCTGCCAAAGCCGCCATGGTGCAATCCAAGATCAAGGCGGCGGCCAAGCTTGCCACAGGCGAGCGGCTCACCCACGAACGCAACCTGGATTTCAGCTTTACCGAGGCCCCTTTCCCGGGCAAACGCATGCTCCAGATCAAGGGACTGTCTTTTGCCTACGACGGCGGGCCAGAACTGATTACCGACCTGACCATGGAAGTGTTCAAGGGCGACCGTATAGCAGTCATAGGCCCCAACGGGCGCGGTAAAACAACACTGCTGAATTTGATTGCAAAAGAACTGCAACCTACCGCTGGCGAAATCAGCCACAACCCGAATTTACAGATCAATTATTTCGGCCAGACGAACATCAACCGCCTGAACCTGGACAACACCGTAGAAGAAGAAATCGCCACCGCGATCGAAGAGGTGTCGCAGAAGAGCCGCGCTCGCGGACTTGCGGGGCTCATGATGTTCAGCGGCGATGCGGCTCTCAAAAAAGTAAAAGTCTTGAGCGGTGGCGAACGGAGCCGCGTGCTTCTCGGAAAGATTCTGGCCAGCGCCTGCAACATGCTGCTGCTGGACGAACCGACGAACCACCTGGACATGGAAAGCATCGAAAGCCTGATTGACGCTCTGGAAGACTACGAGGGTACTGCCCTGGTGGTCACCCACGACGAGGAACTCTTGCATGCCTTCGCTACAAGGCTCGTGGTGTTCGACGGCGGAAAGTGCCGCATCTTCGAAGGCTCCTACGCCGACTTCCTGGAAAAGGTGGGCTGGGCCTCTGAAAAGAAACCTGGCGGAACGGAATCGGCAAACATCAAGGTTTCCAACATCGACGTCCAAACCGACGGCGGAAACAATGCCGCAGGTAACGCCGCCCCCCGCGCCAAAGAAGACCGCAAGGCCCGCGCCGACTATATCGCCGAACGTTCCAAGGTCATCAAGCCTCTCGAGAAAAAACTCGCACAGATCGAAGCCGACATTGCAAAGGCCGAAGCCCTGGGCGGTGAACTAGAGGCAAAACTGGTAGCCGCCTCGGAATCCGGAGACGGCAACGCCATCACCGCCATCGCGAAAGACATGGATGACAACAAGAAGGCTGTAGACAGCCTTTACGAGGCCTGGGAAAAGACCAGCGCTGAGTTGGAATCCGCGAAGGATAAATATCCGATTTAACGGGGCCGTTCGCGCCTATCCTTACTTCCCGCGGCGGATGCCTAGGGTATAGACGTCTTCGTTCTTGCCTTCGACAGACTTGCCGTTATAGACTTTCACCCTGAGCTTGTAGATATACGGACCGGTCCCAACCAGGCGTCCGTTTTCGCTACGGGAGTTCCATTCGAAGAAGATGTTACCCGGGTTTTCAATGCAATTGGACCGTTTCGGGTCAGCCGCATTGTAGTACACCGTCGAGTCATTACAGCGGATGGTTCCCGACACCCTGTTCACAAAGCTTCCCAGGTGCGAGAAGTAATGGCCTTCCCACTTGATCTTAATCTCGGCAAGGGCGGAATCCTTATCGGCACCTTCCGGCAAGCTTGCAAGCACCGTCGTCGCCAACTCACCCAAGTCGTAACTCAACAGGAATCCAGGCATACCCAAGCTGTCAATCACATCTCGGATAGTCATGTCCGTAGGCACGGCAAGGGCCACAATGGATTCCTTGTAGGGCCACTTTTCAGGATCCTTCGGAATGGTTACCACGCCCGGAGGCTGAATTTCGGTACGCTGCTGACCAATGATACGGACCTTGGGATTCTTCTGGTGAGCCTTGTTTCCGTTGCGGTCTGTAAAGATTCCAGGTGCAAGCCTTACAGAATCGCCCACCATCGGCAAGACCCCTGCTTCGGACCGCTGGAAATAAACCTTCACTACATCTCGATCGCCACGGACATCGCCACCGGCAATCTTCAGAGAATCCATGAAGTTCCTGGTGCCCCTAAAGAATATGAACGTGGATTCGTAATCAATCTTTTCCATATCGGAGCCTTCGCTCAGATTGATAACCACCATACTGCTGTTCTTGTTGACCGTCTGCACAACGGCACTCTGTATAACGGGTGCCACCTTGTCTTCGATAGAGGCACGCAACATCAGCTTGACTTCTTCAGCGGAATCCTTGTCGATGTAACTATAGTGATAGTTCAGAGAACCCGTATAGACCTTGTCGGCAAGCCCAGTAAAGATGTCTTTCCGCAGGCCCTTCTTGTCGTACAGCACCAGGATAGAATCCTTCTTTACCAGAGGCCACACGGCGTTCATGCCAGAGACCTTATGTTCTTCGTCGCCACCAAAGATCCACTTTAGGGTGTCGGGAACTACGTCTTCGAAATGCTTGCTGAAATACATCACCAGACTATCCGGGATACCGTTTCCGTCGACATCGAACATCTGCGACTTCTTCACGATAGGTACAGGGGGTTCCTTGAAATGGATCTCCTTCCACACAAGCTCGTTTGCAACGCCTGTTCCCCAAATGGTAAACGAGGCATTGACCATCGCCGTGTCGCCGGTAACGTAGAACTTGGCATAACCCATGGAATCCGTGACCAGGGTATCTATCAGCTGGAATTTCTCATCCAAGAAACTGATGGGGAACTTTGTCTTGAAGACAAGCTTTTCACTACAGTTGATCTTGCCTTCGCTCTGCACCTTGCCGCAGGGAGTCTGCCCAAAGAGCAGGGCCACCTGTAGCGGGATCGTATCGGGGTAAACTGCATAAGCCCAGAGGGTATCATTTATGCCACCGTTAGCTCCCAAGGAATCGCCACGCAGCGTAATGCCCGTGGGGTCAAGCAGCAGAGAATCCGACAGGTGGAACACGTCTATAAATCCGATATTGGGCAGAGGATATTCTGGCACCACAAACACGATTATCTGCCACTGGCTCTGATCCGAAGCCAAGTGACAATACAGCACGTACCTACCGGGGCTCAGAGCCCTAGAATTCACGAAGGCTGTGGTGTCGATGGTAAAGCCCGTCATGGTTTCGTTGATATTGATTCCACCGAAATTTATACCCGGATTCAGGAACACGCCGCCCATAGGCAGGTTGCCGCCCACCAGGCGGAAAGTAGACTGGGCAAGAGTGGTATCCTTCTTGGCCCCGGCAGAAACATCGCAACTCAGGGCCTCGTCAACTAAAATCTGCTTCAAATCATACTGAATGATTCCATCTGTACGTTTCTTTCTTTCGGAGAAGTATGTCTTTTGGGTCTGCAGGTTGATGGAGGTGCGCATCTTGAAGTTGGAACCTATCACCTGTCTTTCCGAGAAGAAGATGTGGAACGGATATTCCTCACCCTCGGTCAGTCCCAGGGTATCCAGGTTCACGGCTCCCTCTTCCGGATTATGGCAACCACCGATATCCACCACCAAACGGTTATTGATGAATACCCACACATCGTCATCGCCACGGAATTCAAAATACTGGCCCTTGATATACTTAAACTGGGCAGAAATTTTCATGGCGAAACTGTAGTTGTGTTTGCAACCACTGGCACCCCAGTCAAATTTCGGGTTCTTAACAGTCTTTGCAGAATCCAGATACTCCAGGTCGTCAATGGGGAAAAAGCCGGGATTCACAGGATCATTACAGTTGCCTTGGTTATTCGTAATGTCGGCAAGCCAGAAACCTTCTTCATCAAGCTTCAGGTCAATATCGCGACAAACCGCATTGGTATATTTCTTGCCCTTGGCATCTGTAGCCACCACCTCGGGCACAAACCAGCGTTCAATCTCGTGGGCCGCCGAGCACTTGTCCCAGGGATACAACGCAGAATCTACGCGGGCGGGGTTGCCGTTCACCAACGTGCTCTGCACCATGCCCTTCGCGCTACTGCAGCTCTTATTTGTAACAAGTTTCCCTGCAGAGTTTGTGTATGTCACCGTGGTATAAGCGTTACCACTACCGATTCCGCCAAAGTCCACGTCGACGCTGTCAGGGTAAGATTCACCGGCCCAGTCCACCACCATAGCCGAAATCTTCATAGTGGGACAAATCCCCAAGCGTCCAGGGAACTTTTCACTGAACATAGGAGGACTATTGGACATAGGGTACGGATAAACCCAGACCGTATCGTGCAACGCCATCATGGAATCCAGAGAAATAGGCGTGCCGAGGCCTAAGCCCTCGCCCATAGTTCCTTCTAGGCTGTAATTATCGAATCCGAAAGTCTGCTTGAAATGGACATCCCATTTATCCACGTGCTTGTAATAAGTGACCGTGTACCAGCCGCAAGTATCTGTCTGAGCCGTATCGTACTTGTCTGTTCCCACGGGGGCCATCTTGACCGTATCGTCATCTACAATCATAGAGGGCGTCATGTCGTCCCAGGGACTCATCATGCGAATCACCTTGGGTTCCTGCGGGGTAAACACTATATCGAGCTTTCCGTTACTGCTAGTGTAGAGCCAGGTTTCGTAAACACCCTGGGGGAACAACGACGAAGCCAGGGGTCTCTGGTTGTCTGCGAAGTACGCCACTTCCGGCCAGTTTCCATAACGCCTGATATTGACCAATGCCGACATAGAATTCCATTCCGCCGATGCCACCGTAGCAGGGGTAAAGGAATATTTATACCAGTAAGGATACTCGCCCCTATTGCTCATGGCCGTGTACTGGCTAAGGCTAGTCCTGCCATTCTTTACGTTTCCGTCAACCTTGATGTAGATTTCCCTGTCGCGGTAGCTAGTATTTGAACGCCAGGGGTGCTGGACATGCAACACGCGGGTAGAATCGAAACAGGCCCCGAGAGTCCCGATGGTCTCGGTAATTTTCGGTGTAGCGACCGTTCCATCTACAAAGATGGAATCATGGGAAGACAGGTATGCGCCCAGTTCCACAAGTCCCTTCTCCGGAACCGACATGTAGGGAGTCAAGTGGCGGATAAAGTAAGCGGACTGCAGGGGATTGCGCTTCATGACTTCTGGCGAGAGCGCTCCATAGAACCAGCCACATTTAGATTTGTCATCCATCTCGAAACGCATCATCACGGTATCGCGGCCAAGAACCATGTCGGGCAGGGCCTTGTTGCCCCAGGGGCTCTTGAACCAAACCATCTTGGAGCCCGGAGCAATAAAAGATACGGTATACGACATGTCCTTCGTATTCGTGTAGAGCCAAAGCTCTTTTTCTACACCAAAGAAAGAAACAATGCTAATCTTTCCGGCCTCGGTCCATTTTTCACCGGTGCTGTTTGGGGTATTGGGGTAGATGGCTATTTCAAAGTTGTCCCAGTCCTGAAATCCAGAAATGTCCTTGCTCCAGGTATAGCTGAACCAGCCATCACCCTCGTCGGTCATGATGGTCTTCGAAGAAGCCCCGAATTCAGCAGTATAGTTTGTGGTTCCGCCAATGATATGCGGGACGTAACCCGTCTTGGTAGCGTCATCACGCCAAGGAGATTGAATATGCAGGGTCAAGCTTGCGAAGGAGCAAGCCGAAGCCAACAAGAAAAACAAAGCAAAAAGCTTTTTCCCCATAACGCCCCCTCATGTTTGATTAATCCCCGCAAGAAAAATATATAAAACCCTGCGAAATTCCTAGCAGGGCATTGTATGTTTTTGTAAACAAAATAACGAATGCAAAGCGCTTTACGATAATTTTACTTTACATTCCCTATATCACGTCGGTACGAGGCGTTTATTTCCCGCGGCGGATGCCTAGGGTATAGATATCTTCGTTCTTGCCTTCAACAGACTTGCCGTTATAGATTTTCACCTTGATTTTGGAAATATACGGGCCTGTTCCTACTAACCGACCATTCTCACTTCGGGCATTCCACTCAAAGAAAATATTGCCAGGATTGTCAAAGCAATTCGACTTTTCCGGATTTGACGCATTGTAGAACACCGTCGAGTCGTTACAGCGGACCGCTCCCTTCGCCTTGTTCACAAATCCACCCAAATGGGAGAAATAGTATCCTTCCCATTCCATCTTTATCAAGGAAAGGGCCGAATCCAAATTGGCACTGCTAGACAAATTTGCAACAACAGTCGTAGCCAATTCTCCCATATTGAAGTTTAATAGGAATCCAGGCATTCCAAGGCTGTCTATTACATCATGGACAGACATATCTGTTGGCATGGAAACAGCAACAATAGGCTCCTTGTAGGGCCACTTTTCAAGATCCTTCGGGATAGTAATCACGCCAGGAGACTTAATTTCTGTACGCTGCTCCCCTTCAATACGAACTTTAGGGTTATTCTGATGAGCTTTATTCCCACTACGGTCCTCAAAAACACCTGGTACAAGTCTAACAGAATCACCAACCATCGGCAAATTTCCGGCAGAAGACCTTTGGAAATAAATCTTCACCACGTTTCCGTTACCGCGAATATCAGCTCCAGAGATATTCAAGGAATCCATATAATTTCTCTGGCCTCTAAAGAACACAAACGTTGATTCTGGGTTCACCTTCTCTATACTAGAGCCTTCACTCATGTTTATAACCACCATACTGCTATTGTCTGTCACGGTCTGCACAATAGCACTCCGTATGACAGGGGCAACCTTATCTTCGATACTTGCCCTCAATATGAGCTTAACCTCGTCACCAGAATCTTCATCGATATAGGTATAATGATAATTCAGTGTTCCAGAATATACCTGATCCGTTACCCCCGTGAAGATATCCTTACGCAAGCCATTTTTATCGTAAAGTACCAAAATGGAATCCTTCTTCACCAAGGGCCATATATTTTTCATATCGGCTATTTTATGCTCTTCTTCGCCGCCAAAAATCCATTTCAATGTATCGGGAACCACATCTTCGAAGGGTTTGCTAAAGCACATCACCAAACTATCCGGTATCCCGTTACCATCTACGTCGAACATCTGGGACTTTTTCACTATAGGCACAGGGGGTTCCTTGAAATGAATCTCACGCCATACAAGTTGATTTCCGATTCCCGGCCCGGATATGGTAAAGTAGGCGTCAACCGTTGCCGAATCACCAACAACATAAAACTTTGCATAGCCCAGCGAATCTGTTTCTAAGGTATCGACCCACTGGAATTTTTCATCCATAAAGCTAATCGGGAAATCCGAATGGAAAACAATCTTTTCCTTGCAGTTTACCTTGGTCAAATCTTCCATTTGGCCACAGGGAGTATTTCCAAAAAGTAGCGCTATCTGCAAAGGCACCGTATCAGGGTAGGCGGCAAACGCCCATAACGTGTCATTTTTGCGACCTTCGGCACCAAGCGAATCACCTCGCAAGGTAAGCCCCTTAGAATCCATGAACAAGGAGTCCGACAAATGGAAAACATTCACAAAAGCAATGTTTGGCAAGGGATATTCCGGCACCGTAAACTTGATTATCTGCTTCTGCGTCACATCAGATGCCAAGTAACATGTAAGCACATAATTTCCTGGGGCAAGAGTCCTGGAATTCACAAAAGCGCTCGTATCTACCCAGAACCCTGCCATATTCTCGTTGATATAGATACCGCCATAATTAAGCCCAGGATCCAACAGCATTCCTTCCATGGGCAAGTTCCCACCGGTCAAGCGGAAAATAGATTGTGCAACGGTTGTATCTATTTTTGTAATACTGGACACATCACAACTGAGAGATTCGTCCATCAACAACTGCAGCAGTTCATATTCGATAACGCCCTTATCATTTTTCTTTTCTACCGGGAAATAAGTTTTCTGCGTCTGCAAATTGATAGACGTGCGCATCTTGAAATTGGAACCTGTAGCATTGCGCTCCGAGAAGAAAATATGGAACGGGTATTCTTCGCCTTCGGTGAGTTTAAGGGTGTCCAGGTTCACGGCCCCTTCTTCGGGGTTGTGGCAGCCGCCAATATCCACCACTAGCTTGTTGTTGATGTACACCCACACGTCATCGTCACCGCGGAACTCAAAATACTGCCCCTTGATATACTTGAAACTCGCCGTTATTTTCATTGAGAAACTGTAGTTATGCTTACAGCCATCCACATCATGATCATATTTTGGATTCTTGACTGTCTTTGCCGAATCCAGATATTCCAAATCGTCTATCGGGTAGAAACCGGGATTGACAGGATCGTTACAATCGTTAGGGTTCGTGATATCGGCAAGCCAGAAGCCCTCCTCATCAAGCTTCAAGTCAATATCGCGACACACTGCGTTGGTGTATTTCTTACCGTTCTTGTCGGTGGCCACCACCTCGGGTATAAACCAACGTTCAATCTCGTGAGCGGCAGAACATATCGCCCATGGAAAATCAGTTGAATCCACACGAACCGGGTGTCCATCTACTAGAGTATTCTTTACCATCCCTTGTGCAAGACCGCCACAGGTCTTGATCGAATCCAGTTTGCCATTCTGATTCTTTTCCCAGATCGTCGTATACGGGTTACCGTTGTAAATATGACCAAAATCCACATCTATGCTGTCATGGAAAGATTCACCGGCCCAGTCCAACACCATGGCAGAAATCTTTAGAGTTGGGCATATTCCCAAGCGTCCCGGGAATTTTTCGCTGAACTTGGGGCCGCTACTTGATAAAGGATACGGATAAATCCAAACGGTATCGTGCAACGCCACCATGGAATCTAATTCTATCGGAGTTCCAAGCCCCTTGCCCTCACCCATGATACCTTCTAGGCTGTAATTGTCCAGGCCAAAAGTCTGCTTGAAATGAACATCCCAATTGTCAGTATGCTTATAATAGGTCGCCTGGTACCAGCCGCAAGTATCTGTCTGGGTAGAGTCATACAGGTTTGTACCCACCGGGCCCATCTTGATCGTATCGTTTTCAATAATCATTGCGGGCGTCATGTTGTCCCAGGGACTCATGAGTCTAATGGTCTTTGGTTCTGGAGGGGTAAACAGCAAGTCCAATTTTCCATTGCTTGCTGTATAGAGCCAGGATTCGTAAACACCTGTAGGGAAAAAGACCGAAGCCAATGGACGGTTAGAATCTTCAAAATAGGTGACTTGCGGCCATTCATTTTGACGACGATAAATGTTAAATACCGCCATCGAAGAATTCCACTGCGAAGATGACACTGTCGCATTGGTAAAATTGTAGTGATACCAATACGGATATTCACCTTCATTAGTAGTTGCCGTCGGGTTGTTCAGAATATTGTTCCCGATGGAAATATAAACCGCGCTATCCCGATAACTCGTATTGGTCCGCCACGGATGGTAAATATGCAAGGTTCTTGTGGAATCAAAACACGTACCGAGGCTACCTAGAGTGTAAGTAACATTGAGTGTTGCCGCAGTTCCATCTACAAAAACAGAATCATGGGAAGCCAGATGATTACGAAATTCCACAAGTCCCTTTGCAGGAACCGACATATAGGGAGCCAAGTGCCGTATAAAATATCCCGACTGCGTAGGATTGCGCTTCAAAACCGCGGGCGAAAGAGCCCCGTAGAACCAACCGCATTTAGATTTGTCATCTACCTGGAAACGCATCATCACGGTATCTTTGCCAAACACCAAATCGGGAACAGCCTTGTTACCCCACGGGCTTTTGAACCACACCATCTTGGATCCGGGAGCAATGAAGGACTTGGTGTAGCTCTTGTCGGTAGTGCTCGTATAAAGCCACACTTCAACATCGGTGCCGAACAGTGGACCCATCTTGAATTCGCCACCGGCCTTCCACTGTTCACCATTATTGTTATTGTAATTCTGGTCTGTGGTATTCGGGTAAATACTTACCGTAAAGGATTCCCAGTCCTGAAAGTCGGACACGTTCTTGTTCCAGGTAAAGCTGAACCAGCCGTTCCCCTCGTCCGTCATGATTGTGGGCGAAGTACTCCCGAACATGGCATTGTAGCTGGTTGTCGAACCAAGAATATGTAGAAAATACCCAGACTTGGAGGCGTCATCACGCCATGGTGACTGAATATGCAAAGTCAAACTTGCAAACGAGCAAGCCACAGCCACTAATAAGAACAAAGCAAAAAGCTTTTTCCCCATAACACATCCCACAAATTTTTAATCCCCGCTAAAAGATAAATAAAACCCTACGAAATTCCTAGTAAAATAACGAATGTTATTGTAAAAAACAGTAAATGAAACAAATTTTCCGGGTATAAAAAAAGCCCCCTCGCTGTTTACAGCAAGGGGCGTGAGCGACAAGCGACTCGTATTGACGAGTCGTGGTCGCGAGAGCGGAACGGAGTGAAGCGGGCATAAAAAAAGCCCCCTCGGACGTTTACGTCCAAGGGGGCGTGAATCCTGCAGCGACCTACTCTCCCGGGCCCGGAGGCCAAGTACCATCGGCGACA
>CAMHOW010000065.1 GCA_946186895.1 uncultured Fibrobacter sp.
GCATCTTGTAGCAGGTCTCGCGGTTCTGGATCTGGCTGCGTTCCGTCTGGCAGCTGGCCATAATGCCCGTAGGCAAGTGGGTCATGCGCACGGCGGAGTCCGTCTTGTTGATGTACTGGCCACCGGCACCGCTACTGCGGTAGGTGTCCACACGCACATCCGACATGTCCAAATCAAAGTCCACGTCTTCGTGTTCTGGGTAAAGGTACACGGCGGTAAAGCTGGTGTGGCGGCGCGCGTTGGCGTCAAAGGGACTAATGCGCACCAGGCGGTGCACGCCAATTTCAGAACGCAACAATCCGTATGCGTTTTCGCAGGTCACCTCGATGGTGGCACTCTTGAGGCCCGCGTCTTCGGCCTCCTGAAAGTCAACCACCTTGAAGTCCATCTTTTCCCGCTCAAAGAAGTGGGTGTACATGCGGAACAGCATCAGGGCCCAGTCTTGCGATTCGGTGCCACCTGCGCCCGGATGTATAGACATGAGGCAGCTGCAGGCGTCGTCTGGCCCGTTCAGCATCTTCTTGAATTCCATCTCCTCGATGCGGGCCTTCAGGGCGGCAACGTCCGCCTCGATGCTGGCCGTAAGCTCGGCGGAGTTTTCGTCCTTGGACATTTCGTAAAGCTCGGCCAGGTCGTTGCAGGTCTGGGAAACTTCTTTCCAGCCGTCCAACAGGGAACGCAGGTTCCCTATTTTTTTCATCATGGACTGTGCTTTTTCCTGGTCGTTCCAGAGGTTCGGGTCGCTGGAATCCTTTTCCAGCACGTAAAGCTCTTCGGTCTTTGCCTCTAAGTCAAAGATACCCCCAGAGCTTGTCTATGCGAGAGCGCAGTTCAATAAGCCCGGTGTGTGTAGTTTGGAACATAGACATTAAACTTTAGTGGTTAGGATCTAGAGGCTAGGGGCTAGAGGCAAGCATCATGGCTTCGCCATCCGATATAGACGCAAAGCGTGCGCGACTTTCATCACTAGATCCTAGTCTCTAATTTCTAGACTCTACTTCGCTCCGATGGCCTCGGGAGGAGTGTACTTCTTGTCCAGGTACTGGACCTTGTAAACCTTTCCAAGTCCGTCCAGATAGGCCTTCAGCTGCATCTGGCGGTCCTGTTCGGCCTGCACCCGCAGAATGTAGTCAATCTGGTGCTTGTAGCTTTCGTACTTGCCGTCATTCTTCTCGGTCAGCATGAAGATGCTGATGCCGTCTTTTTCGGTGATGATGTCGGAAATGTCACCCACGTTCATCTTGGCAATGGCCTTCACGTAGGCATCTCCCTTGGACTTGGCAATAAACTTGTTCATGACACCGCCGGTCTTCTTGGCTTCGGGGTCGTCGCTATAAATGGCGGCCAGCTGGGCAAAGGTGGCCTTCTTGCTACGGACCTGGGCGGCAAGTCCCTTTAGCATATCCTTGGCATCGCTAATTTCCTGGGCCTTCTTGCCCTTGGTGCTCACAAAGATGCGGGCGCCGCTCACGGTATCGTTAATGGAGGCCTTGGACTTGTTCAGTTCCCAGAAAGCCTGGCGCTGCTTTTCGGTGGGTTCTGCCGGATAAGGCACCTTCTTTTCAAGCAAGACTTCGCTCTTCAGCTGGTCTTCGATCTTTTCTTTGAACTGGGCCATGGTGGTGTTGGACTTTTTCAGTTCGGCCTGGAAGGCGGCATCGCTAGGGAACTGCGCCTTGAAAAGGGCAGAAACACTGTCCACCTTGGCGGCAGAAACCTTAATTCCCTGCTTCTTGCATTCCAGCTTGACCAGTTCCTGGCCAACCAGGTTGTCGATTACCGCATAGCGCAGCTGGGTCATCATCTCGTCAGTCAGTTTCTTGCCACGGAACTGCTGGGCACCCAGCATCTGGGCAAGGCTATCGATCTTGCCACCCGAAATGCCCACCTTTTCCACGCGAATCACGTCAAAGCTCTTGCCATTCATCAACTGGGCAGAGGCCACGGCAGCCATAAGCAGGACTGCGGCCATACCACGAGAAATCAACTTAAAAGAACGCATTATTTATCCTTGTTAAAGATTTTAACGGGCATAATATAGCAATTTCACTGATTCAGGGGCCACCCATTTCGCACTCAGGCGGCAAGGATATATATTTATGGGGTGAATTTCGACGATTCCAGATTTATTCAGGTCCACCACCGCAACGTGTGGGGCGAGTGGACTTTTGTCTTTGACGGAATCAAGCTCTGCGGCCTCAAATTCCAGGGCGGAAAAACGGCCAGCAGTCTCAAGGCCTGCGCCTATGCCGAACCCGAGGCGGTCGGAAAGGTCCGCGGGAGAAACGCCCAGGTCTATCAGCAGGCCAGGCGGGAACTGAACCTCTACCTGGCCGGGAAAATCAAGAAATTCACCATTCCCATAAAAATTTACGGCACAGAGTTCCAGACGAAGGTGCTGGAAGCGACGCGGAACATTCCCTACGGGGAGACGCGAACCTACAAGGAAATTGCCGAAGCTATCGGTCACCCCCATGCTGAGCGGTCTGTAGGCAACGCCCTCCACGGGAACCCTCTGCAGGTGGTTGTTCCTTGCCATCGGGTCGTGAGCCGCCACAAAGGAATCGGCGGTTACGCCCTCGGCACAGACCTGAAACGTAAACTACTTTGTATGGAAAACGCCATACAGAACGAATTGGACCTGGAATAATCCTAGCCGTTTTCGGTAATATTTTTTAGAAGCGTCCAGAGTTCTTCGTAGCTCTGGACAATGTTTTCTGGCTTTAGCGGAAGCAAGTTCACCGGCTTTCCGAACCCGCAGAACAACGTAACGCAGTCAACGCCGGCATTGCGGGCGGCCAGAATGTCGGGCTGGTCGTCACCCACCATGACCGTTTCGGCGGGAGAAACCCCCGCGGATTCCATGATTTTCAAGAGACCCGCGGGGCTGGGCTTGCGTTCGGGCGTGGTGTCGCCGCAGAGTACGAATTCAAAGCGGTCGCGAAGTCCAAAATGCTCCAGCAGCTTGAATGTCGGGCGCTCCGGCTTGTTGGTAAGCATGGCCACGCGGGCAGTCGTACTGCGCAAGAATTCAACAACGCCCGGATTCGGGAGCGTGCGCTCGGTGCAGTGTTCCCAGTAAAAATCCGAATAGACCTTGTGGACCATTTCGACTGTAACGCCCGTGCGGGCAATGTTTTCCGGGAGGGCCGCCTCCCCCATACTCCGCTCGATCAGCTTCATGGAGCCGTTCCCGATAAAGGTCCGCACCCGCTGTTCGTCATGTTCCGGCAGGCCAAAGTGGCGCAGCGCATAGTTCACCGCCACGGCAAGGTCGCCGAGAGTATTGAACAGCGTGCCGTCCAGGTCAAACACGATGAGGGATTTCTTTTGGAGCATAGCGCGCCCAAATGTAGAAATTTACCGCAAGAATTCCATTTCCACAAGAAAACGGTAAAAGCAAAGCGCCGACACGCCCAAGATGAACACAAGCACGATTACGAACTGCACCGGATGATCCCGGAAACTGTAATCCGCCTTGCCGTAAGAGAACTGTCCGCGGACAATCGCACTTATAAAAAGCGCAAGAAAAAGAAGGGCTAGAAGAAGGGACATAGTACATTATTTAGACTGTAACGAGGGGAAAGTCACCGCATACTCGTAAAACCTGATTGGGAACGTCGCAACAGTCTCGCCAGATTTTACCTTCGGGAATTTCCAGCGACTTACAGCTCTTTGAATACTTTCATCAAACTCCTCATAACCCGTTGTTGAAGATACAATTTGGATTTTTTCAACCGAACCATTCGCAGCAATAGTCAACCTTAAAATTATTTCACCATTAAACAATCGCTGATAAAAACGATAAGTACGGACAAGATAAGTATTATAACGATGTAGTAAATACCCATCAATCCTTTCACAAATAATCTTTAATATTTTTTCACTATCAAGGGAACTATTCTCCGAAAGGATAATTTCACTTTTAGCCGGAACAATTGCCACCCCCCGTTCCTCTAGCAAGCTTCCTCCAGGAGAACCATAAAGCAAGCCTGCCGATATAACACTATCCATTGTTCCAGGGTCCGCGACGGCCTTCGCCACAAAAACTTTAGCAGAACGTTTTAATTTTAAACTATCCTGCTTGGCAGAACCATCATTCCTTTCGGAATCGTCACAACCGGCCCACAGTACCGCTGCGGCCATCAGGACAATCTTTCCAAGGCATTTGCTAAAAAGTTTAGCCATAATCGTTTTAAGAATACCTATCAAAAAGAATCGTATCAATCTCTGCTACTTTCATTGCCCTTGTCAAATCACGGACAACCGGGTTCAAAATAAAACACGCATGAATAAAGTCCTTTTGAATCCACCCTATAATGATCTGAGCCTCTTTCTGAAATAGTTCTATAAGAAGAATCACATGGCGTTTCCACAGTATCAATAACAATATATGTATTGTTCAAATCCTTTCCACTTACAACATAATCCAAAGTATCGCCTAAGACAACCACACTCAAAGATATGGTGTCTTTATATCCATGTTGAAACGGAATTTCATAAGAAGTACATTTGTCCGAACTACAATTGCTGTAAGAATGCCTATTAGAAAGAATCGTATCAATAGCCACAACCGATTTTATTTCCAAATATTCTTCAGTATCAGGGCAACCGGCATCACAAGCCACAAGCTGCGCCGCTGCGACCATCAGGACAAACTTTCCAAGGTATTTGCTGAAGAGTTCCGCCATACTTTTTCAATCATTTTTATTTGCTAAAAGTTTAACTAAAGGAACACATCCCGTTTTCACTTTTTTTACTTACTCATCATATCCGCGATAGACCACATAAATAGTGAAATCATCCTCGCCATCCAGCCCCTGCTTGTCCAGATAGTTTATCGTATGCCAAGGGTGTCGAATTTGTCTGAAGTTGGCCAATTCATAGTCCTCCTGTGAGATGGAATCCTTTACAAATTCCATCCACTGAGGAAACGAATACAAATTTGAAAGAGTCAGTTTGCCATCTGTATGGCCATACTCAATTTTATAGCAAGGCCTTTGAATCACGTAAGCATCTCGTTTTCTGCTTATACCCCGCTCCACCATATGCGTTGGGCATAAGCTAGAATCTGTCATCTGTCGAAAATGTCCTAGAGTATCAAAGCAATTGAATACGGTGTCGGTTTGAGGAAATGAACAAAAGAGACAACTTTCATCCTTAGTTACAACCGAAGATTTCGACAACTTGGCGATATCAATAGTGGTATCGTTGCTATAGGCTGTCAGGGATGTATTGGGAGGAAGATTAAAGACAAAGGAATCCCCATGGAGTTCATATATATTAACATAGGGAGAGAGGTCTATATCGAAGGATTTTTCCTTGTATTCCCGATCCACAAGAGCAAAGCGCAGGTGGTCGTCTTTACCGAGAGGTATTTCGGCATGATAACCTAGAACGGCCCCACTTTCATAAACCTTTAAATTCGACGGTTCCTCATGCTTGCTTTTTTGAGGCAGGTGATGAAGCGCCTCGTCGTCACCATACTTGATACTATCGACACAAAAGGTGCTGAATTCCGTAACATCTTCGTCGGGTAGGTAGGCGCAATCAACCGTATAAAGCCACGCTACGCGTAATGAATCATCTGCATGCAATTCAACGGCAAACGATGTTGGACGATGACGGACTTCTGTAGAAGGCAGACACTCGTGCGTATCGCAGTAACTCTCTTCTGGTTCAAGACAACCGATCAGTCTAAAGCTAAGGCATAACAATAAAAAACAAGTAAGATGACTCATAAAATTTTTAAACCAAAAAAATGGTTCCTTCATAACTTAAGTATAGTAAAAAAATTTTCGTAAGCATCAAGGGTGTTACAGAAACCCATACGGTTCAGCCATGGCAATTCGCGCAAGCACGATTGTCACGGCATTCGCCTTTGGGGGGTGTTAGGGGGCGAAGCCACCTAGGAGAGAGGGTAGCGGCCCTTCGACAGGCTCAGGGACCTTTGTCACTGGGACTGGCGATGGAAGCGAGGGGGAAGCCTCCCCCTCCTTAGCACTCTTGCTTTTTTGAAGCAATCTTTCGTCTTTCGTCTTTCGTCTCTCGTCTAAAAAGTTATCTTTACCCGCATGAAAAAATACCACTTGGCCACATACGGCTGCCAGATGAACGAGTACGACTCGGCGATGATCGCCCAGGAGCTCGACATGAGCGGTTGCGTCGAGACGAGCAACCAGGAAGATGCCGACTTCATCATCGTGAACACCTGCAGCGTACGCGAAAAGGCCGAGGAAACCGCCATCGCGAACATCAGCAAGCTCAAGTACCTGAACAAGAAGAACCCCGACGTGAAGGTCGTCGTGTGCGGCTGCATGGCGAAAAATCGCGGGCCGGAACTTTTGAAGCGCCTCCCGAACGTGAGCTACATCGTGGGCCCGGACCAGTACAAGAAAATTCCGGAGTTGCTGCTGGGCGACGCCAAAAGTCCCTTGCACCTGACGCACCACAAGATGTTCATCGACGAGGACCTGAGCGAGAACTACCTGGGCGAATACGCGAAACTCCAGAACGACTTCACCACCTTCGTCGCCATCCAGCGCGGTTGCAACAAGCGCTGCAGTTACTGCATCGTGCCGTACCTGCGTGGGCCGGAAAAGTACCGCGACATGGAAGACGTGCTTGCCGAAGTACGCAAGGCGGCCGACAAGGGCATTACCGAGGTGACGCTCCTTGGCCAGACGGTGAACGCCTACAAGACGGAAGGCGGCAATTTTGCGGACCTGCTCACGAAGGTTTCTGAAATCGGGGGCATCCGCCGTATCCGCTTCACGAGCCCGCACCCGAGGCATTACACGAACGAGCTCATCGACGTGCTGCTGAACAACCCGAAGGTCTGCCACTACGCGCACATCCCTATCCAGAGCGGCTCCGACGCGATGCTCAAGAAGATGCGCCGCCAGCACAACATGGAGCAGTACCTTTCGATTATCGAACAGCTGCGCAGCAAGGACCCGTTCTACGGAATTTCGACGGACGTAATCTGCGGTTTCGTGGGCGAAACGGAAGAAGATTTCGAGCAGACGCTCAAGGCTTTTGAAACGTGCCAGTTCGACTCTGCCTTCATGTTCATCTACAGCCCGCGCAAGGGAACGGAATCGTACAAGGAAGCGGAGACGCTCACCGAGGCAGAAAAGAACGAGCGCCACACGCGCCTAGTGGAACTGCAGAACGCCATTACCCTCAAGCGTAACCAAATGATGCTGGGCCGCACCGAGGAACTCCTGGTGGAAAAGAATTCCGTGCGCGACGAGACGGAACTGCGTGGCCGCACCGACAACTTCAAGAAGGTGGTGTTCAAGCCGGAAGTTGGCCGAATCGTGAAGCCAGGCGACTACGTGAAAGTTAAATTAGATGACATCAGAGGCTGGACAATCCGGGGAACGTTAGTCTAAATGTGGAATGTGGATTTTAAAATGAAACTTAAGAAGGCCTGCACGGCTGCGATTATCTTATCCGCATTTTTAAGTACAAATTCATTTGCGCAGACTCTTGCCGACGCCCATAAGGCCTATGTTGCAGGAAACTGGCAAGAAGCAGCCAAAGCCTACGAAGTCGCCTGCCCGGGCGAACCCGATTCCCTGCGTGCCGAATGCTACCTGTGGGATATTCTAGCCCTTTCGCAGACCGGGACCACCAAGCTGTTCAAGGTGGCCGGACATCGCCTAGACAGTCTTATCAACACCACCCCTCCCGAAAGACCCGTCTACTCAGAGATGCTCCTGACCAAGGCACAGTTCATGCTCTATATGGGCAAGAACGCCAGAGCCGCCGAAATCCTGATTCAGGCCATCGACAATTCCAAGCTGGAACAGGCCGTAGTCCTGCAAAAAGTTTGCTCCGCTGTACTTTCCCGCGCTCCACACCAGGAACTAGACGCGAAATGCAAGACCGTCAAGGACTCCAGTTTCTACCGCCAAGGCGAAAAGGTTGCTTCCCAAGCGGTCGCACCTGCCCCCGTGGTCGAGCCTACCCCGACACCCAAACCGGTCCAACAGGCAGAAGCCAAACCGGTCGTAAAGCCCGAACCTAAGCCTGCGCCACAGCCGGAACCAAAGCCTGCTCCCAAGCCCGTAACAAAGCCCGAAGCGAAAGTTCAGGACAACACGCCCTACTGGACCCTGCAGTTGGGAGCCTTCGGCGTAGAAGCGAACGCAAAACTCCTAGCAGAAAACATGCAAAAGCAGGGACTCGAGAGCCGCATCGAGACAAGAATCGGCGAGTCCCGCACGCTATTCCTGGTCCAGACGGGAAAATTCCCGTCCAAAGAAGCGGCCCTCGATTTCGGGGCGCAAAAACTGGCCCCCCTGAAGATGGATTTTCAGGCCGTACAGAAAAAGTGATTTTCCTCAAATATCGCGATTTTTTACGAAATTCCCTTACAAAACACCCCAAAGTGTTCTATATTTGGGCTAACACCCTCGCCGGGGTGGTGAAATTGGTAGACGCGCCGGACTCAAAATCCGGTACTCGCGAGAGTGTGAGGGTTCGATTCCCTCCCCCGGCATATAAGGAATGGTTATAAGAGGTTAGAATGGCAAAGTGGTGGAAAGTTGTATCGATGATACTGTTAGCGGGCTCTATGGCTTTCGCTCAGTTTGACGACGACGAGTCCAGCAATGCCAGTGACGAATCTAGCTACTCCGCCGACGAAGAATCTGATGATTCTGTCGGTAGCGCAACCGCAAGCGGTGACCAGTGGGAAGGTTTCAAGTACGAAGAAATGGGACTTACTCAGTGGGAATTCCAGCAGGCAAAAGAAGAAGGTATCTCTCGTGAAAAGCTCACGCACCTAGTTGAACTGGGTGTGCGCCTTTCCGAATACCTGCAACGCCCCTGGGAAAAGCTCGGCGTCAGCGAAGAACAATGGCTAGACGAACGTTCCGCAGGCATGGAAGATGCCGATATCGACCGTTCTTACCGCAACCGTTCTGGAGACCAAGGCTATGCCTACGCGTCTCTTTTCCTGCCTAGCTTCTACCAGTGGAAAACCGACAAAACCATGAAGGCCATCTGGATGGATGCCCTTTGGGTTGTTGGTGTGGGCGCCACGGTTTACATGGCCGTAGACGGCAGCTCTAACTGGTTCTACTTCTTGCTCCCCGTCGTAGGTGCGCACATTTGGTCCTTTGCCGATGCATTCTTCGACACCCAGTGGGACAGCAATCCCGACGCCAACAGGTTCAGCTTTGGCATTCTCCCCACACCAGACAAGGGAGTGGCCGGAGCCCTCTTGATGAAGTTCTAAGCGCACTGTCATGCAGCTAGAATTACTCAAAAGCAAAATTCATCGTGCAACCGTTACCGATGCAAACCTCAACTACGAGGGTTCCATCACTATTGCTCGCGACCTGATGGACGCGGCCAATATCCTCCCCTACGAGAAGGTGGGCGTGCTAGACGTGAACAACGGTAACAGGCTCGACACCTATGTTATCGAAGGGCCTGCGGGTTCCGGTGTCATCTGCTTGAACGGCGCTGCGGCTCGTCTGGTACAACCCGGCGACCTGGTGATTATCGTGGCATACGCTACCATGAGCGAAGCCGAGGCCAAGACGTGGAAACCCACCGTGGTCCACGTGAACAGCAAGAACGAAATTTTGTAAGCGACTAGGGAAGGCTTCCGCCCTCCCTAAAACCTACCTTACACTCGAAACAAGTTTCTTCGTGGGCACCTAGCGATGCTTAAACAACTCAGAAAAAAACGGCACAAAAAAAACTCCCTTGCGGGAGCTTTTTAGTACAAATTCAAGAATCTGATTACTTAGAAGCAAACTTCTTGGATGCAGCCTTGACCTTGGGGTCGTTCTGGGCATCCTTGATCTTCTGCTTGATACCATCCTCGATCTGCTTCTTGAGCTTGGCGGCGAGGGCGGGGAAACGTTCTTCCAGAGAATCACTAAATGCAGAAGGCTTCTTTGCTGCGGGGGCAGGAGCACCCTTGCGCTTGGCACCGGCAGGACGCTTTTTCTTGGCACTAGCGGGAGCCTTCTTTTCCTGAGACTTTTCTTGGGATTTTGTTTCCTGAGGTTTAGTTTCTTGTGTTTTGACTTCTGTTTCTTCTGCCATAATAGACCTCTTGGAAAAATGTGAACTAGACGGGCCAAAGATAGCATTTTCTGGGGAAAATGCAAGTGGCAGCGGTTCGGCCTAGCCCCTATTCTCCAGCCAATGGTACAGCATGGTAATGTCGGCGGGGCGCACTCCAGGGACCCTGGATGCCTGTCCCAAGGTCATGGGCTTTACGGCGTTCAACCGTTGGCGGCTCTCGATACTAATGACCGACACCAACATATAGTCAAGGTCTGCCGGTAGACGAACCGACTCCATTTTCTTCTGGTCCTCAATTTCCCGGGACTGCCTCTCCAAGAAGCCTGCGTAAATCTCTTCGGCATACATGAACCACTGGTCCCGGCGCGGGATGTTCCGTTCCGGCAGGGCCACACGGAAAAGCTGTTCGGGGTCTATTCCCGGACGGCGGAGCACGTTTATCCAGCGGGTGCGGGTGTTTGCCAAAGCCTGCCCGCCTTCTGCAAGAACCAGGTTTGCCTGTTCCGGAGTGGCCGACTCAGCCTCCAAGAAAGAACGTACCTCGCCCATCGCCTTGAGGCGGCCTTGCCAGTCGGCGTAATCCTCATCAGAAAGCATGCCTATCTGATGGGCCCGTTCCTTGAGGCGGGTTTCGGCATTGTCGCTGCGGAGGAACAGACGGTATTCGGCGCGGCTGGTGAACATGCGGTAGGGTTCGTCCAGCAGGGTGGTCACCAGGTCGTTGAGCATCACACCAAGGTAACTGTCCGAACGGCCCAAAATGAAGGGCGGTTCGTTCTTGACCTTGAGGGCGGCGTTGATGCCCGCCATAAGGCCCTGTCCGGCGGCCTCCTCGTAGCCACTGGTTCCGCAGACCTGGCCTGCAAAATAAAGGTCCGGCACGTTTTTGCATTCAAGCGTAGGGTAAAGCTGGGTGGCATCCACGGAGTCGTATTCCACCGCATAGCCGATTTGCAAAACGCGGGCGCGGGTAAGCCCCGGTATAGTGTGGATGGCAGCCAGCTGAATGTCGGCAGGCAGACTAGAACTGAATCCGTTGATGTAGACACGGCCTATATCGGCCTGCTCCGGTTCAAGGAAAAGCTGGTGTCCATCCCGATCACCGAAGCGGTTGATTTTGTCTTCGATACTTGGGCAATAGCGCGGGCCCTTGCCATGGATGCGGCCACTGAACATGGGACTGTCTTTGAAGCCGCTCCGCAAAATGTCATGTGTCTTGATGTTGGTGCGGGTAATCCAGCAGACGCAATCGTTACGGACAGGATTGTGATGCCGATCGCTCATGGGCCATGGATGAGCATCACCATGCTGGACTTCGCATTCGCCAAAGTCAATGGTGTCGGGATCCAAGCGGCTAGGTGTTCCGGTCTTGAGCCTACGGAGTCGAATGCCATTCTTGGCGAGGCATTCCGAAAGCTTGTCGGCAGAAGGCTCGCCCACTCGCCCACCGATACTTGTATCAAGGCCGGTGAACATGCGGGAAGCCAAGAACGTCCCGCTGGTAATCACTAGGGCACGGGTCTCGTAGCGTTCCCCGTTCAAAAGGGTAAGCTCCAGACGCCCATCGGGCAGGCGGTCAAAAGCGGCAAGTTCTCCCTGAATTACAGTAAGTCCCGGAAGGCTTGTAATCACATCCCGGGCCACCTCGCTATAGTACTTCATGTCACATTGAGCGCGGGGCCCCCATACGGCCGGGCCCTTACTCATGTTGAGCATACGGAACTGGATTCCCGCCTTGTCGGTCAGGAGTCCCATCAATCCACCTAATGCGTCGATGTCTCGTACAATCTGGCCCTTGGCCACCCCGCCTACGGCCGGGTTACAGCTCATGCGTCCGATGGCGTTTATATTCATCGTGAGCATGGCGGTCTTTACGCCTAGCTTCCAGGCTGCATGGGTTGCCTCGATGCCGGCATGACCGCCACCGACGACAACGACGTCAAAAGAGGTCATTTACTTAGCGGCAGGCTTAGCTTCAGTTTTTGCGGGAGCGGCAGGAGCCGGGGCAGCAGCAGGTGCGGGAGCGTCAACCTTTGCAGAGTCAACAGCGGGGGCTTCCACCTTCCATTCAACAGGCTTACCGGCCAAGAGTTCCGCAATTTCCTTCTTCAGGTCTTCCTTCTCGCGCTCAAAGGCGGCGTAAAGCTTATAGGAACCATCGGGGTTCACCAGGTAGACCTTGGGAACATAGCCGTCGCTGTAAAGTTCACCGAACTGGCGAGATTCATCCCACAGCACATCAAAGGCTTCATCAAGCTTGGAGTCGTCAGAGAAACGACGGATGCCGGACTTGTTGTTTCCACCGCTAGCGATAGCCATAGAGGTCAGCCCCTTGGGATTGAATTCCTTGGCAATTTCCACCAACTGGGGAGCGGCATGAGCGCAGTGACCGCAAGTAGCGGAGAAATAGAACATCAGCAGGGGCTTGCCGGCATAGGCTTCCAAATTTGCAGCCTTGGTAGAAATGCCTGTAGCCTTCACCTTGAAATTGATTTTAGCAGGCATACCGTTGGGGAGCGTTTCACCCCTAAGGGCTTTGACTTCTTCTTCAAGCTTGGCCTGTTCTTCTTGCTGCTTCTTGATAGTAGCTTCGCGAATGGCCTTCATCTTCTCGTTGAAGCGTTCACCCACAGCCTTCAGAGTATCTTCGGGCAGAGTCATGACCTTAGTGGTATCACGGACCTTAGCCGCAGATTCACGAACACCGATCACAAAATAGTCAACATCGAATTCCGTTTCAAACTGTTTGCCGATGGACTGGAACTGAGCACCGAACTGTGCACCGATCATGTAAGAGAACTTCTGGTTGTCGTTAGCATCAGCACCAAGCTTCACAGGAGCCTTAGTAGGAGCTGGAGCCGGTTCAATAGGCATGGCCTTGTTTACAGAATCCACGAAGGCCTGCATCTTGACATGATCGCCATTAATGCTAGCGATGGCCGCGCTATCGGGCCTAGTCTTTTCCATGCGCTCACGAGCCTTCGCAGAAAAACGGGCCCCAACGGCCTGCATGGAATCAGCAGGAACCTGCATCTTGAAGTTGGAATCTTTTTCAGCCTTGACGTTGTCGATGATACCCTGGACCAGTTCATCTTCGTACAGTTCCACACCCACCTGACGGGGAATCAACGTGAAATTCTGGCCACCAAACTGGGCACCCAGCATATAGGCAAACTTCTGTTCGTCCGTAGAATTAGGACCGATAGCGGCCTGCTTGGAGCCACCCTGCATATCGCAAGCAGCCAAGGCCAAAGCACAAGCCCCGAGAGCAAAATATTTGGACTTCATTTCAATCATCCTCTAGTTAAAACTAAAAGTGGCAAAACGCCATTTTCTTGTCGTCAAATTTAGCAAAAAACTAGTAAACAGGCCACCCATTTACTATTTTTACGCCCACGACAGGGATTTTAAAAATCCCCATAGAATTTGTCTACAAGGGAAAGACCATGAAACTCTCCAAGTATTTTTACGTGACGCTCCGCGAAACGCCCAGCGATGCCACCATGCCCAGCCACATCTTCCTGATGCGCGGCGGCTACATCAAGCCCGTCTCTACCGGTATCTAT
>CAMHOW010000066.1 GCA_946186895.1 uncultured Fibrobacter sp.
TGACGGTGGTGTTCGACGACACCCGTGCCGAACTGACGGGCGTTACCTTCAAGGCGGGCAGTGCCGAACTGGTGCCCAGTTCCTTGAAAACCCTGAATTCGGCTATTGCTGGCCTCAAGCGCAATACCAAGGCCAAGGTAGAAATCGAAGGCCACACCAGTTCCGAGGGTAGCGACGAGTTGAATCAGACATTGTCTGAGGAACGTGCCGCTAGCGTTCGGGCCTACATGATCAACAAGGGAATTTCTCCTGACCGCGTGACTGCCGTGGGTTACGGTTCTAGCAGGCCCAAGGCCGACAACGCCACCGAGGCGGGCCGCAAGGCCAACCGCCGTATCGAAATTCGTGTGGTGAACGCCTCTGAAGTGGGCGCTGTTCAGGAATAGTCTTTAGAACAAGCTCAGTTGCCCGTTGCCCTGTGCAGCGGGCTTTTCTTTTTCTGCGCTTGTTGTGCCGTCGGTGGACTCGTTGCCGCTATCGCTGCTTTCGCCGCTGTCGCTGTTTGCGATCTGCTCCATAAGCCAGGCTTCGTCATGGACGGGAACGCCCAGCTCCTTTGCCTTGGTGAGCTTAGAGCCTGCCGCTTCGCCTGCCAGTACCCAACTAGTTTTTTTGCTTACGGAGCCGCTGACCTTTCCGCCGTTCTCTTCGATAAGCCTACGGGCTTCTTCGCGCTCCATATTGGGGAGTGTGCCGGTGATGACGGCGGTCTGCCCTTGGAACAGGCTCTTGATGATTCCCTTGAATTCCGTTGGGCAGCCAAGTTCCACAAGTTCATCCACCTCGTTGGTGTAGACCGGCGTGTGGAAAAAGTCGTAGACGCTTTTCCCGATACGTTCGCCAACGTCGGTGACGTTCTGCAGGTCTTCGATGGTGGCGGTACGGATCTTTTCTAGGGTGCGGAAATGCTTGGCCAGGTTCTTGGCGCTGGTACGACCTACGAAGCGGATGCCGAGCCCGTGGAGCAGCCGTTCCAGGCTCTGGTCCTTAGATTTCTGGATGGCTTCGTAAACGTTCTTGGCGCTTTTTTCGGCCATGCGTTCCTGACTTTGTAGGTCTTCGACAGTAAGGCGATACAAGTCGGGAATACGCTTGATTTTGCCTGTTTCAAGGAGGCTTGCGATGAGACTTGGGCCCATGTTCTCGATGTTCATGGCCTCGCGGCTCACGAAATGTTCAAACAGGCATTGCACCATGGCCTTGCAGTGCAAATTGTCGCAACGAAGCACTACCTCTCCGTCGATGTGGGTGAGGGGCTCTCCGCAGACAGGGCAACGTTCCGGGGCCACGATGGGCATGGCTCCTGCGGGCCGGAGTTCTTTTTTGACGTCGGTAATTTTTGGGATGATCTCGCCACCCTTCTCAACGCCCACCGTATCTCCGTAGTGCAGGTCCAGACGGGCCACCTCGTCGAAGTTGTGGAGGGTGGCGCGCTTTACGGTGGTGCCCGCGAGGCGCACGGGTGCAAGGTTTGCCACAGGCGTTACCGCACCGGTGCGGCCGACCTGGAACTCTACGGAAAGGAGCGGTGTGTAGGCTCGCTCTGCCTTGAACTTGTAAGCGATGGCCCACCGGGGGCTCTTGCTCGTAGTGCCCAAGGCTCGCTGCATGGCAAGGTCATTCAGCTTTACCACCATACCGTCGATATCAAAGGGGAGGCTGTCGCGACTCTCGCCAATTTGTTCCGAAATCTTCATGATTTCATCGACATTCTCTGCTGTCCAGAAATCGTTGGTATGGAACCCCAGTTTTTTCAGCTGTTGCAGGTTCTCTTCGTGGGTGCTGTTGTTGCTTTGCGGGATGTGGTAGGCCAGAAAGCGCATGGGCCTAGTCTTGCATTCTGCAACACTCTTGAGCTTTAGGGAACCCGAAACAGTATTGCGGGGGTTCTGGAAAGTCTTCTTGCCTTCCAACACGAACCGGTCGTTCAGTTCCTCGAAGGCGGAGCGTTCCATGTAGACTTCGCCGCGGACCTCGAATGTTCCCTGCGGGATTTCAGACGGGTCAATTTTCAGTTTCTTTGCGTCTAGAGTTTCGGGAATGTCGGCGATGGTGAGGGCGTTCAGCGTCACGTCGTCACCCTGTGCTCCATCGCCACGGGTAGCCGCCTGCTTCAGACGTCCGTTTTCATACACCAGGGAAAGGGAGACCCCGTCGATTTTCCGCTCGCAGATCCAGGTGTGCGCAGAGGTCGCTCGCTTGCCGGCGCCGAGATTTTCCATCCCTTCTTCGGCAGCTTTTACAAACTCCGCCATTTCTTCGGCGCTGTACACGTTGGCAATGCTCAGCATGGGCACGGCATGGCTGACCTTCGCAAAATCGTTGGTCAGGTCGCTCCCTACATGTTGGGTGAGAGACGCGTTCCCCCGTAATTCCGGATACTTGGCTTCTAGAGCCTCCATTTCCTTGAGGCCAAAATCGAAGTCCTGGTCGCTCATGGGGGAGTAACCGTCTTTGTAGTAAAGGCGGCTAGCTTCTTCTAATTGCTTCTTCAGCTCAAAATATCGGGAAAAATCGGTTGCGCGTGTTTCGGACATTTGATAATCCTAATTCCTAAACGTCCACACAATGCCGTAGGCAAAACGAAGGCCTTCGGGGGTGTAGCCAGATTCCGGCATGTAGATGCTGTGATTGAAGTTCTCGATGCGGTTGTAAAGCTCGAAGGAGAGAATCTGCATGCGGGCCTCGAAATCCAGGGCCAGGTAGTGTTTCATCAGCTCCAGTTCGGGTTCGCCCAGCTCGTTGATAGTACAGTCGTAACGATGGTCAAACCACTGCCAGTCTACTCGGACGCTTACGCCCAGGCGGTTCTCCACAAAACGGTTCTGCCAGTGGATGCTTCCCTTGTAGTAGAGTTCCGGCGTGTCAATAAGTTTATACTTTCTGTCCAATACCTGTCCACGTTCCAGGTAGAATTTCCAGTTTCCAAGACGGAATCCCGTCTGTAGCATCCAGTCCCAGGTTTCCGCCTTTTTCAGGTTGACCCACTGGAACGCTTCCTCCTTGGTACCCAGGTTCTCTGTAACCCAACGTTGCTTGATAGGTGTTTTCACCTTTTCGTGGCGGATGCCTAGCCCGTAGAAAACTTCGCGAGAATACCAGCCGATGTTCACCGTCTTGCGCTTGCGCTTCTCGTATTTCAGATTTTCTCCTGGGAAGGTGATGCGGCCTGCATCTATAAAGGCAAGCTGATTCATGTCGGGGAACTTGTTGTCTCTGCGGATAGAACCGTTGACCCTAAAGTGGAAGGGAAGCAATAGGGTGGCGTCGGCGGAGTAGGCCTTGGCGTAGTCTTCTTCGTCGGTGATGGAACTGTTGCGCTGAAGGCCGGCCTGGGTGCGGAACAGCAGGAATCCTAACGTGTCGGACAGTTCCAGGTAGCCGACTTCCCGGTCTTGCAGGTATTGCTTGCGGTATTCCTCGAAGTATTCGTAGCCGTCTAGGAATTCGTACTGGAACTTGAGCGCCGGATTGAAAAGTGTGTTATAGCGGAGTCCGAAATCCCCAAGCAGGGTCTCGTAGGTGTATTCCCTCAGGGTGTCGTAGTAGAGGCTGTCGGTATGCTGAATGTCCAAGGTGTCCACCCAGACGGTGTCCTTCTTGTACAGGTGAGGCAGGGAGTCCTCTTCGATTTCATGAGTGCCCGAGTAGATGTCTGCACTGAAAATCAGGTTCTTGATGGGGTAGAGCTCGAAACCCGCTCCATAGCCCCTGCTTTCGATGGAAATCCCGTAGGGGTCGGTCTGGAAGGTTCGTTTGGCCTTGTCCAAAGTATCGAGAATCACCTTGTGGGTGGAATTATCCGCATTGTACAGGTCCATGTAGTTCATCTTCACGAAGGCCTTGCCGAACCCGAAACGCCAGGTCAGCATGGGCTGTACGTGGATGCTGTTCATGGCGATGTTCCTGCCGCCAAAGGGAATGGAGGTGGAATCGCGGCCCAGCGAGAAATAGGGGGAGTGGGTCACGTTCTGGTATTCGTATTCCTTGCTGTTCTTGTTGGAACGGCTCTGGATACCAAAGTCAAGAGCCACGGAGTCGGTGATGATACGCCTAAAGTCCAACCGTAGGGCGTTTCCGTCGAAGGGGCCGCGTTCCCAGGCCAGGTCTGTGACGGGAGTGTCTACGGGAATGCCATGCCTGAGTTCGGTAAGTATCCCGTTCTCGCCGTTCAGGGTCAGTGTAGAACCGTCATAGCCCAGGCGGGTGGTGTAAAGGCCAGCAAGCTTGCTAGGGAAACGCCTGCTCACACTTCCCATGCCAAATGCGGTGGGGTTCAATTCGGGGTTGCCCAAGATCGATGTTCCCAGTACCCATTCTGCCTTCTGGCCCGAAACGTCGTAGGTCCGCTCCATCAGTTCCCGGAGGGCGATGACCCAACGACCGGCGTCGTTTTCACGGACGGCAGGGTCTGGACCGTCGGGAGAGTCCCACAGGGTGTCTTGGGGGCTAGGCTGCGTGTAGGCCTTGGGCTCCACAGGCTGGGCCAGCAGCACAAGCGGCAGTGCCATCACGGCAAGCAGGATTCTTGCGAGTCTTGATGCCATTAGAACCATTCCGCTCTGGACTTTTCGCGCCGTTCCCGCAGGGCTTGAACCACGGAGTAGGGCATTTTCATACAGCCCGGCATGTAGTTGCTGCTTTCGGTATGGAAATCCGAACCACCGGTACCCACCAGTCCGAAACGCTGGGCCATTTCCTTGTACTTACGGCCTACGGCGCCCTTCTGGGCGGGGCTGTAGATTTCCATGCCCTGGATTCCCCATTCCACCATGTTCTCGATAAACTCGTCGCTGAGCCCCGACTTGTAGGGGTGGGCGAGCACAGCGATGCCGCCGGCATTTTCAATAAGGCGGATGGTCTGTTGCGGGTTCAGCCCCTTCTTTTCCACAAAGGCAACGCAGCCGTCACCTAGGTACTTCGTGAAGGCCTCAGCAAAGTTCCCGATATATTCCTCGTCCACTAGCGACATGGCGATATGGGGTCGCCCGATGACCTTTCCCTTGCAGTAGGAGTGGACCTTCTCGAAGGTGATGTCGATTCCTAGCGCATTCAGTTTCTTGATGATGGCCTTTACGCGGGTGATCCTTTGCTTGGCGAAATCCTCCATCTCCATGTTCAAAGCCAGGTTGGTGGGGTCGCAGAAGTAGCCCAGAATGTGGATGTCCTTGCCCTGCCAGACGGCCGAAATCTCGATTCCCGGGATAATTTCCAGCCCGATATCCTTGGCCGGGCCCTCGGCCAGCTTGTAGCTGTCCAGGTTATCGTGGTCGGTGATAGAAATACAACGGAGGCCACGGCGCTTGCAGAGGGTCAGCAGTTCTTCTACCGACAGGTTGCCGTCGGAAAGGCGGGTGTGCAGGTGCAAATCCGCGTAGCCGCCATTCTCTGTCTTGCCGAGGGAACCCTTGTACATCAGGCAACCCCGTAGTATTTGGCGATGAGGATGGCTTCTGAGGACTGGTCGGGGTGCAAACTCAGGTTCAGGAAGGGGTAAAGGGATTCGCTGTTGAATCCGATACGGCAGGGAGCGCCGCTTTTTTTGGCCAGATAAAGTCTCGGGAAGAATGGCTCGTCCAGGTAAATACAGACTTCGGGCTGGTAGGCCTCGATCTTTGCCTGCAGACCTTCAAATACGGGCTCTCCGAAACGGCATTCCATGTCGCTGAAATAGAAGGCGTGGCTCCGTTTGGCTGAAATCAAGGCCTGAAGGCTCTCGTGGGCGCAGAACTGCACATTGTTGAACCATTCCTTGGGCATGGGGCTCAAGAACGCCACCGCGTCTTCGAACTTTCGGGGCAAAAACACCAGAGTCTTGGGATGGTTCTTCAAGATGTCCGGGAAACTGAAGGAACCTGATTCTTCGCCTGCCTGTTTCAGGAACCACCGACGGAGCGATGCGGGGCTAGCGAATCGCTTGAAAAAGAACTTAAACCGATCGGCAAAATACGGCGAAGGTTTCAAAGGGTCTCCAAAATTTTATTCATGCGAAAATATATAAATTTGGGCATATGGCCAAGCAGAAATTTTATGCGATTAAGGCGCCAGATGGCGGAAAAATCGTGCTTTCTTGGGAAGAATGCCAGCAATTGACCCATGGTGTCAAGGGTGTGTTATTCCGTGCTTTCCCTAGCCGCGCCGAAGCCCAAAATTGGATTGACGGCATCTCCGCTCCTGTGCCCAAGGGACTCCGCATTTATGTGGATGGATCCTTCTTGGAAGGTTTCCCCAAGGCGGGTTGGGGCTTTATCGTGGTGGAAAACGACACCGAGGTTGCCCACGGTTCGGGCGTGACTGTCTTTGATGCCGAGAGCCGCAATATCGATGGCGAATGCATGGCCAGTTACCAGGCCATGAAATGGCTGGAAGCCAATGATAAAACTGCTGTCATCTGCCACGACTACGAGGGCGTGGCGCGCTGGGCCAAGGGGGAGTGGAAGGCCAAAAGTTCCATTGCCCAGAAATATGTAGAGGCCTGTCGCCCGTTGGTTCATCGGGTGAGTTTCGAGAAGGTGGCGGCCCATACGGGAGTCAAGTGGAACGAGGCGGTAGATAAGCTTGCGAAAGACGCCATTGCCCGTGCGAAGAAAGGCCCCGCGCAGTCTGCACCGGCTGCAACCAAAGTCGCGCCTGTCGCACCTGCCGCTGCGCCTGCCGAGCCCGTGCCCGAACCGATTAAAGACCCGAAAACAGGGCAGATGTCTCTGCCCCTGTAAACGCGTTGATCCTTGCTACTTAAGCACTCTCGTGTTTGCTCATGCAGTGCAGGCTACCGCCCTCTTCGATGACGGTGCGGCAGTCCAGCCCGATAATCTTTCTCTTGGGGTAGACCTTTCGGAAGTATTCTTCGGCCACCTTATCGGCGGCACACCCGTATTTCGGATAAATTAACCCGCCATTCACATAGATGTAGTTCATGTAGCTGGCCGGTAGAATCTGTCCGTCGGGCAACTTGCGCTGGGGCGGCAGGGGAATGGTGTCCACCTTGGCCTTTTTGCCGTAATGGAGTTTCAGGAATTCCAGGATGGCGGCCCGTGCCTCTTCCAGGTACTTGCCGTTGGCGCTCCTCGGGCTTGCCGCAGGAATAACCACGCGATCTTTATCTACGAAGCGGGCCACATTGTCGATGTGACCGTCGGTGTGGTCGCCTACAAGGCCCTTGGGGAGCACCAGCAGGGCCTTGAGCCCAAGCATTTCGCAGATGGCCTTGATGACCGCGCTCAGGTCCTGTTCCTTGTTGCGGTTCTTGCCCACAAGGCAATCTAGGGTGGTCATGCCTAGACCGTCGCCGTTCACTTCGATGGCGCCGCCCTCGAAAATATAGGGCACGCTAACGCCTTTCTTGTATTCAAAAAGCTCGGCAATGCGGGCAGGAATCTGGTTGTCGTTTTTCCAGGGTGGGAACTTGGCGCCCCAGGCGTTAAAGACCGTCTCCGAAATCACGGTTTCTTTGCCCTTTTTCACGAAGAACGGGCCGTAGTCCCGAATCCAGATGTCGTCGGTCTTGGTGATGATGAAACTTGCAGGGAAGGGCCGGTCGGCCACGGCGAACTTCTCGTCAAGAGTCAGGAATTTCTTGTTCGGAATCAGCACGTTTACCGGTTGGAACTCGCTGATGGTGCGGATCAGTTCCACGTAGAACTTGCGTATCTTGACGCCCCGTTCTCCGTGCCAGTTCAGTTTGTTGTGTGGGAAGGCAAGCCAGGTGGCTTCTTGCTGTTCCCATTCTGCAGGGTAGCGGTAAAGTGCTTTTGTCATGGTAAAATCCTTGTATTGCCCCAAATATAGGTAAAGGTTAAAACATTCCGTAAAAAATGTTCATTTTTGACGACTTACCCTCGCCAACGCCCCTAAGTGTATCCAAAATGTATTCAAATTTCTTTGATTTGTTGAAATATTTGTGAAAATGATGAAAATTAAATCAAAACTGAGCTTTTTGTATCAAAAATATTGACAATTGAGATGCTGTAGCATAGATTTGTAGGTATGAATTCCATCTTGATGTACCAAGATTATAGGCGCTTTTTGCGGGATTATTACGACCTGAAAAAACGAACCTCCGCATTCTCCTGGCGCGACTACTCACGGATGTCGGGCTTTGTTTCGCCGGTATTCATGCAGAGGGTTTGCGAGGGCAAGGCAAACCTCGGAAAAAAAGCCACCGTCAAGGTGGCGGACGCCTTTAAGTTTGTCGGCATGGAACGCGACTACTTCTTCAACATGGTGACCTACGCACAGGCCAAGACCGATGAAAAAAGGCGCTACGCCTACGCCGAAATGCAATCCATTGCAGACGCAAACAAGGTGAGTCTTATCGGTGCAGAGGCATACAAGTATTACGACTCCTGGGTCCACCCGGTAGTGCGAGAATTGGCCCCAGCCATGCCGGGAAAGTTGCCCAAAGAGATTGCGGACAAGTGTGTCCACAAGGTTTCTGCCAAGGAGGTGGGGGACTCCATCAAGTTCCAGGTGGATTCGGGAATCCTCGAGAAGGCCGGGGAGGGCATCTATTCGCAGACGGATAAGTTGCTTGCCGGTGATACCCAGTCCATTTCTTTGGCCGTGCGCTCCATGAACAAGCAGATGGCAGTCTTTGCAGTCGACGCCATTGACCGCTTTTCGGTAGAGGAACGCTTTGTCTCCGGGATTACCATGGGCGTGTCAAACGAAGCATACGGCAAGATTGTGGAAGTTCTGCGAAAATGTCGCGAGCAGGTTCAAGATATCATCATGAAAGACGACAAGGTAGAACAGGTGCTGCGGCTGAACTTGCAACTGTTCCCCCTGACTGAAAAATTGGGAGACGCCGGCGATGAAAAATAGGGTGTCTGGATACATTGCCTTTTTGCTTGCGTTATGTGGCCTGCTATTGAGTGTTGTTGCCTGCTCGGAAACCTCCACTGCGGGCGGCACCACAGATGAGAACGCCGTCACCGAGGTATCCGCCGATGAAAAGGCGATTATGGAAAGCAAGGTGGATTCCATCAAAACTTTGGTCCAGGCCGAGCCTGCTGATATTGGTGATTATGAAATCGATTCTACAGACCATTGGTACGAAGTCACATTCTCCGATGTAGGCGAGGACTATTTCACCATCGAAGAATACGACCCCCTCTTTGCCTGCTATGTCCGTGTTCATCGACAGGACTTTGGCGTGCAATACATTAAAAGTGTAGTGAATGTCGGCGAATATCTGCAGACATTCTTTATGACGGCAAGTGAGGATGGCGTTACTTACCACACGAAATTGGACAACTACTACAATGAGACGAGTTGCGAGAAAGACCTTGCGGATTTTGAGCGTTCATGCGAAAGTGGTGGCGGAACCCTGTATCGCCATTTTGTAGACTGCAAGGCCGGAGAACTGCATTTGACCTGTTCCACCTTCAAGGGTCACTTGTCGGATAGCGTGGCAAACATTTTGGACACCAACGCACAAAAAATGAAACAATGGTGTATGGAGGGAAAGTAAGATGAAAAGATTTCTACTTGGCAGTGTGCTTGCCTTGTCGTGTTTTTTGCTCTCCTGCGATGATAATAGTTCCAGCGGACCTGACAAAAAAGAGGGCGGAGGAATTGAAGTTCCCTGTAATGCTGAAAATGAGGGCGAGGTAGTCAGCCCCGCTGACAGTGACAAGGAATATATCTGTAAAAACAGTTCGTGGAATGTTGTTGACTCCTCTCGTCATTGCGAGGACTGTAAGGACGAAGCAATCTCTACTAGCAGTTCTTCTTCCTCTAATAACAATGTCATTCTGAGTGCCAGCGACAAATCTAGTAGCAGTATCATTACGAGTGTAAGTGATGAATCTAGTAGCAGTGTCATTGCGAGTGAAACGAAGCAATCTAGTTCCGAACAATCTACAGAATCTAGCAACAGTGAAGTGGGTGATTCTTCCTCTTCTGTTGAAACGACAGAGGACGAATCTTCAAGTTCAGAAGAAACGGAAGAATCGAGCAGTAGCGAGGAAACAGCGATGTTCCTTTGCGACGATGGCGTGACCTATGTCCTAGACTTGGCAAATTGTGAAGTTGAATCCTCTTCTAGTGATGACGCCGAAGAATCCTCAAGTTCAGAAGAAGTTGAGGATTCAAGCAGTAGTGAAACGATAACATCGTCTAGTTCCGAAAATGTAGAAGAGTCATCAAGTTCTGAAGGGCCCGTAGAATCTAGTAGTAGCGAGGTGAATGCAGCAAGTTCGTCGTCGTTAAATAGCGTTTATGATGCCGTAAAAAATACTCTGACGGATTTACGAGATGGACAAGTTTATAAAACTGTTACTATAGGTACACAAGTTTGGATGGCTGAAAATCTGAATTATTTACCCAAAGATACGAGTGGTACAATTTGGGCGGGCAAATCATTGTGTGGCGGGGGCGAGTGGAAAAAAACAGCAGAAGGGGATTGTTCTATTTATGGAAGATTATATGAATCAAAATTTACATTTACATATACAGATTCCTACAGGAAACTCTGTCCAAATGGTTGGTCGCTTCCAACAAAAAAGCAATACGAGACTCTAATCAGTTTCTTAGGAGATAAAGCTATTGATAAAATGAAAATCCAGAATTCATCTTATTGGAATATTAGTGAATCCATTACATCGTCAGGTTTTGCAGCAATTCCTGCTGGATATTACACTCCTTATGGTGGATTTAATGATCAAGAGAACGTGGAAAAGTCTGTGGCATACTTTGGTTTTATTTACAATAGTGAAAATATAATAGCTATTATTGAAGATCGAACAGACTTTCGATGGACTACATTTGGGACTGCTTATTATATGTCAATTCGATGCATTAAGGAGAATTAAGAAAGGAAAAGAATATGACCGATATTGATCAAACCGATGATTTGGAAAATGGTGCTATTGCAACACCTGCGAACTCTTTTAGAGGGGGCAAGGTATATAATTTGGCGAAAAAATTATTTGTTTTGCCGATTGTCTTGCTTCTAGCCTGTTCCGACGACAATTCCGCCTCTGCGACTGCGGATCCACAAACACCGACATCTTCGGAGTCTACCGGCATATCTTCGTCAAGTGAAAATCCAGGTCAGACAATTGAGAGTTCCGATGAATTTATGATTGTCCCGGAAACGCCGCCTGATTCCGTTCGCGAAGAAATTGAGGCCGCAATGCGCGTTGAATGGCTGAACAACCAAATCAAGAACCTGAAAAATGCGAATGAATGCTCTACCATTGAAGGTGTCACTGAAGAGGAAATATCCTACTGCAAGACAAGGTTCTGCAATCTTTACCCCGAAATCTGGCAAGGTTGCGAAGAATAAAAAAGAGACCTCCAGCGGTGATTCTTACCGGGTTATGATTACCCGCCATTCTCCGTTCTCTGTTCGGACAATGTAGCCCTTATCCATCATGGATTTTAGTTGCCTTTGTATGGCGGACATGTTTATGCCAATATTCTCCTTGATTTTGGCATAGGTTATGTCCGGGTTGTCAGAGAGTAGTTCCAGAATCTTGCTGGAATTTTCAGTGCGAAAATGCACTTGCTCTCCATCAAACCACCAGACTCCGGGACCTTGCTCCTTGACAAATCGCACGTTGAACATGATTTCGTTGGCGTACATTTTTCGGAAGTAGTTTCGGAAAGGGCGGATTTGCGTTAGTGTCGCCCGAGCTCCATCGGATGGAGCGGGCCCTACATCTAAATCAGTTTCGTGAAGTGCTTCGAGATAATCGTTCTTTTGACGGCTGCGCACTACGAGCAGCGGGTAACCATGCTTTGCAAGGATATAGTTGACCATCAGTCGGGCAATTCTTCCGTTTCCGTCTTCAAATGGATGGATTCGAATATACCGATAATGGAATAGGGCGGCAAGGTCTACCGGCGATAGCTTTCCCTCGCTCTCGCTCAGGTTGTACCAGTCTACTAGATCGCTCATCAGCGAGGGTGTTTCCTCGGGCGATGCGTAAGTGAATATGTCCCCATAGCGGGTGACGACGCTGTTCGGCCTTGTCTTGTACTGGCCTGCGTGAATTGTGTAGGATGAAGCGTTTCCGTCGGGACGAATGTAGTGGACTTGGTAATCTTCTCGAAGTAGAGTCCTGTGCAATTGCCGTATAAAGTTTTGGGTAAGGGGAAAATTTTTTTCCTGCGATTCTGCCAGAGACAACTTTAGACAGATGTCGCTAGCCTTCATCTCTTCGCAATCTTTTAACTTGGCTGCTCCATTCACCTTTCCGAAGAAGAGCAGGAGTTCCGTCTGCCCGTAAGTGAGCGTGTTGCCCTCGATGTGGTTGCTGTTGTAGTTGAAATCGATTGTAAACCGCTTGTTCAGACGATGCCTGTCATGCTCGCTGAGGGGCTGTAGCGAATTCCATAATTCTAGGGCTTCTTCGAGGTTTTTCGATTTCATGACCTTAATATAATAAAATTTCATATAAAAAGTGGTATTATACCACTTTTTATGCATTTTTTGTTGTTTTTGTGTGCAAAAAATGACCGTAAAGGTGGTGTTATACCACTTTTACGGCCAAAAATGCGTTGTCTTAAGGCTTATTCACCCCAAATCTTCAAAATATCCCCGTAGAGGTCGATACGGCGGTCGCGGAAATGCGGCCACCAGCGGCGATTTTCTTCGGTTTCAGCCAGGTCGAGTTCGACGGTGGAAACTCCGAGAAAATCGGGTGAGCATTTCTCGATGAAGTATCCGTCGGGTGCGGCGGCAAAGCTGGTGCCCCAGAACGTGAGGTGGCCTTCGGTACCGATGCGGTTCGCGGCAACCACGAAGGTGCGGTTCGCAATGGCGTGGCCACGCATGACGGTCATCCAGCTGTCCTGCTGGCGGGGGTAGATTTCCTTGGGTTCGCTGTCCATCCAGCCGATGGCGGTGGGGTAGATGAGCACGTCTGCGCCCTTGAGGCTCATGATGCGGGCGGCTTCCGGGAACCACTGGTCCCAGCAGATGAGCACGCCGA
>CAMHOW010000067.1 GCA_946186895.1 uncultured Fibrobacter sp.
CAGGACCACTTCGCCTACGAACAGAACACCGTTCTCGAAACGGTGATGATGGGCTTCCCCGAACTCTACGAGCTCGGCAAGAAGCGCGATGAACTCTACGCCCTGCCCGAAATGACCGAAGAACAGGGCATGCAGGCCATGGAAATCGAGACCCGTTTCGGCGAAATCGGTGGTTACGAAGCCGACTCCAACGCAGCTGTACTCCTCAAGGGACTCGGCATTCCCGAAGAATTCCACTACAGCCTCATGGCAGACCTGGACGGTGGCCAGAAAATCCGCGTGCTCCTCGCCCAGGCCCTGTTCGGCAACCCGGATATTCTTCTGCTTGACGAACCGACGAACCACCTGGATCTGGAAACCGTCGGCTGGCTTGAAGACTACCTCGAACGTTTCGAAAATATCGTGATCGTGGTGAGCCACGACCGTCACTTCTTGAACGCGGTTTGCACCCACACATGCGATATCGACTACGGCAAGATCAACATCTACGGCGGTAACTACGAATTCTGGTATGCAGCAAGCCAGCTCGCCCAGAAACAGCGCAAGGACCAGAACCGCCGCGCCGAAGAAAAGATTGAAGAATTGAAGGCATTCATCCGTCGCTTCGCTTCAAACGCCGCCAAGGCCAAGCAGGCCACCAGCCGTAAGAAACTTCTCGACAAGATGACCGTCGAAGAAATGCCGGCATCCAGCCGTAAGTTCCCGTGGGTCAACTTCAAGATGGACAGGGAACCGGGCAAGATCGTGCTGGAAGTCAAGAATGCTACGATTGACGGCGGCGACGGTATTGTCTGCAAGGGCCTTGACTTCAGCCTGAACAACGGCGACAAAGTGGCCCTGGTCGGTGAATACGACACCCTCAAGACAGCGTTCTTCCAACTGATCGCCGAAGAGACCAAGGCACCCGATGGCGTGCTCAAGTGGGGCAACACCATCAGCTACAGCTACTTCCCCAAGAACAACGACGCCTACTTCGGCACGGACCTCTCCCTCGTGGATTGGCTGCGCCAGTACAGCAAGGAACAGGACGAAACCTTCATCCGCGGGTTCCTAGGCCGTATGCTCTTTACCGGTGAAGAGGCACTCAAGAGCGCAAACGTGCTCTCCGGTGGAGAAAAAGTGCGCTGCATGCTCTCCAAGATGATGCTTGCAAACGCCAACTGCCTGCTTCTCGACGAGCCCACTGCCCACCTTGATCTTGAAGCCATCACGGCCCTCAACAACGGCCTTACCGCTTTTCAGGGTCCGATTGTATTCTGCTCACAGGACCACGAATTCGTGCAGACGGTTGCTAACCGCGTCCTAGAACTCACGCCGAATGGAGTGCTCGACCGTAGCATCACCTTCGACGAATGGCTAGAGACCAAGAAGAAGAAAAAATAGGCGAATTTGGCCGTTTTTTCCCTTGACAGAGTGAATCTACATTAGTATATTTGCTCCGTTGCTTGGGAAACTAGGCAAACCACAATGGGGTGGTAGCTCAATTTTGGTTAGAGCACCGGCCTGTCACGCCGGAGGTTGCGAGTTCAAGCCTCGTCTATCCCGCGAAAGCCCTCTCGAAAGAGAGGGCTTTTCTTATTCCCAAAATCATACCTGATTAAAAAGCGAACATAGTCTATTCGCATACGCTTGCGTATGCGCGAGGCAAGCAGCGCTTGCCGAAGTTTTTATTACTTCTTTTCTTGGGGGACTAGTCGTTCCACTACACGGAACAGCTCGTTGTATATTTCCAGGAAGTCCTCGATCCAGATGGGATCTCGTTCCCCGACGATATGCATCGTCTCTTCCAAAGTATGTTGGGCATTGTAAGGGCCGACCAGCGAACCCTCGGGCAGTGTGCCACTCTTGTAAGCAGTAGCCGCAGAAATACGAGCCCTGAAACTACGGCGCAAACGCGTAATGAGGGAGCTTCGCAAAGCCAACAATTCTTCGTATGCCTCTTGATATTTTCCATCAGCTAAGGACTGGGTCCCGGCCTTCAAGCGTCTGTTTATAGACTCACGTTCCATGGGCGGCACAAGCATGCCCTTGGTGGCAAGCGTTTCGCGAATCTGGGCGATGGTCTTTTCTAGAAAATCCTTACCCCAAAAGCACATGGGGACTGCCGCATTATCTGCAGCCTTGTTCTCCTTGACCTTGTGAGCAGAAATCCAACGGTCAAGCTTGTCCAGCACAATTCCCGCCTCGGGAGTGCGGCCGATGGCCAAGTAATCCTGTGCGCGAGAAAGTAGGTTGTCCGCATAGACAATACGCCAATGCGGGAGCTTTCCGGTTTTGCGGATAGCATCCATATTCTGGCGGATTGTGTCTAGACGGGCTTGCATAGCTCCTACTTTTTCTCCGTCATCTGGAGCGGAGTCACACCGATTTCTACACGGCGGTTCAAGCTGCGGTGTTCCTCGCTATCGTTAGGATACTTGGGTTGGTGTTCGCCAAAGCCTGCCGCAAAGAGGCGCTCCGGCGGAAACCCCTGGGATACTAAAGCCTTGACCACACTCACAGCGCGTTCCGTAGAGAGGTTCCAGTTCGAAAAGTTCGGTGAATTCTTCACCGGCAAGTCGTCGGTAAAACCACTTACCATGATCACATCGCCAGGAGCCATAGCATCCAAAAGGCCCTTACTGATGCCCTCAATAACCTTGATCCCCTCGGCGGTAAGGTTCGCCCCGTTAATAGGGAAAAGGAAGCTGGCCTGAATCTGTATCTTGCCATCTTCAAGGGCAATAAGTCCCTGTTCGATGGAAGATTTTAAGCTTTGGGAAAGTAGGGCGTTACGTTCTGCTGCAATTTTACGCATCTCTTCCTGGCAGCTCAGCACTTCCTCTTCAGTGCGGGTCAGGTCTTCCGCCTTCTGCTCCTTCAAGGTGGCCATGGCCACGAAGGCCAAGATAAACAAGGACACAAGGGCTACGCCCAAGTCCGTATAGGCCATCCAGGGATTGTGATTGTCTTCTCGACGGAATCCCATCTACTAGCCCTCCACCTTAGGCTGCTCTGCCTTGTGGTTTGCGCGCTGAACCTGTTCCATAACTTCCAACAAGATTTCCTGGGTCTTTACAGCGTTTTCCATAAGCACTTCGGAGGCACGCTCGTGGAAAGCTTCCAGGGATTGGTTCAGGTGTTCCACGAAGTTGTCTTCTTCCTCGTGCTCGGCAGTATCGCCGGAAAGCTTTTCCAGAATGGTTTCTAGGCCGGCGCGGAGCATTTCCAGGTTGGCGCTGAGTTCGCTCTGGTTCACACGCATCAGTTCGGCGGTCTGTACTAGGTTTCCGCCCAAGGCGTCGGTAGCCTCCTTCTCCTTCACCACGCGATTGTCGATACTTTCAGTAAGGGCCTTCTGGGCCTCCAACAGCACGGCGGAGGATTCCGAAAGCTTCTGGAAGGCTCCCAGAATATCGGAGGAAAGGGCAGAAAGCTTTTCGGAAACGGACTTGCTGAGTTCGGCAGATCCGGCCTGAGCTTTTTCGGCCACCTGCAGCGCCACCGTCTTGAGGGTCTCGAGACCTTCTTTCTGGGACTGCACACCGGCGGACGCTTCCGTAGAGAGCTTGTCCATAAAGGCCTTCCACTGTTCCGAAGACTGCTTCACCTGATCGGCCACGGCGTTTGCGATGTTCTTGGAAGATGCGTTCATGGCGTTTTCGGTGGCAGATGCCACGGCGCCGAGCTTTTCGTCCAGCTTAGAAGAAATGGAACCCATGGCATTTTCTGTAGCAGAAGCCACAGCACCAAGCTTTTCGTCCAGTTTCGAAGAAATGGGGCTGAGCTTTTCTTCCAGCTTGGCGGAAACAGAATTCATAGACGTAGATACGGCACTTTCCAAAGACTCTACCGTCTTTGTGAGCCCCTGTTGCACAGAAGCGGCCACGGCAGCCAAATTCTGCTCTACCGACTGGAACAGGCGTTCAAGTTCCGTCTTCTCCATATCCGCCGCAGAAGCAGAGGCATCTTCACCCTGCAATTCAAGAGTCAAGCTGTCCAAACGAGCCAAGAAACGTTCACGAGCACCAAGCAACAGACTACGGCTAGCATTCAAAACCAAAGCCGCAAAGAGGCCGCAAAGGCTGGTACCAAAAATGCCCTTCATGTTTTGGAACAGCACCTGAATGGTATCAAGAGTTCCCTGAGTTGTGGAATTATCAATAGCACCACCAGCAGTCGCCACAGAATACATAAGGCCGAAGAACGTACCCATAAGGCCCAGCAGAATCACGGTGCCGCTGGAGCTGCGAGGCATGGGCAACCCCGTGCTGTTAGAGAGCACCTCGTAGGCGATAGGCGAATCAATGCGAATACCCTTCTCCACCAAATGGCGAGCCATTTCCAGGCGGCGAGCTACCACGCCGTCACCGCTCACCCTGAAGCCCCTGCCACTTTCACAGGCCGCAATCTGTTCCTCTTCGGCGCTAATTTTCTTCGCGCTAGCCATAGACATGAGCTGTTCCGCCAGGAACACCACGAAAATGGCGGCCATGATAATCCAGCCGAAAAGCGGAGCACCAAAGTACACGGCTCCGCAAGCAAGGGCAGCAACGCCCACTAGGGTTAACAGGAGAATGGAATTGAATGCGTTCTTCATTGTTCACCTTTTGTTTCAAATAAATTCAACTGACCGCGGTTAAATCCACGCAAGAACAGGGACCACTTGTCACGGTACCACTCGATTACCTGGAGCGTAAGCCCGCGGGCGTAATCGCAAAAATCATCCGTAAAAGCCAAAAAACCGTTTTCGTAGGCATAATGGGGATTCCAGATACGGCCCACATTACGTGCACAGCCGGCAGCAGTGCGATAATACTTGGGAGCGCCCTTCACATTGAAGGCAGCCGCAAAGCGTTTCTTGGCCAGTGTGTTCAGAGAACTGCGCAAAGAGGTCACCAAGGAGTTTTCCTTTTCGCGAAGGCCTTCTTCCAGACACGGGAGCAGCTTGCTCACCGCATCTACTGCACTCTCGCCATGCCAGTACTTACAGAGCTTTTCCTGCAACTGCATTACACGTCCGTGCATACGCACAAACAGAGGTTCAGCGTCGCTTACCAACAGGTGGATAGTAGCCGAATAGAAGGCATTGATATCTTGCTTGTTGTTCTTCACTGCCAAAGCCCAACCGTTCTCGTCGTGGTGCAGAAAGTCACCGCCCTCCAAGAGCAGGCGCAGCACCTCATCGGTAGAAAAGCGTTGCATCCACTTGGCGCGGAATTCATCATAAAGCTTACAGGCATCGGCCACAATCTGTGGGAAAGACGATTCGCAAAGTTTCCAGGCCGTAGCGCTATAGCTAATCAGCTCGGAACTAGAAACAGCCTCTTCCCTATTGTTCAACAGGGCGTCCAGATGCTCAAACAGCACAATGGACCAGGTGACCATCATAGACTGCGAAAGAGTCGCCACCATAGCAGGGTGATCAGCGTGCACCGACAAGTGCATGCTTGTCCCTGTCATCTTGCGTATGGATCGGCGAAATGAATCTTCCACAGGCTACCCCTTAAAATCCCGTTTCAATCCGTTGCCATACACTGCGGCTTACACGCTTGCGGCTACCCGCCATCTCTTCGGATTCCTTACGCACGTCAGATTCCAGGTTGCCTTTAATCAAAGCCATATCCCCCTGGAAATTTCCACCCGCCTCAAGGAACAGGCCATAGACATTGTTGGAAATCTTCGTTTCCATAGAAGTCACCTTGCCTCCCCTAACAGAAAGAGCAAAACGGTTACGATTGAACTCGCAGTGCGAAAGCAGAAGTTCGGGCACGTCGTCTACCCACAAGCCGTAGTAGTTGTTCACAAAGCGAACGTTCTCGAAAACGCCACGAGTGCGAAACACCGAGTTACGGAAGGCATTCTCCACTAGCAGGTTCTTGATTTCAAAGGAACCGCTACCCGAGATGATATGCAGACCATTCCAGCTCTCGCTAGAATCCGCACTCTTGAACACGATGGGCTTGGCTTCGGTACCCCGAATATCCACAGGGCCCCTAAGCATCAGCTTGGCGTACTCGCCCATAAGGACCGTGACCCCCGGTTCTACGGCGAAAGTATCCGTAGAGGAAAGCACAACCCCCTGCTCCAGAATATAGGGGCTGTCCTTCTCCTGCAAAAAGAGCTTGCCGTTTTCCACCTGCGGAAACGGCATCTCCCCCGCAAGGGCTGCCACAAAAGCCACCATAAGCAGTAAGGCAATTTTACTTAGCCTGATCAATTTCACCCCGTAGCTTGATTTTCTGAATAATATGCATATTGGGCAGAATCTGCGCCGCAATAACATCATTCACATCAATGTGTCCCGAAATTTCAAGATTGCCGGACTGCACCACCCCGTGGGTGACATCAAACAGTATTGAACCCGAGCCCACTATAAAGCCCTTGCTTTCCATACGGACGTTGGCGGTAGTATCCGGGATTTCCTTGTACTTGATATTCATACCGATTTTCGCCATCTGGACGCCATCGTGAACAAAAACATCTTCCAACTTGAAAGCCTTGTAGACTGTCGTAAGAGCACCATTACCGGGAATTTCCACAGTACGCTCCCATACATCGCCCAAGTTCACGGGACCACCGGGCAGCACGGGCTGGATCTTCATGAACACCTTCATCAGGTTCAGTTCCTCGGTGCCCGGTTGCAAGGCAACATCCTCCACAGAAGGATCACTCATGGAGCCATCCCCCATCATCTTGAACTGGAAATGCTGGGAGGACAGGTACTTCTCGATGTAACGGAACTCCTCTACTGAGCGTTTATCGCTCTTGTAGTCTACGGTGTCGATTTTCATCTCGAAACGGGCAGAACCATTGTCAAAGGCAACGGTCTGGCTCAAGGTAGACTGGGCGTTCAAGTGCGTTTCCATGGACTCGGGAGATTCGTGAGTGGAATCCTCCGGAGCGAACACATTCAAGCTTGCCTCAAGGGTAAATTTCTGGACCGGGGCGTTCTGGGTATTAAAAGCCAAAGAAACGCTATTGCTATCGCAAGAACAGAGCCACAGGAGTGCCGTGGACAATACCGAAAACTTTACAAAATTCATATTTAGAATATAGTAAAAGGGCTATATACGGGCCCAAATCACTTGCAAAATTCCACGACCGCAGGGGCCGGGTGCTTGATCAGGGCCAAAACGCCCTTATCCTTCTTAACCGCTTCCATCTGAACCGCCTCGCTGGCCCGTTCCAGGAACTGGATACAGCGAGGATCCGCATGGACGGCAGCGAGCTGTACAGGCTCCGTACGACGCTTGATGCTCACGAATTCCAGGGCATGGTAGTCCTGCTTCACGGCGGCAGCCACCATGGCGGCAGAGGGCCTCTCGATATCCTGGAGGAGCTTCCAGTCCCGCTCCAGGGCGGCAAGCATTACACTCTCCCCGGGGTTGCTGACATACTTCAGGGCATCGGCACTCACCCGGACCGCCTCGGCCCACAGGTCGTCACCGGCATCCTTGATCTGGCGAACCACCTTCCAGTCTTCACGGATGGCGGCACGGAGCAGCTCGGGATTACGAACAAACTTAAGGACATTCGGATCACCCTTAACCACCGAGCGAAAAGCCTCTTCTCCGAGAGAATTAAGTGCATTTACCAGAGCCTCGCAAGGACCAGTCTTCACATAGAGAATCGCCTGGGGATTTTTTTCAAAAGCAGTAAGCTGCACCTTTTCTGTAGGATTTTCAATCAGACTGATAGCATACCAATTGAGGCCCACAGCCTCTAGCTGCTGTTCTTCGGTGGGATTCTGAATGTTCTTGATTTCGGTCCAGGACTGCATAAAACCTCGCGCTAGATCTTCTCGTGTTCAAAAATAATAAAAAAGCCCGGAAATGCGTAGCAGTGCAAATCCGGGCTTGTGGGTGTTCTATGATAAAGTTATACCTGTGCAGACTTGAGCTCGAAAGCCTCGGGGTAAGCCTTGCGGGCACAGTCCCTGCATAGGGTCGTCAGATGAATCCTGTGAGTACCAGACATGGGAATCTGGCAACCGCAGTGATCGCACTTGGCAAGGAATACCACAGAGGACGCCACCTGGGTCTCAGGTGCTGTCGCCGCAAGGGCTTCGCCTTCTACAAGCTTGCGAACCACATTGCGGAAACGGAGCCGTCCCTGCTGGTCTTGAACGGCCTCCCGGGTGATGTAGCACTTGAAGCTGCGGCCCTTACGGGTACGCATCTTGGCGATGAAGCTACAGTTCAGCATGGTATTGCCAGATCTGTAGGCTTCCCAATCCTTTTGGTAACGGTACAGGTCGTTCAGGTAATGCCAGCGGATTTCGCTTTCATCGAAACCGAACATCCGGCAAAACCGCCTGTTTCCCGAAAGAATACGACCGTGCTCATTAACCTCGAAGCAGGCCGTTTCTTGATTATTATTCATATCAATCATGTTGTCCTCCTGCTGTTAGATGGTTCCAAGAAAAGGGGGTTCAATTTCATGGCTCTTGTTGCGGATTTCCGCATCAGCATCGTTAAGAGGTTCTATGGAAATCCGCAGGTCTTCCAGGCTAAATTCCAGGGATTCCTTACCTACGAAGACGGATTCCTCGGACGCTGAAATCTTTTCGAAAGAAACTTCTGTCTTCCCCACCTTCTTGCCGTTCTCGTACAGGGAAACCTTCTTGCCATTCCAAGTGGCCATCAGGTAATAACGCTTACCAAATTCCAGGGCATTCTTGCTTACCACGGCGTTCTTGCAAGAGAGGCTATCGCCACTGCCATCGGCCATAAAGAAGGCGACGCTCGCCTTTTGGGCACCGCACATTCCTTGGATTACCGAGAGGCTGAACACATCCTTGTCCTCGGCAGAACCAAATCCAAGCTTGCCCACCAGGTTCTTGCGGTATGAATCGCTATCACCAAGCACCTTGTCCACCTGAAGAACGGCTTCCACGGCAAAGCCGGTCACTCCATCAAGAATGCCCCTATCGTCTTCGACCACGCCGAACTGGGAAGCTCCATTGAAATGCACTGCACTTACGGCATATTCCGGACTGCCATAAAGTTTCATGCCCGCGGTCCAAGACCTGGAATCCTTCACGAAATCCACAGCACCTTCTTTACCGATTGCATTAAAGTCCCACCAGCTGCGAAGCCCGTATTCCATGGAAAGCGGAACCATCACAGAATCTACTGCATTTGCACCGGCAAGGGCGCCTACATTCACCTCATGTTCCACCTTTACAAAGCGGGTCAAGTCCATAGGAACCACCTGCAAACTGGTCTTGCCCATGGGCAGGCCTTCAAGCTTGTAGAAGCCAAGGGAATCCGTCTGGGCAATCCAAGAAGAACCAGGTATGCGGACCACAATGCCGGCTGCCGTAGAATCATCACGAAGCATGACACGACCCTTGAAATCAACAGTTTTCTTAAGAGCCACCGACTTAAGATCGATATCCTTGCCCTTGAATTCCACCACCTCGTAGAAGGCCTGGGAATCCAGACTTGCAGAAATTCCATAATTGCCGTAGCGTTTCACCACCAGGCTGAACTCACCCTTAGAATTAGTCTCGTCAGTAGATTCCAATGTATCCACATCTACGGACTTGCAATAGACCTTGGCGCTAACCACCGGAGAACCCTTCTGGTCTACCAGTATGCCTGCGATGGTATTGGTCTCTTCGCTTACACCACCGGCCACTTCGTTGTTGGAGCAGCCCACCCACACAAGAACAACAAAGAGGAGAGCGGCAAAGATTGTCGAATAAAGCTTATTCATCTTGCGCCTCCTCTGCCCTAGTACCATCCCCAAAATTCTTGGTCAGGGGAAACAGTTGCATATTCAAACGATACACCTTGTCGGTATGAGTATCTTCCAAAGCGATAGCCGCAATGCGGCGGCGGAAAGCCTCAATCTCCATGGACACCCGCTGGAAAGCCTCTTCGGAAAGCCCCAGGGTAAGTCCTGAAATATCACGTTCCTTCACGGGAATCTCGTCCAAGGCACGCACGGCAAGCTCCCCCATCTGGCGGTGCATTTCCCGCACCGAGAGGGAGGCCACTTCCAGGTTACCCGTAGAGATGGCCTTGCTGTTCTGCTTAAAGGCGCCCTTCGAATCCTTTTCCAGAAGTCCCGTCTTCTGCAACAGGGCCAGAGACTTCTTCACGGCAGCAGTTTCGCCGTCAAAGGCCAGCTTGCCAGCCATCTGGGCAGGGGTCGACCCAGGCATGTTAGGAGCCATCTCCCTGAGCACCGGGTTCTGCCAAGACTGGAAATAATCGTACTGATCCTCGCCGATAATTTCACGGTTGTTCTCGCGGGCGAGCTTGCGCATGGCGGCAAAGGAACGCTTCTTTGCGGCACTGTCCTTGGACTGGTTGAATACAACCAATTCCCTAAAATACTGAAGATCCACGCCGGTAAGGCCCATAGCGGCGGCGGTGCGTTCCACCCCCACATCACTCAGGTTAGCCTTGCCGTCGCAGACAAGCTTTAGAAACACCGGAGAGGAATAGCCAGCGTCCCGGGCAAAGTCGCGCCAGGTAAACCCTGAACGGTCCTTCCGTTCGGTATAGAAGTCGCGCACAAAGACGCGAAAATTCTGATATTCCATTACCGGTTTCATACAATCATAAATATATACTTTTTTCGGCCTTTGCGCAATAGTTTCATGATACAAAATGCTTAATTTTTGTAAAATTTACACAATTTTCGCAAAAATTTGTTGTATTTTGGACAAAAATCATGATACAAACAATGCAAAATGGAATATTCCATATCACAAAAACGCATTCAAAAACAAGAAAAACACCGCGAAAAGCGGTGCTTAAAAACTGAATATTTCCAGAACCAGACGTAAACCTAGCAGCCGGGGCAGCCGATGCAATCTCCAGAACAGAAAATTCCACCGCAACCAGAGCAATATCCCGAACCTCCGCCACCCGAGTTCTCTACGTAGCCCGTACAGAAACCGTCGTGAGCAAGACCATAACGTTCAACACCGTATGTTTCAGCGCACCTAAAATTCGGAGGGCACTGTAAATCTCCATAGGCCAAATCACAGGACAAATTGCAGGATTCATCATATCCTTCTGAAATATCTCCATATCCTGTAGTGCATGAAGACGGCACTCCATACGTTGACACTTTCGATTGGCAATAATGGTAACTCCAGGTACCTCCCCAGCACTCCGAGTCCTCTGGGCAATCGTCATCAGACGAACAGGCAAGATAGCAACCTCCCGTAGAAGTTATCACGCCACCAAAAGACTCACAATCATCACGAGTCCAGTTCCATTTTTTGATCGAATTTTCATTATTTGAATAACCCGAATAGTCACCCCAGTCATCATCCGAACGGTAATCATCCGAATCGTAATCAGAATCCGAGTTCGCTTTGTAATTCGAATCTGTCGGTTCTACGCTGCAGGCGGAAAGAGCCAAAACAACAGAGACAAAAATCCAAATAATTTTTTTCATGAGTAAACTTCTCCCTCGTTAGAAGGGTTAAAATTCAAAACCCCAGGCCAACACAAACATACCAAAGATACTAGTAAATCCCGGGTCAGTCTTGTTGTAAGAAGAGGAGTATTCCCAATGTTCCGGATTAGACTGACGCCAGTCCTTCTCGGACACGGACAAAATGCCGAGCACCAGTCCACCATCCATAAAAATGTGTCGAGATATACGTACACGGAGTCCAACTTCCCCTGCGGCCACAACGGTGGTCCACTTCCATTCTTCTTCATCTTTTTGGGCCTTGCTATAGAGGGCATTGGTGAATCCATAATCAAAGAAGCCCCCCAAATACAAACCTCCCACACGCGTACCAATGAGGAACCTAAACTGTGCACCAAAAGCCAAACCAGCCAGATCATCCGGATGCTCAGCCACCGCGTCATAAAAATATCCCGCCTGAGGGAATCTGACATGAGCGTCAATAAAGAACATTGTCTCATGACGATATTCTAGACCTAGCATGGGACCCCAAAAAATAAAGCCTAGGGGCTCAAACCAAATGCCAAAGGCATTTTCTCGAGCCTGATACCATCGTGAATCCGGATCCTCAAGCAAGCCCAGCTTTTTCTTCTTTTTAGGTGTTTCCTCTTCTTCAGCCGATTCCTCTTCAACCACCACGACGGGCTGTTTCTTTTTCTTCTTGACCACAGGAGCAGGCTCTTCGACAGGGGTTTCTTGTTCAACAGGAGCTGGCGCAACCACCGGTTCGGGGGCAGGTTCTGCCACGGGAACAGGAGCCGGTTCAGCGACAGGCACAGGAGCGGGTTCTGCTACAGGGACAGGTGCCGGTTCAGCGACGGGCACTGGCGCGGGTTCTGCCACGGGAACAGGGGCCGGTTCAGCGACAGGCACAGGAGCGGGTTCTGCTACAGGGACAGGTGCCGGAGCCTGGGCCGCCGCGGCTTCCGCAGCTTCGTCAAAATACTCCGTTTCACCGTTGGCATAGGTGATGCTCACCACCTTGGACATGGGGGCATTGATATCCGGCCCCTCCAGGTAGTTCATCTTCTTATAGCGAACCGTTTCTTCGCTCATTTCCAAGATTTTTACCTGGATTTCCTTACCGTTCTTGAAACGGACTATATCCTGAGCAAGGGCATTATTGAAACAAATGCCCGCCAACACAAGCAAAAAAAGAGCTTTGCGCATAAATCCCCCTCTTTTATTTTATTCAAATATAAAAAATCCCCGAAACGGGGATTCTCATATATTTCATTAGGCCTTACTTTAATTACAATCCGGCATTAGCCTTTTTCGGCCACATTTATCCCACAAAAATACGTCCGTTGCGGAACAACTGCATCCACGGGCCGTCTTCACCCCATTCCGCCGGGTGCCAAGAGTATTGGCAAGTGCGGAACACGCGTTCCGGGTGCGGCATCA
>CAMHOW010000068.1 GCA_946186895.1 uncultured Fibrobacter sp.
ATGTTTGTGTCCCCCAAATATTTGTTTCATACGACACTGTCTTATAAATCTGATGATCTCTAGCATCCTCAAAAGAACCATAACTTATCTGAAATTTCAACTCAGCTTTAGAGGAACTTGAGGCTAACGAGCTGCTCGAAGAACGAATCACAATAATTTTGGAAGATGATGACGGATATTTCGAAGGATTATCACAATATTCTTCCGCACTAGTTCTACAGCAAACACTAGAATTACACGCAACCCCCGTAGCACCGATATGTGAGCCATTGCACTTTGAAACGGCTTGTGTATAGCAATTATTGTCCATATATGCTGAACTTGAACTTTCATTGTAGCGTGATGAGCTGCTCAGCTTAGATATTTGACACCACCCTAAAAACTGATCATTCTGACACATGTCTTTGCAAAATGAATGAAGTCCAACATTTCCATTTTGCACAAAACAAATTTGTTTACATACATCATAAAACATATTCCAGGCAACATCACAAGCAGCCAAACAGTCTTCTCCATATATATTACTACACAATTTTTGGGGCGATTCGTAGCACGCACCTAGACCATTGCAATACATCTTTTCGGCACTTGTAGAAGAAATAATTGTACTTGAGGGAATTTCTGTCGGAGAGGCATTATCATCTCCGCACGCCGCAAGGAAGAATGAAGCAAACGCCATCATTGTTAAATTCGCAAAACAATTTTTCATCTCTCGCACCTTTCTGCCAAAGGCAGTCTGCGAGCAGCGGTCTTGTTCTGAAAGCCGAATGAGATTGCTTCACCCCTATTCGGGGTTCGCAATGACAAGATGCCATATCTTTTCTTGGAAAACAAAAAAAAGGTATGGTGTCGCTCGGCTTTTGTTGTGAAGGCTCTGGTAAACCTGCCGCTCAGAAGCACAACGGTAAGCGTAAACTCACCGTGGGCATACGCCCAACGACCCACACCCGATCGGTGTGAGTGTTCGTCTTCTTCCCTGAACGGCTACGTACTTGTGTACAGACCAAAGTTTACCAGACTTTTCACAACGGGAACAAGAGTACTACTCTAATTCAATATGTCACTAGAAATATATATAAAGAAAATGGAAAGGGGATACCCCGAAAATGGCAAAAAAACAGGATTTTAGGAGATTCCGGGTCAAGCCCGCAACGCCAGGCCTGCAAAAAACACGCGAAATTTGCGATTATTCTGCGCTTTTGGTAATATTTGTAATGTTTGTACTTTGCGTTTTTTGCAAAATTCTAAATCTTGATACCTTGCGTTTTTGGCAAAATTTTAGTATATTGCATAAATGGAGGCATCCAGATGATTACCTTTGAACGCAAGATTTACCAAAAACTGCTGCAATGGAAAGCGGAATCACAAGGTAACGAAGCGCTTCTCATAGAAGGGGCCCGTCGAGTCGGTAAAAGCACCGTCGTGGAAACTTTCGCACAAAGAGAATACAAATCCTACATTCTCATCGATTTTAACGATTGCGAAGTATCTGTCAAGAAGGCTTTCGACAAGTTGAACGACCTGAACAATTTCTTCGCGGTTCTCTCCTACACATACGGAGTGACGCTTTATCCGCGGAATTCTTTAATCATTTTTGATGAAGTGCAAAAATTCCCAAAGGCTCGCCAAAGCATCAAGAAACTTGTCAAAGACGGTCGGTTTGATTATATAGAAACAGGATCACTCATTTCAATAAACGAAAATGTAAAGGATATAACCATTCCTTCGGAAGAGACGTCCATCCAGATGTTTCCGATGGATTTTGAGGAGTTTTGCACAGCCTTTGGAAAATCAAACATTTGTGAATACATACGGCAATGCTTTTTTGACAGTAAGCCGTTGGAACAGGGGTTGCACGACGACACCATGCAGTTATTTAAGTTGTATATGCTTATCGGCGGGATGCCACAATCCATTGCGGAATATCTGGAACACTCCTTCAGTTTTGAATATAGTGACCGACGCAAGCGAAGTATAATTAGTCTATACAAGAAGGATATTCAGAAAATCAAAGGGGCCTACCGATCCAAGGTCCTTTCAACCTTTGAACAGATTCCGGCTTTTCTCTCCAAACACGAAAAGCGAGTGACTTTGTCAAAAATCAAGAATGGAATTAATACCGAGAACACATACGAGAATACCTTTATGTGGCTTGGCAATTCCATGATAACAAACAACTGTCTCAGATGTTCCGACCCAAATGTGGGCATGGCTTTGAACAGCGATGATTCTGCAATTAAGTGTTATATGGGCGATACCGGACTCCTTTTTTCGCACGCTTTTAACGAAAATACAATCACAAACGAGCAACTCTACAAGCAGATTATGAATGACAAGCTTGCGATAAACAAGGGAATGCTTTATGAAAATGCGATTGCACAGATGCTTGTGGCTAACGGGCATAAGCTGTTTTTTTACACACGTTATAATCCAATTTTGCATAGGAACGACTTGGAAATAGATTTCCTGCTGAGTGACATGGGTTCTGCGGGGGGCAAAGTTGTCCCCGTTGAAGTCAAGTCGTCCAAGAATTACACTACGACTTCATTGACCGATTTCAATCGCCTTTACAAAAAGAGAATTGCCAAGTCGTTCATTATCCACCCGAAAAAATATTCCATAAAAGAGGATGGAACAATTTGCATCCCTCCCTATATGACTATCTGCTTGTAAAAACGGTTTCTCTGGAGAAGTTCTTTATATAAAAAATCCCGCGATTTCTCGCGGGACTTTTAATATCGTGCTAGAGATTGCTTCGGGGGTTGGTTCGGCGGGCTCACCAACCTTGCCCTCGCAATGACATTCCTCGAGCCACGAGCCTCGAACCTCGAACCTCTTACAGCTTGATGCTGCAGGGCTTGGCGTGCCAGATTTCCTCGGCGTACTGCTTGATGGTACGGTCGGAACTGAACTTGCCCATGCGGGCCACGTTGAGGATCGCCTTTTCGGCCCATGCCTTCTTGTTCTGGTATTCCTTCGCCACCTTGGCCTGCATGTCCACGTAGCTGCGGAAGTCGGCGCAGAGCATGTAGGGGTCGTGAGTCAGGAGTTTGTCTGCAATGTGCTTGAACAGTTCCGGACGGTCGGGGCTGAAGAAGCCAGAACCAATCAGGTCGATAACGCGGCGCAGGTCGTCGTCCTTCTCGTAGAAGTCGCGGGGGCGGTAACCCTTGGCCAGCAGGTCGGTCACTTCTTCCACGGTGAGGCCGAAGATGAAGATGTTCTCGTCGCCCACTTCTTCCTTCATTTCCACGTTGGCGCCGTCCAGCGTACCGATGGTGAGCGCGCCGTTCAAGGCGAACTTCATGTTGCCGGTACCCGAGGCTTCGGTGCCCGCGGTAGAAATCTGTTCGGAGAGGTCAGCCGCCGGGATGATCTTCTCGGCGAAGGACACGCGGTAGTTCTCGAGGAACACCATCTTGAGCTTGCCCTTGCAATCCGGATCAGCGTCGATGATAGAAGCCACAGCGTTGGCAAGACGGATAATCTGCTTGGCCATCCAGTAACCCGGAGCGGACTTACCACCGATCATGATGGTGCGCGGCATGATTTCCTTGCCGTCCTTCACCTGGATGTACAGGTGGATGGCATGGAGGATGTTCAGCAGCTGGCGCTTGTATTCGTGAATGCGCTTCACCTGCACGTCGAAGAACGTGTTGGTATCCACGTCCACGCCCTGGGTTGCCTTGAGGTACTTGGCCAGGCGTTCCTTGTTCTGCTTCTTGACCGCCATGAATTCCTTCTGGAATGCGGCGTCCTTGGCGAACTTCTCCAGCTTCTTCAGGTCGTCCAGGTCCTTCACCCAGCTGTCGCCAATCTTCTTGGTGATGATTTCGGACATGGCGGGGTTGGCCTTGCGGACCCAGCGACGGGGTGTGACGCCGTTGGTCTTGTTGTTGAACTTTTCAGGCCACAGTTCGTAGAAGTCCTTGAAGAGGGTGGTCTTCAGCAGGTCGCTGTGGAGGGCGGCCACGCCGTTCACGGCGAAGGAACCCACGATGGAGAGGTAGGCCATGCGGACCATCTTGCAGCCGCCTTCTTCGATAAGGCTCATGCGGGCAAGGCGGTCGTTGTCGCCGGGCCACTTCATGCTGACCATGCGGAGGAACCGGGCGTTGATTTCGTAGATGATCTGCAGGTGGCGGGGCAGCAGGTTCTCGAACAGGCTGACAGGCCACTTTTCCAGAGCTTCGGGCATCAGGGTGTGGTTCGTGTAGGCGAAGGTGTGGGTCACAATGTCCCAGGCCTCGTCCCACTCCAGACCTTCGATGTCCAGCAAGATACGCATCATTTCGGCAATGGAAATTGCCGGGTGGGTGTCGTTCAGCTGGATCGCCACCTTCTCGGGGAACTTCTTCCAGTCATTCTTGTGGAGCTTCTTGAAACGCTTGATGATATCCTGCAGGGAGGCGGAGCACAGGAAGTACTGCTGCTTCAGGCGCAGTTCCTTGCCGTTCATGGAGGAATCGTTGGGGTACAGCACCTTGGAGATGGTCTCGGAAAGTTCCATGTCCTGCACGGCGGCGATGTAGTCGCCGTTGTTGAAGTAGGAGAGGCCGAAGTCGTCGGTGGACTTCGCGCTCCAGAGACGCAGGTTGTTCACGGTGTTGTTCTTGTAGCCCGGAATCGGAGTGTCATAAGGCAGGGCCAGCACGTAGTCCTTGGTTTCCCAGCGGTTGCGGAGCTTGCCGTTTTCGTCGGTCCAGCTCACCACGTAGCCGTAGAAAGGCACCTTGATGGCGTTGGCCGGGCGGGCGATTTCCCAGGGGTTCGGCAGGCGCAGCCAGTTGTCGGGCTGTTCTTCCTGCTCGCCGTTCACGATCTTCTGGCTGAACATACCGTATTCGTAGCGGATGCCCATGCCGGTGGCGGGCAGTTCCAGAGTGGCCATGGAATCCAGGAAGCAGGCTGCCAGGCGGCCGAGGCCACCGTTACCCAGACCTGCATCCACTTCCTGCTCGCGGAGTTCTTCCAGGGTCATGCCCAGTTCGTCCAGGGCTTCTACCACGGCCTGTTCCACATCCAGGTTCAGCACGGAGTTGCCGAGGGTACGGCCAATCAAGAATTCCAGGGACAGGTAATAGACGCGCTTCACGTCTTTCTGGTAGTAAGTCTCCTGGGTCTTGATCCAGCGGTCCACCAGACGGTCGCGCACGGCGTAAGCCACGGCCAGGAACTTCTCATGGTCGGTCACGGTGGCGCTGTTACGGGCCAGCGTGTGGTGGATGTGGTCGGTAAAGGCCTTGCGGAAGGACTCGGCGTCGTTTCCGAGCACGGTCACTTCTTCTGCTTTCTTGAAAGATTTTGCCATATTATCAAGCCTATGGTTTTAGGGTTAAAAATTTACGCGTAAAAATCTAGAAATTTTTGGAAATAATTAAATTAGGTCTAAATAGAATGCGAGGAAATATGAACTGGAGCAAAAAAACAGTCAAATTTTTGGGCCTGGCCTGCGTAACGAGCCTGTTCTTTTTCGTGGCGGGCTGCAGTAGTGATTCTTCTGATTCGTCACCGACGGATCCTGGTACAACCCCTGCACCCGAATCTTCTGGCAGTACCCCCGACGTAGGGTCTTCTGCAACTGGCACCGACCCGACGATTCCGTCTGCGAATTCCTCGCTTTATACATTTGAAACGACACCGGGGGCGCTTGCTGTTGCGCCTGATGTAGACGGCTTTTATGACATGGGCGATGTTTACAAGGCTGTTCCCAAGACGAGCAAGATTGCCTTTGTGATACGTCATTCCAAACGTGGCAAAAGCTCAAAATCGGAATCTCAGCTAACGCCCATAGGGATACAAATGGCTCAGACTCTTGGTGCAAAGTTGGTTGGAGATGAGTCATTCTACTATGCGTCAACGGATTTTATACGTACCCGTGAGACTTGCAACAATATTGCCATAGGTCGTGGTGAAACCGATGTCAAGGTTGTGACATGGGATGCCATTAATGGTGGTTATTTCTTGAAGGTGCCTAGTTCGACCTTAGATTCTCTTGTTTCTAAGGCTGGCGGTAACCCCAGGTATATTTCTCAGTACGCTTTTGGCGATCCGTTCACAAATTTTGCCGATGTACTTCCGTCTTACTTCTATGACTTGTATGAACGTGGCAACCAGTTCGTGAACGAGGTTGTTGTCGCCAATATGCCCAATTGGAATCGTGTGAGCGTTCTCGTAACTCATGACATGCTGATAGAACCTCTTGTCGTATTCGTTTCTAATAGGACCATTGACTTGAGGGTCTATAAAGATAATTTCCGCTGGATTAATTACCTGTCAGGTGTTGCCGTGATTGTCGATGAGGCTAATAAGGTGACTGTATTGCCGGTTCGCGGTGATGAAGTGGGCTGGATGACCTTTAGAGATGAGGTAGACGAAGGCGTCTAATGAATGTTGCCTTGCTTGGTTCCACGGGACTTGTCGGGAAGAACGTTCTAAAGCTTCTTTCCCGCTTAGACGTTGTAACGAAGGTCTATTGCCCGGTGCGTACCGTGCCCGATTTTGGCAGTCTTGGCATTCTTCAAGGTGCTTCAAAAATTCAATTTGAGCCTGTTGATTTTGAACAAGTCAGCGGAGCGTATAAGCCCGTTATATTGGATGGTTTCAAGGATTGCAGCGCGGTCATTTGCTGTCTTGGTACGACCAAGAAACAGGCTGGCAGTAAGATGGCTCAAGAAAAAGTGGACGTGCGACTGCCCCTTTCGCTGGCGGCTCTAGCAAAAAGTATTGGCATTAAGCATTTTCTGTGTGTCAGTGCCCAGGGAGCCGACAGCCATTCGCCCTTCTTTTACAACCGCCTCAAGGGCATGCTTGAAGAAGGCCTTACCATGATGGGCTTTGAAAGCCTCACTCTGGTGCGGCCTTCACTCCTGCTCGGCAAGCACAAGGACAGGCGTTTTGGCGAAGAACTTCTGCAGAAGACCATCGGAGTCCACCCCGAATGGATTCCGGCTTATGTGCGGCCCGTTCATGCCGAAACCGTGGCTGCCCATCTGGTGACATCTCTTTTGAAACCGCCCACCGACCATGTTTGCGCTACTGATGGAGTCAAGGGCAAGCGGATTATTTACAACCGGGTGCTTGCCCAGACGAAAGTGGACGACCTTTTTTAATTCTACATTCTTTCTATGCTTGAAAAAACCTTACTGCTTCTCGATTCTTACGCACTTGCGTTCCGCATGTTTTACGCCTATAGCCAGAATCCTCTGGTGAATAGCAAGGGCGAAGACGTTTCCATGATGCACGGTTATTGGGGTGCGGTACTCCGTATCTTGGCGAAGCATAAGCCCACCCATTTTGCCATTGCACGGGATGTAGCCCACACCAAGACTTTCAGACACGATCTTTATCCGGACTACAAGGCCAATCGTGGCCCCATGCCCGATGAAATGGCCGCCCAGATGCCCCTCTTGGGCGAAAGCCTGGATGCCAGTGGAATTCCCTTGCTTTCGGAGCCGGGTTACGAGGCCGACGACGTGATGGCCAGCGTGGCTACCGCCGCAGTGGAGGCGGGTTTTGATCATGTGGTGATTCTTTCCAAGGACAAGGACATGTCCCAGATCGTGTCCGACAAGATTCACCTGTTCCACCTGACCAAGGGTGCCGACGGTATAGACTTTGGCCCGGCCCAGGTGGTAGAAAAGTACGGACTCCCGCCGGAAAAGATTCGGGATTACCTGGCGCTCATGGGTGATGCCAGCGATAACGTTCCTGGCGTTCCCAAAGTTGGCCCCAAGACGGCTATCCAGCTTCTGACAGACTATGGCGACATGGACAACCTTTACGCCAATCTGGACAAGATTACCAAGAAGGGGCTTCACGACAACCTGGCGAACAATCGGGAAAAGGCCTTCCTCAGTCGGGAACTGGTGACGCTCCAGACCAAGCGTGCCTTCAGCGGGAACCTAGACGCGTTGGAATACAACGGCATCCATGTGGATACATTGGCGGGCATCTTCAAGGATCACGAAATCAACAGCCTGCTTCGCCTGCTAGAAAATGTTCCCGGCAAGGCGGGCTTTGTGTCCGTAGGTTCGGGAGAGTCTTCCGAAGGTGCGGAACCCGCTGTACGAGATATCCCTCCGGAATACATCTGTGTGGATACCGCAGAAAAGTTCGGTGAGCTGAAGGCGGAATTTGCCGCGGCGACCGAAATAGGAATTGATACGGAAACCGACGGGCTGGACCCCATGACCTGTAATCTGGTAGGGCTGTGCCTAGCCGCGGCAAACCAGGATGGCTCTGTCCCGAAGGGCTACTACATCCCGATGGCCCATACCGACGACATCGGCTTTCCTGTGGGCAACTTCGACGGGGCTGCCGTAAAAGAATGGTTCCTGTCTTTCTGGGACGAATCCTGCGAGGTGGTGGAAGGCAAGCCCTGTCGCGCTCTCGTTTTCCATAATGCGAAGTTCGATTTGCATGTGCTGTCCCGGGCCTTCGGGCTTTCGGTGGCGCAGATCGGCAAGGCAAACATTGTGGATACCCTCATTGCCGCCTGGATGCTCTCGCCGGGCCAGACAGGCCTAGGCCTGGATAACCAGGTGATGCAACGTTTGCAGCACGAGATGATTCCTATTGAAAATCTTATCGGGCGCGGCAAGAACCAGATTACGTTCAACCGCGTGCCTGTAAAGGATGCAACTGAATACGGCGCTGAAGATGCGGTCTATACGCTTCGCCTGTGGGAACCCCTGCAAAAAGAACTGCAGAAGATGGACTACGAGAAGTTCTTCTACAGCCAGGAAATGCCCCTGCTGAAGGTGCTGTACCAGATGGAAGGCGTGGGCGCCTTTGTGGATACCGCCGTCCTCAAGAATCTGGAAGTGGAACTTGCGGGCCGCATCGAGAAACTGGAAAAGGAAATCTGCGACATGGCGGGGCTAGAATTCAACATCGGCAGCCCCAAACAGTTGGGAGAAGTCTTGTTCGATACGTTAGGGCTTCCCGAAGTCAAAAAGCGCAGTACCGACGCTGCCGTGCTTGAAGAACTTTCGGTGAGCGCGCCCCACCCCATCGTGTTCGCTATAATAGAGTACAGGGAACTCAAAAAGATGCAGAGCACTTACGTGTCCGTGCTCCCGACGCTGGTGAACCGAGAAACAAAGCGGATCCACACCAGCTTTATCCAGTGGGGCACGGCTACGGGACGCCTTTCCAGTCGCGATCCGAATTTGCAGAATATCCCGGTACGCAGTGACTTGGGCAAGAAAATTCGTGCGGCCTTTGTACCGGAGAATCCGGACAATGTGATTCTTTCGGTGGACTACTCCCAGATTGAGCTTCGCATGCTTGCCCATCTGAGTGGCGACGCTGCCCTTATAGAATCTTACCGCGAAGGGATTGATATTCACGCCCGGACGGCGGCGGCTATCTACGGGGTGGATCTTTCGGCGGTTACGTCGGACATGCGTCGCGATGCCAAGGTGGTGAACTTTGGAATTTTGTACGGCATGACCGCCTTCCGCCTGTCTCGGGACCTGAAAATTCCCATGGGTCAGGCCCGTGACTTTATCACCGGGTACTTTGACATGTACCAGGGGGTGCAGAAGTTCATCGACGACACCAAGGCCTTTGCACACAAGAACGGCTATGTAGAAACGTTGAGTGGGCGTCGCCGCTACATCGCGGGTATCGACAGTTCCGACCGTATGGAATCCCAGATGGCGGAGCGCATGGCGGTGAACACGCCGGTGCAGGGCAGTGCCGCAGACCTGATCAAGATTGCCATGATCCGCATCCAGGAGCGCATCAACCGGGAAAATCTGCCCCTTAAGATGATGCTCCAGGTTCACGACGAACTGGTTTTTGAGTGCCCTAAGGACCGCTTGGAAGAGCTGTCCGCCATGGTCAAGGCCGAAATGGAAAGTGCCATGGAGCTGAAAGTGCCCCTGGTTGCCAGTGTCGGCTCTGGAGAAAACTGGCTTTTGGCCCATTAAAATGCGTGGATAGGGGTTGTTGCGCAATTTTTATGTGCGACAAGTGCAGACTTTATTGTATTTTTAGAAAAAAGAGGTTTGGTATGCGAGTCTCAAAATTTTATAGTGCATTGCTAATTGGTTTATTGGCTGTTGGGTTTGTTGCCTGCAACAATACGGTATCTTCTACCGATGCTAGCAAGAACGATGGGCTAGACTACATTCCGGGCTTTGATCCAGGAAAGGCTGATTCCACGAAGACTAATAAGACCTCTTCATCTTCTACGCAGGATGGGTCGTCGGATTCGGAAGTGGAAAGTTCTGCTTCTGATGAGAGCAGTTCCTCTGTTGATTTTTCGAAGTCTAAGATACCAGTTGATGAAAGCGGGGTTGCTGTTATAACAGACGAATACATAGATGCTGATGTCTCTGCTGCTACAGCGTCGAAACTGGACGATTTGAAGGCGCAGTTGGACGATAACGAAGAAGTGTCTGGTTTTACGGAAAACAGCAATATGCGATTTTCTGTGGACGATCTGAATTATTCAGCAAACGAATATTACTGTTATACAGAATCCCAGGAATGGTATGGCATTACCAAGGAAACGCTCTTAGAAACGAATCTCCCGTTCTTGTGGGATGGGGAGGCTTACGACGCTAGGGCTGGCTTTATCTTGGATTTCTCGAATATTTGCCAATCCGTTTATATCAAGAAAAAATAAGGGCTATTCCCGCTTAATCACGTCCTTCTGGGCGGTCACATGGGGCATGAACCGCTTCATGAAGGGGATAATTCCCAAGTATAAAAGCATGGTGACCACAAAGACGAAGGCAAGAGAAAAGCCTTTGGACCAATAAATATGGCATTCCCGCAGAATCTTGATAATGACCCACTGCACCCAGCCGTGGGTCACGAGAATCATGATGGAATATCGCCCAAAGTAAGACACCAGGGGAATCTTATTGATGGCCTTGGATAAAAGGAGTATGCCAGTCGCTCCGGATAGTCCGCAAAGGTAGGTGCTCCAGAAGGGCAGCTGGAAATGGTTTTGCACATAGCTTACCGTGGAGTCCGACAGCAGGAACACCAGGCCAAAGCCCAGGAGGGCCAAGGGAATGTTCAGCTTGTCCAACTTGTTCGGTTTGAGAAGCGCCGTATAGCGGAAGGCGAAATGCCCGGCACAGAAATAGGGAATGGCTGTCATGGCGGTGTCCATGAACATGGGCAGGTTGATGCTTTTTCGCCCGAGGAAAAATCCCAGGCCGCCAACGACCAATGACAGGACCACAAGCCCTGCGTTAGAAAATTTCGGCGGGAGCTTCTTTGCCACAAGGTAGATTCCGTAGAAAATCAGGTTGGTCCAGAAAAGCCCCAGCAAAAACCAGATGGGAAAATTCGGGAAATATTCCTGCCAAATGAAGGAATACCACACGCTACAGCCGGGGCTTGGCCGCAGGTGGAAGTGGGCGAGGATAAAAGGCAAAATGCAGGATGCAGTAATGAAGAAAAATACGAAGGGGATCAGCAGCTTGTTGATTTTCCGCAGGCAAAAGTCGAAAAAGCCGGCATAGCTCTTGAAGAACAGCCCCGACAGAAAGAAGTACAGGGGCATGCGGAAGGTAGAAAGGGGTAGTTTTAGCGGGTAGGTGTCAAGCCCCCAGGTAGAAGCCACGTGATGCCACACCACCAGCATAATGCACAGGCCCTTGGCCAGGTCCACAAAGGCGTAACGGGGTTTTTCAACGGGGGCGGGCATAGTGCCTAATTACTTCTCCAGGAATTCGAAGATGCGGTCTTTGTATTCCTTGAGCTCGTCGAATACAGCGTGGCCACGGCCCTCGTACATTTCCAGTTCGCAGGGGGTTCCTGCCGCCTTGAGCTTGTCGGCGATAATGAGGGAGGCCTGGGCTGTGACCACCTTGTCGTCTCCGGCACCCAGCACCAGGGTAGGACACTTAATCTTATGCAGTTCGTCGATGGTGTTGACCGTATCGCAAAGGTCTGCGCATAGGGCGAAACGGTCCATTTCGGCGTCGGTGACGTCTCTGTACATGGCCTGAATGGCTCTGCGGTAGCGGTCAGCGAAGGGCTTGGAAAAACAGTTGTCGATAAAGGCGCTCACCAGGCCTTCACCATCGTGGGCGCGGGCGAGGCGGGCCCAGTTGCCAATCAGCTCAATCTGGGAGGGGACTGCCTTGGAGGTAGAGGAGGCCAGCACCAGCTTGCTTACCAGTTCAGGATACTGGATGGCGATAATCTGGGCAATCATGCCACCCTGGGACACTCCCATAAGATTCACTCCCGAAAGCCCCATGGCCTTGAGGGCCAGGGCCTGGTCCCGTGCCATGTCGTTCAGGGAATAGCCGGGCTGGATATTCTTCTTGCGGTCAAAGAAGTAGAGCGTGTATTTTTCGGTGAATACCTTGTAGGGGACCTGTAGGGCATCGGCGGATTTCATGACGCTCTTAATGGCAAGGCCGGGAATGACTACCAGGGGCTTGGGGCCGTTTCCAAACTGGGCGTACTCCATTTCGAATCCGTCGGTGCAGACGGTATGTACAAGATCTTCGCTCATAGTGTAAAGATAGATAGAAAAA
>CAMHOW010000069.1 GCA_946186895.1 uncultured Fibrobacter sp.
TGTTCGGCGAAGTCGTCATGGGCTCCGACGCATTCTTCCCGTTCCCGGACAACGTCGAAGCCGCAGCCAAGGCCGGCGTGAAGTACATCGTGCAGCCGGGTGGTTCCAAGAAGGACGACCTCTCCATTGACGCGTGCAACAAGCTCGACGTGGCCATGGTGTTCACCGGCATGAGGCACTTCCGCCACTAAGGTTTACCACTCCACAGAGGATATAGGCATGATTCCCGCATCGCAAAAAGAAACGAACCAGAGAGAGAAGGACCTCTACTACGCTGTCCTTTCTTTCTTGAAGTCCGTGCGCAAAGCGGGAAAGACCACCAATGTGGAATGGAACGCCTACAAGGAGAAGCTCCTGAAAATCGCCCCCAGCGATGACATGGGCAAGGCCGCCGACATGTGGACCATGGATAACCTGGACCAGTTCAGCCCCGACAAGACTCAGCTCCCACCCCTAAACGACATGGATGCGGTGGCCAAGATCTCGCCCAAGTTCGCCTCCCAGCTGATGGAGGCCATGTACTACGGCATGCTGAACCTGACCCAGGCGAACCTGATTTCCGATGAAATTCAGGACGCCGACCCGGAATGCGTCTCCACAGCCTCTCTAGAGGAACTGCTGGTGAAGCTCTGGATCGGCAATGCCAAGAGCTACCGGAAAGTGGTGACGAATTAATTCGGAATTCAGATTTCGGAATTCGGAATTGACCGATGAGTAAAATGCAAGCGTGTCATCCTGAATGCGAAGCATGAAGGATCCAGTCCAAGGGAACCGACGAGCACTAACTGGCAAAAAGGGGAAAGCCTTCCCCTCGCTCGCACTTCGTAGCTCGCTACCCCTTCTCCTAGGGGACACCCCTAAAACCCCGTACCTTAAACCTCAAAGCGAATGAAATGAGCGAACAGCAACGAGTAAGAGTCATAGGTGGCGGTCTCGCAGGTTGCGAGGCGGCACTGCAACTGGCGAGCCGTGGTTTCAAGGTAGACCTGTATGAAATGCGTCCGGTAAAGCAGACCCCAGCTCACAAGGACGGCCATTTGGCGCAGCTCGTCTGTTCCAATAGTTTCAAGGCCCTGGGCATTACGAGTGCCCACGGGCTTTTAAAGCAGGAACTCACCATGCTGGGGAGCTTTCTGCTGGATAGCGCCCGGGAAGCGGCTGTTCCCGCAGGAGATTCCCTGACGGTAAACCGCGATATTTTCAGCGAATCGGTGGAGAAGAAGATTGCGGAAAGCAAGAACATCACCCTCCACCGGGAAGAAGTCACGAGCCTAGCTGGGGACTGCCCCACCCTCGTCGCGGCGGGGCCGCTGGCCAGCGACGCGCTCGCCGACGATATATTTAAGCGGCTGGGTAGCGAGCGCCTCCATTTCTTCGACGCTATCGCCCCCGTGGTAGAGACCGACAGCATCGACTTCGACCACGCCTTCTACCGCAACCGCTGGGAAAAGGGCGAAACGGCAGACTTTATCAACTGCCCTCTAGACAAAGAGACCTACACCGAATTCGTGCGCAAGCTATGCGAGGCCGAAGCCGTGGAGCCACGCCCCTTCGAAAAGAACGAGCTGTTCGAGGGCTGCCTCCCGGTCGAAGAAATGGCCCGCCGCGGCTACGAGACGCTCCGCCACGGCCCCATGCGCCCCATCGGTCTCGGACTTGGCAATAATGGGCATTTGTGGTATGCCGTCATCCAGCTCCGTGCCGAAAACAAGCAGAAGACTCTTTTCAACATGGTGGGCTTCCAGACCCGACTCAAGTGGGGCACCCAGAAGGAAATCTTCACCATGGTGCCCGCCTTGCGCAATGCAAAGTTTGCCCGCCTGGGTTGCATGCACCGCAACACCTTCATTGAATCGCCCAAATTTTTGGACGCCACCTTAAGATTGCGTCCGGACCTCCCCTGCGCCAAGGACATTCCGCCCACCTGGTTTGCGGGCCAGATTACCGGTTCCGAAGGCTACACCGAAGCGGTGGCCACCGGCTGGTACGCCGCCTGGAACATGGCCCAGACCATTCTCCACGGGCATGCCGACCCGCTCCCCGATGAAAGCTGCATTGCCTCCCTCATGAACCGCCTTGTAGAAGAAAACGAAGATTTCCAGCCCATGAATTTCAACTTCGGGCTGCTCCCCCACCACGAGGGGCTCAAGAAGAAAAACAAGAAGGAAATCCTTGCCAGCCGTGCGGTCGAAGCCGTGCGCAAGTGGATTGCCGAGCGCCGGGACTTTACCTACCCGCCCGAGGGCGTCCAGGAAGCGACGCACTAACGTCATGGCGGCCGCTGAGCAATCATCTAGATTCCGGGTCAAGCCCGGAATGACGATGGTATGAACGTCATGGCGGACTTGATCCGCCATCTAGCTATCTAAATTCCGGCAACTTCTCGATTTTTGCGAATCGCTTGGTTGCAGCATCCAGCTCAAAAAATCTCTCACAATCACCTAGAGAAAGCATCACGTACTTGGGCGTGAGTATCTTCAAATACTTGTTCAGCTGAACCTGCAAACCTTCCCAGGTATACTCGCCTGGAGCCTTACATTCCACCAAAAGCCAAGGCTTATCTAGGGTTGCCCCCTCGCGAAAATTACTGACGACAATATCGGCCCGGTCGTCCGTCTTGGGGTCCACCATTGAAAGGGCAAATTCCACCGTAATCAGGTGGGCGGGCACCTTGACCTCGTTCAGCAAAAACTGAACCGTTGCCTGGCGCACCCGTTCTTCGGGGGTGTCGGGCACATCCTTTTGGCGAATCGGATCGTACAAGGTCTCGTGGGTCATAACACAAAATTAACAATTAAAAAAGAATAACGAAAAATTACTATTATTGCAAAAAAAGAATTTTCGATATCTATACAGGAGCATAAAATGCGCAGAAGACTTTTGAGCGAAGGTGCCAAGGAACTCTCTTACGAAATCCGCGAGATCGTGAAGAAGGCAAACCAGCTCAAGGCCCTGGGCCTCCCCATCCACTGGGAAAACATCGGCGACCCCATCGAAAAGAAATGCCAGCTGCCCGACTGGATCAAGGACATCGTGGTGGACCTCGCCAAGACGAACCGCAGCTACGGTTACTGCCCATCCAAGGGAATGCTCGAGACCCGCGAATTTCTGGTGAAAGAAAACAACAAGCTCGGCGGCGCCCAGATTAACGTCGACGACATCCTGTTCTTCAACGGCCTCGGTGACGCCATCGCCACCATCTACGGCCTCCTCTCCATGAACACCCGTATCATCGGACCGGCTCCGGCCTACTCCACCCACAGTTCTGCCGAAGCAGCACACGCCCACACGGCCCCCATCACCTACCGTTTGCAGCCGGAAAACCACTGGTACCCGGACCTCGAAGAACTCGAAAACAAGGTGAAGTACAACCCGAGCATCGCGGGCATCCTGGTGCTGAATCCGGACAACCCGACCGGCATGGTCTACCCGCTTGACATCCTCAAAAAGATTGTGGATATTGCCAAGCGCTACAACCTGTTCATCATCTGCGACGAAATCTACAACAAGATTACGTACAATGGCGCCCACGCCTACGCGCTTGCCGAATACATCGGTGACGTTCCGGGTATTGCACTCAAGGGCATTTCCAAGGAATACCCGTGGCCGGGCGCTCGTTGCGGCTGGGCCGAATACTACAACCGCGACAAGGACGAACAGTTCGACGCCTTCTGCCGCGCCATCGACAATGCGAAGATGGTGGAAGTCTGCTCGACAACACTCCCGCAGATGACTATCCCGCGCGTGCTGGGCGACAAGCGTTTCATTGAACACCGTACCGCGCTGAACGAGAAGATTGGTCGCCGCAGCGCCATCATCAACGAGATTCTTTCGGACATTCCGGAACTGTACTTCAACCCCACCTACGGCGCGTTCTACAACACCATCATCTTCCGCGAAGGTACGCTCAACAGCCACCAGACGCTTAAGATTGACAACCCGATCATCAAGAAGAAGGTGGAGGAATGGTGCAGCAAGACTACGAACCTGGACTACCGATTCGTGTACTACCTGCTGGGCGCAAAGGGAATCTGCGTGGTGCCAAGTACCAGCTTCTGCACCGACCTGAAGGGCTTCCGCGTGACGCTCCTGGAAGAAGACGAAGAGGAACTGCGCGAGGTGTTCACCACCATCCACGACGCCATCGTGGAATACCTGCACAGCTAGTAAGAAGTAGGCTGTTAGAAGAAGAGGGAGGAAACATGCGGAATTCGGTTTCTTGCGTTGTGTTCGCGACAGCCCTCTTTTTTGTACTGTCCATTTGCGGTTGCGAAGAGAAAGAAACTCAACAGCAGCCCGACACCATCACCGTACTGACCTACAGCGAATACATCGCCCCAGAAATGATAACCGATTTCCAGATGAAAACCGGTTACAGGTTGCAGCTGGAACTGTACGAAGCACAAGAAGACATGCTGGGCCAGTTGCAGGCGGCGGACACCAACAAGTACGACGTAATTATCGCATCGGATGTGGTTATCCAGCAAATGGTAAAGCAGGGACTAATCGCCCACATAGACACGACCAAGATCCCTAACCGCATAAACGTTGCAGACCAGTTCAAGCACCCAGTTTACGACCCGACCAACACCTACACCCTACCCTACCTATGGGGAACCACAGGCATCCTCTACCGCGATACAACTATCGATGCAAGCAAAGTAAGTTACGGCATGCTATTCACCCCGTCAGAGACAAAGGGCAAATTCAGCCTGCTGGACGAATCCCGCTCCATGCTGTCGATGGCACTTATGGCAAAGGGCTTTGACGCCAACAGCCTGGATCCGAAAGAAATAGACCTGGCCACAGACCTTTTGCAACAAACCGGAAAGAACCCCCATTTCGGCGGATTCGACGGTTCCGTGGCAAACAAGGAAAAAGTCATTTCAGGAAACAACTGGGCCGCCATCGTTTTCAACGGCGAGGCCATGGATGCCATCAATGAAGATTCCACACTTCAATACGCTATTCCCACCGAAGGAAGCTTCATGTGGGTAGACGCCATGACGCTCAGCGCCAAGAGCACCAACAAAGATGGAGCCTATGCGTTCATGAACTACATTCTGGATACAAAAATCGGAGCCCAGCTGGCAAAGCTTATCAACTTTGCAACTCCAAACAAGGCCTCACTTGAGGTTCTCGACAGCACCTTCAAGAATAACCGCGTCATCAACCCCACCAAGGAAGAAATCGACCGGATGGTATTCCTGCGTGATCCTGGGGATGCAGCAAAAGCCTTCGACGACGCCTGGAAAAGCGTCAAGTTGAAATAAGCCAAATTACGGAATCTATTCGTCCGTCTTTGCCGGAATAATCGGAAGCGGTGCGAAGGGTGGTTCCAGCTCAATGCTGATAGGGCAATGATCCGAACCCATCACCGTCGTGTGTATTTCGGAGCGGACTACGTTGGGCATCAGGGCCTCGTCTACAAAGGCATAATCCAAGCGCCAACCCACGTTCCTGCCACGGGCACCAAAACGGTTGGACCACCAGGAATAGACATCTCGTGTGTCCGGATGCAGGTTGCGGAAGGTATCCACAAAGCCATGCTCAACGTATTTGTCCATCCAGGCGCGTTCAATAGGCAAGAAGCCACTCACGTTCTCGTTTTCCTTGGGCCTTGCGATGTCGATTTCCTTATGGCAGGTATTGTAGTCGCCCACAGTCAGCACATGCTTGCCATCGGCGATCCAGCGTTCGCTGTTTTCCAAGAAAGCATCGTAAAAACGGAGCTTGTAGTCCAGACGGTCGTCACCGGAGCCTCCGTTGGGGAAATAGATGGAATTCAGCACCCAGTCCGGAAACACCAGCTGGAGCACGCGGCCTTCCACGTCGAATTCCTCGATGTCAAAACCATAGTTCACAGCATCGGGCTCAATCTTCGTAAGCACGCCCACCCCGCTGTAGCCCTTCTTGCGTTGGCAAGGGTTCCAGTAGGCGAAATAACCTTCAGGCTTGGCCATGGTTTCAGGAATCTGATCCGTTTCTGCCCGCACTTCTTGTAGGCAGAGTATATCCGGATTGGTCTCGTGGAACCAGTTTTCCAGCCCCTTCTTGAGGGCGGAACGGATTCCGTTGACATTCCAGCTGTAAATATTCATTACTTACCGTTTTTTCAATTTCCAGGAGTAAAGATATAAAAAAAGAACCCATCGCTCAAGCGAGGGGTTCTATCACCCAAGTCCGATACCCAGGACTACCACTTAATGTCCAGGATAAAAACAAACCTGTACTTTTAAAATACACTAAAGTGTGACGAAAATCAAGTTTCTATATTTGAAATATGACAAAAAATTATTCCAACTTGGACGAATATTCCGACATTTTGGCCCAAAACGCCAAAAAAGCAAGCAAGAACCTCCGCACCCTCTCGGGCGAAAAGCGTAGCGCGGTGTTGAACCTCGTTGCCAAGATGCTCCGGGAACGCAAGCCGGAAATCCTTGCCGCAAACAAGCTGGACCTAGAAGCCGCCGCCGGAAAGCTGGACGACTCGAAGATGGACCGTCTCACGTTGAATGACGCCCGCATCGAGGCCATGGCCAAGGGAGCCGAAGAAATAGCCTCCTTTGCCGACCCGCTGAACAGGGTGCTGGAAAGCCGGGAACTCAAGAACGGCATCAAGATTAGCCGTGTGGCCGTGCCTATCGGCTCCGTATTTTTCATTTTTGAAAGTCGCCCCAACGTGACCATCGACGGAGCCTGCCTCTGCTTTAAGGCGGGCAACTCCGTAATTTTGCGTGGCGGTAAGGAATCCCTCAACTCTGCCAAGTGCCTGGCCGGGATCTTCCACGAAGCGCTTGCCAAAGAAGGCATCGACCAAGACGCCGTACAGCTGGTGACCGAAACAAGCCATGACCTGGTGGGTATGCTCTTGCAGCGCAACGACTGCCTTGACCTGGTGATTCCCCGTGGCGGCGAACGTCTGATCCGCGCCGTGGTGGACCAGAGCAAGATTCCCGTAATCAAGCACTTCAACGGCATCTGCCACGTGTATATCGACAAGTCTGCTGACATGGACAAAGCTGTAAACATCTTGATTAACGCCAAGACCCAGCGCACCGGCGTGTGCAACGCCATGGAATGCGTGATTATCGACCGTCATATCGATGCAGCCACCACGAAGAAGCTTCTGGACTGCCTCGCCGACCGTGGCGTAGAACTCTTTGGTAACAAGGACGCCCAGAGCCACGACAGCCGTATCAAGGATATCGGTGACGACAGCAACTACCACCACGAATACCTTGCCCTCAAGGCCAGCGTCAAGTTCGTCGATAACGTCGCCGAAGCCTGCGACCATATCGAAAAGAACAGCAGCCGCCATACCGAAGCGGTGGTTGCCGAAGATACTAGCGTGCAGGACTACTTCGTGGCCAACGTGGACAGCAGCAGCGTGATGGTGAATGCCAGCACCCGCTTTGCCGACGGTGGCGAATACGGTCTAGGTGCCGAAGTGGGCATTTCTACCGACAAGTTGCACGCCCGCGGCCCCATGGGCGTAGAAAGTCTCTGCAGCTACAAGTGGATTCTCCGCGGGAATGGGCAAGTAAGAGGATAATTCGGAATTCGGATTTCAGAGTTCGGATTTTGGGAATAAAATGTCATTCCCGCGAAGGCGGGAATCTCCTTTAATAAACAAGAACTGCTAACTAGTTATGAAATTTGAAGAGTTAATCAAAGAGATAAAATTCGAAGTGGTCGTGGACGGGGTTGCACTTGCGCCGGCCATCGTGCAAGATGCCGACAAGGGTGACGTACTGATGATGGCCTGGATGAACGAGGAGGCCCTCCGCCGTACCCACGAATGTGGCGAGATGGTGTTCTGGAGCCGTAGCCGCAAGGAATACTGGCACAAGGGCGACACCAGCGGAAACGTGATGACCGTGGTAGAATGGGCCGCCGACTGTGACAGCGACGCCTTGCTCTTCAAGGTGCGCATGCAGGGTCCGCAGGTAGCCTGCCATACTGGCGCAAGAAGCTGTTTTTTTAAGGTGGTCAGTGGTTAGTGGTTGGTGGTCAGTTATGAGTAATGTGAAGTGTAGTTTGTGATTACGTCATGGCGGGCCGCGAACCGCCATCGCCATCTGGCATTCAATCGGGACTAGAAAATATGAAAAAAATTCTCGCGTTGTTATTCGCAGTAGCAATCTCAGGATTTGCCCAGGATTTTCGCCAGATGGGTAGCAACTACTACGCCTACCCCACGCCTAGCGCCAAGTACACCAAAGCCCCCGCAGGCTACAAGCCGTTCTATATAAGCCATTATGGCAGGCACGGGAGCCGCTTTCACCAACCTGCCGACCACTACCACATGCTCTACAATACGCTTGCGAAGGCCGACTCCGCAGGCAAGCTTACCGACCTGGGCAAGAGCCTATTGGAGCGCGCCAAATATCTGGACGAATACGCCGCCCCGCGAGCAGGAGATCTGACGCAACTGGGAGTCGCACAGCACCAGGGCATTGCCAAGCGCATGGTGAAGAACTTCCCCGAAGTGTTCAAGAACGACGCCTACATCGAAGCCTACGCCAGCACCAGCGTGCGTTGCGTGGTAAGCATGGCGGCATTCCTTGAAGAACTGCGGGCCCAAAAGCCAAAACTGGACATCCATCAAGAATCCGGCAAGTACCTGATGAGCTTTATCAACCCGCTGGATTTCGGGAAAATCATCAGCGAATCCAACACGCCCGCCTGGCAAAAAGAAAACGAAAAGATGTACAGCCATGTGAATCCCGCCCGCATGATGCACGCGATTTTCAACGATTCGACATACGTACAGAAGAACATCGATGCGGGCGACCTACTCAGCAAGATTTACGAAATCGGAAACAGTCTTCAGGGCAGCCCCGAAATCAAGTTCAGCTTTGATGACCTGTGGACCGAAGACGAGCTTTTCTCCCGCTGGCGTGCACAGAATGCCTGGTGGTACAGCGTTCTCGGGAACAATCCCTTCGGTAAAAAAGAAGGCCTGGAAAACGCCCGTCCCCTCTTGAAAAACATTCTTGAAATGGCAGACAAGGTGATTGACGCTGACACCGTCAAGGCAAAGACCGGGAATCGGCCTGCCGCCACGCTGCGCTTTGGCCACGACACCATGGTGTTCCCCTTCACTGTATTGCTGCAAATGGAAAACGGCACACGGAATACAGGCGCCGAAATTGCCGAAATGGAAGGCCTGCACAAGGTCTGGCGGGACTACGAAATCAGCCCCATGGCCGCCAACGTGCAGCTTGTCTTTTACAAGTCCAGCAAGAAGGGCGCCCCTATTCTTGTGAAAGCAATGCTCAACGAAATCGAGCAGAAACTGCCCGTGTCATGTGAGACGAAAGATTGCCCAGCCGCACCCTATTACCGCTGGGACGACTTCCGCGAATTTTACGGAAAGATTGCCAACAAAAATTAATCCGCTGATTCGGCAGATTTAGCGTCTTGTGCGGCCTTGGCGGCCTTAGCCGCTTTATCAGCGGCCTGTTCCAAGCGGGCAGGCTTCTTGGCTAAATTACGGATAAGGCCGAACAGGGCCGAAAGCTCGTTCCGCGTCGGATGCAGACGCTGCAAGAGCGTATTCAAGAAGTTGTCGCGCCAAGCTTGATCATGGTACTGGCCTGTCAGGTAACGGTCCATGAACTTCTTGAAGCTGTCAATCTGCTCAATGGTAGCTGGGCCAGTTTCTGCAACACCCCGCGTGGTCCGTTTTGCGCGGCCCTCGCCATTGGCAAGAGCGCCACTACGGCAAAGCTCGTACAAGCCCACCGTTACCGCCTGAGCCAGGTTCAGGCTCATGAGTCCCGGCACAGGAATCTCGCACTGATAGGTACAGGCGTTCACCTCTCCGGTCTCGAGCCCGCAGGACTCACGCCCGAACACGAGGGCGATGGTGCCCTCTTCCGGCAAAAGCTCGGCAAGCCCCGGCATCATAGTATGCTTGATGGCCGAACCGTAGATGCGGCGGCTAAAAGCTACGGCACAAGCGCAGTCCCCGATGGCGTCTTCAAACTTGTGGACTATAGTCGCCCGGTCTAGGACCTCGTGACTGTTGGGGGCCGTGTGGTAAGAATTCTCGATAACCTTGTCGCGCCTGGGGTAAACAATGTAAAGCTCGTCCAGGGCATAGCAGTGCATGGCACGGGCCACAAACCCCACGTTATGGGGGTGCTCGGGTTCCACAAGGACAACTCTGAATTTACGCATGGGCTAAACCTACTTGACTTACCACTTGGCTAAAGCATTGGCTACAATCAGGTCTTGCAGCTTTTCGATGGCACGGGCCTGCCCGTGGCGGTCCTCGGATTCGTTCTTGGCCACATCGTAGGTTCCGTCCGCCGAAAGGGACTTGTTCTCGTAGATAATCTTATCCTTGACGTTGTCGTAGAACTTGACACTCACACGAATCGTAACGCGGTAGGTTTCAACATCGCTGGAACTGTTGTAGTTTTCAGGCTTGTTGGTGTAGCTAAGAAGGGTCATCTCGAAATCGGCATTGGCGTTCTCGTTTACGATACGGACACCGCCAGCATTGCTCTTGAACATGTCCAAGACACCGGCGCGAATGTTGTTGGCCAGCACCGGGTCAAGGGTCTTGTCTTCTACCTCATGAATCTGGACCGTCTTGATGTGGCTCGGGAGTGTCGACGCCGTAAAGCTGTAGCAACCCGAAAGGAGGCCTGCCAATAGGACTGCCATAAACATGGGTACAAACCGAAATAAACATCTTGCAAAAAGCATAGCTCAAATTTAGAAAATAGTGATTAGAAAGCGGGGTCTTAGGGGGTGGCCCCCTAGGCGAAGGGGTAGCTGGAGCCGGTATGGCGAAAGCGAGGGGAAGACTTTCCCCTTTTTATTCATACTTTCAACTCCGAATTCCGAATTCCGAATTCCGAATTATCTATCTTTTCCCGCGTAAAATTTTTTACCCGAGGCATAAAATGCTTGACATCAAGAAAATCCGCGAAAATCCGGAATACTACATTGCTGAAACCGAAAAGAAGTACACCACAGTGAGCTTGAAGGACGTTCTCGAAATCGACAACGAACGCCGCCCGCTCCTCACCGAAGTGGAACGCCTCAAGAGCGAACGCAACGCCGAATCCAAGCGCATCGGCGACCTCAAGAAGAAGGGCGAGAACGCCGACGAAGCCGTTGCCGCCATGCGCGCCCTGGGCGACAAGATCGACGAGCTGGACAAGAAGCTCAAGGATCTGGACTACAAGCAGACCGAAATGCTCATGCACGTGCCGAACATCGCCCCCCGCTCCCCGGAAGGCAAGGACAGCTCGGACAACGTGGTGGAAAAGGACGGCCCGATTCCTGCCGACTACTACACCAAGAACGATGACTTCGCCCGCGTGGACCACAAGACCCTCGGCGAACGCCTCGGCATCTTTGACTTTGAACGCGGCGCCAAGATTTCCGGCTCCGGCTTCCCGGTCTACCGCGGCTGGGGTTCCCGCCTGGAACGCGCCCTCATCCAGTTCTTCCTCGACGAACACATGAAGAACGGCTTCGAAGAATTCACGCCGCCGTACCTCGTGACCCGCAACACCATGCGCGGCACGGGTCAGCTCCCGAAGTTCGAAGAAGACATGTACCGCTGCGACAAGGACGACGACCTGTTCCTCATCCCGACCGCAGAAGTGCCGCTCACCAACCTTTACGCCGGCGAAGTGATTCCGGAATCCGAATTGCCCAAGCGCATCTGCGCCTACTCCGCCTGTTTCCGCCGTGAAGCCGGTTCCTACGGTAAGGATACCCGCGGCCTTCTCCGCCTGCACCAGTTCAACAAGGTCGAGATGGTCTACTTCGCCCA
>CAMHOW010000070.1 GCA_946186895.1 uncultured Fibrobacter sp.
CGACAAACACTTCGATTTCGGAACCGATTTCGAGGGAGTCCGTGTCCTTGAATTCAGCACGGTCAATGACACCTTCGGACTTGTAGTTCACGTCGATCAGCACTTCCTGGTCGTTCACCTGGCTAATCTTACCGGTAACGAGCTTGCCCTGTTCCAGGCAGTCCATGCCGGCGTAGATGTCGGCGTTGGCCTTGCGGAAGTCGGGGCTGCATTCGCCTTGGGCGGCGAGGATTTCAGCGAGATCTTCTTGAGTTCCGAATTTGAGATTTTGAGACATATTGTTTATTTGGGTTGTGGTTCAAAGGATTCAGGCTACGCCACTACACCTACGTAGTCGAGAATCTTTTGCACCTGTTGTTGGATTGAGATGTGTGTAGTGTCAATTTCGATAGCGTCGTCCGCCTTCTTGAGGGGGGCGTTTGCGCGGGAAGAGTCCAGCCGGTCCCGTTCGGCGAGATTTTCCAGGACTTCTTCGTAAGTTACCTTTTCGCCCTTTTCAAGGAGTTCCTTGTAGCGACGTTCGGCCCGGACCTTCAAGTCCGTAACCATGAAAAACTTGTACTTGGCATCGGGGAATACTACGGTTCCAATGTCGCGACCATCCAGAATGCAGCTCTGTCTCTTGCCGATTTCACGCTGCTGCTTGGTCATGGCGGCCCGAACCGACGGGAGGGCGCAGTAGATGCTCACGTTGTTCGACACCTTCATGCCGCGAATTTCAGATTCGCGGGACACCCCGTTAATCAAGATGTGGTTCTCGGAATCGAACCCGAGAGTCAGGTTAGAGAGCAACTTGTCCATGGCGGGGCCGTCCTCGGCAGGGAGTCCTGCGTCCAGGGCCACAAGGGTCACGGCGCGGTACATGGCGCCCGTGTCCAGATAGGTGATACCCAGGGTCTTGGCCACAATCTTTGCGGTGGTACTCTTGCCGGTACCCGATCCGCCATCCAGGGCTATCACGAAATTCTCGCCACTTTTACTCATAAGTGGGGGCAAATATAGCTAATTCAGAATCCAGAGTTCGGAATTCGGAGTTTTATTTAAGGAACAATTCCGAATTCATAAATCCGAAATCCGAATTTTTACCACACATCGTAGAAATAGTGGTGTTCCACCCCGGTATAGGTGTCGGCGTATATGACCTCGGCGCCCGAATCGTAAACGGTCAGGCTGTAATTGCCGTCCAGATTGAACTGGTAATAATACTCATCGTAATGCCGGTCGTAACCATACTCGTATTCGCTTTCCCAAAAATAAAAGGGCCCCTCGCCATCGTAATAAACAGTGGCATCTCCATTCCATTCTATTTTCACCGATACCGTCAAGGACGGCGACAAAGAATAGGCGTCACCGCACAAGTAGTCATTGCCCATCCAAGAGCAATCCTGACCGTAATAATACCGGAAATTAAATTTGGCCTGGTAGCCATGATCCGGACCGTCGGTACTCCAGTCACCGCAGCCCATAAGGACCATAGTAAGGCTAAACAAAAGAATCGATAAGCGTTTCATGTTTCTTTACAAGAATCCCCCGACCAAAGTCGAGGGAATCCAAAAAAATTAGTTTGTTTTGAATTAGTCGGATTCGTAGTCGCCGTGGAGTTCCTGTTCGGCTTCTTCCGTGTTTTCGTCATTGAGCTTTTCAGGAGCCTGCAGGTCGCGGGTACTGCCATACTTACGCTTTTCTTCGTCGGTCAGCTTGTTGGAATAGACGATGTCTTCCTGTTCCTTGTTGGCCTCTTCTTCTTCCTGCTTCATCACGCGCTGGCCTTCTTCCAAGCGACGGCGGATATGTTCCTTTTCCATTTCTTCGAGGTTAGAGCCCACCTTGGCCTGTTCTTCGGAAACGACGTAGCGTTCGTTGGCCTCGTCCATGGCATCCTTGATGCCCACCAGACGACCGCGACCATCAACCTTCAGGCCGGCCTTACGGAGTGTGGAGAGGGGCAGGCGGCGGGCGGCCACCTTGTACTCTTCCTTGAATTCGTAGCCATCAGAAGAAGCGATTTCGTCAGCTTCATTCGGGGTCACGTAGTCCAGAGCCTCCTGCCAACGGGAGCTCTGTACACAAGACGTAAAGCCGACCAAGGCGGTATCAATCTTTTCGGGATCATCTGAAGTGGTACCGGCGCAACCGGCAATGACCATCGCCAAAAAAGAAATACCCAACAACAGTTTTTTCATAGGAATCGCCTCCGAAAAAAATTATCCATCTAAAATATACACATTTTTTGATAAAAAGTGCTCTTTTCACCTTTTTTTTGCATTTCTAGCCGTTTTTCGCAGGAAACACCGACCGATTTTCTATTTTTTCGCCCAATATGAGCGAAAATGCGGACATTTATCGAATTTCCACAAGTGACAACAGGGAAATTATCCTTGTGGGCACAGCCCACATTTCCCAAGTATCCAAAGATCTGGTCAAGGAAACCATTGAAAACGAGAAACCGGATACCGTCTGCGTGGAGCTGGATGCAGGTCGTATGCAGTCCCTCAAGGAGCCGGACCGCTGGAAAAATACCGACTTGAAAGAAGTCATCAAGAAAAAGCAGCTCGCCACCCTCATTGCAAATCTTGTGCTAGGCTCCTACCAAAAGCGCATGGGCGCCCAGACCGGAGTCAAGCCCGGCGCCGAACTGAAAGAAGCTGTGGATAATGCAGAAAGCAAGGAAATTCCCGTAGTCCTCGCCGACCGAGACATCAAGATTACGCTAAAGCGGGCCTGGGCCTGCACTCCCTGGTACCGCAAGCTGAGCCTCTTGGGCGGCCTCTTCGGAAGCATCTTCGACAAGACCCAGGTCAGTGAAGAAGAACTGGCCAAAATCAAGGAACAGGATGCCCTCAGTTCCATGATGCAGGAATTCGGCAAGACCTTCCCCGAGGTGAAGCAGGTCCTCATCGATGAACGGGACCAGTTCCTGGCCAGCAAGATCAAGGGCGCCCCGGGAAACAAGGTGGTGGCCGTGGTGGGCGCAGGCCACGTCAAAGGCATCGCCAGCATCATCAGCGAAAACAAAGAACTGCCCAGCGAAGAATCTATTTCCGTCATCCCTAAGGGTTCCCCCATCTGGAAAATCATCGGATGGGCCATCCCCGTAGCCATCATCGCTAGCATCATCTACATCGGGTACCAGGCCGGTATCGAGAAGGCCGGCGAGCTGAGCCTCCAGTGGGCCATGCTTACCGGCGGTGGAGCCATGCTTGGAACTATCATCGCAGGCGGTCACCCGCTGACCGTTCTTGTTGCCCTGGTCATGGCCCCCTTCACAGGGCTTACACCGCTTATCGGCGTCGGGTTCTTTACCGCGCTCACCCAAGTCTACATGCGCCCACCGAGGGTCCAAGAAATGGAAACCCTCAGCGAAGACATCTGGCAGGTGAAGCACTGGTGGAAAAACCGCGTCACCCGCGTCATCCTATGCTTCTTGTGCCCGGGAATCCCCGCTATCATCGGGAAGATTCTCGCCATATTCAAGATTTACCAAGCGTTCTAAATCAATTCGGAGTTCAGAATTCTGAATTCGGAGTTATTGGATAATTCCGAATTCTGAAATCCGAAATCTGAAATATCCTAAATTCTCTTCACAATGAACATGTGGCCAGGAGCCCGTGCCGGGTCGAGGCGCACAAAGTTCTTGCTGCCACGCCACACGAAACTATCACCAGTGACCACATCCTTCAAGAAGTAGAAGGCGTCTTCTGCCATGCCGAGCTTTGACATGTTGATTTCTACCAGGCCTTCTTGCGGATGATCCATGTCCATGTTGCACACGCACAGGATAATGTCGTCGCCAGTCTTCTTGGAGTACACCATCAGCTGGTCGTTCTGGGCGTAATGGAATTCCAGGTTGTCGTATTCCTGCAGGGCCACGTGTTCCTGACGAGCGGTATTCACCCGGCGGACAAAGTCCTGAATGCCCGGCCCGCTCCAGTTGTGGACCTTGTACTGGTACTTTTCACTGTCGGCCAGTTCTTCCTTCACAGGAGACGGAATGTTCTCGCACAGCTCGTAACCGTTGTACATGCCTGTGAGGCTCGAAAGGGTCGCCGCCAAGAAGTAGCGCTGCTTGAAGGCATTAGGGCCCTTGTAGGCCAGGTACTTCGGGAAAATGTCCGGCGTGGTCGGGAAGAAGATGCCACGCATGTATTCCTTGGCACCACTCTGAGTCAGTTCCTTCAGGTACTGTTCGAATTCCCACTTGGCAGAGCGCCAGGCGAAATAGGTGTAGCTCATGTCAAAGCCAGACTTGGCCAAGCGATGCATCATCTTCGGGCGGGTAAAGGCTTCGGCCAGGAACACCAGTTCCGGACGCTTTTCCTTCACATCGGCGATGAGCCACTCCCAGAAGGGGAACGGCTTGGTATGGGGATTGTCGATACGGAAGATTTCTACACCCTTGTCAGCCCAGAACAAGATGATGTTCTCGATTTCTTTCCACAGGGCCTTGTAGTTTTCGTTGTAATAGTCGAAGGGGTAAATGTCTTCGTACTTCTTAGGCGGGTTTTCCGCAAACTTGATGGAACCGTCCGGTTCGTGGTAGAACCATTCCGGATGGCTTTTCACGTAAGGGTGGTCCGGGCTGCAGTTCAAGGCAATGTCCAAAGCAAGGCGTAGGCCCTTGTCGCGGGCAGTCTTTGCAAAATGCTCGAAATCCTTCATGGTTCCCAGTTCCGGATCCACGTCGTAATGGCCACCGTGCTTGTTTCCAACAGCGTAGGGGCAGCCTGGTTCAAGAGGCTTGCCCTTCTTGTCTACCTTGGCATGCAAGGCATTGTTTGCCCCCTTGCGGTTGGTGACTCCTATGGGGTGAATCGGCACCAAGTACACCGTATCAAAGCCCAGATCCACAATATAGTCCAACTGCTTCTCGCAATCCTTCCAGGTGGCACTCTTCTTCGGGTCGGTGCCCTGGCTCTTGGGCCACATCTCGTACCATGTACCCACGCGGCTGTAGGTGGGGTCTACACGGAGTTTCATCACAGGAGATTCAGTAGGCACATCCTTAGGAGCCACGGTCCAGGCACAAATCTTGTACTCGTAATAGCCGATGTTATTGACTGTAAAGGATCCTTCCCACTGGTCGTTGTCCACAAAATGCATGGGAGCCTTCTCCCATTTCTTCTTGGACACATGGCGGTAGAAAATAGCCGCGTCATACTTCTCGTGACTGTGGCGGAAAATATCCGCCGTGAGGGTCACGGTGTCGCCGGGCTCACGCTTGAGCATAAAACGGCCCCCTTCAATTTGGGGGCAAATGTTTTCGATAACCAGATTGTCTTTAAGAGTAGGAATAGTAGCCATAGTAGCCTAAATATAGCTACTGACGATGGCCCTGGAACCTCATGCAAAGAATCGCACCGACCAAAACCATGCAAGTGAGTGCAAAGGATCCGCCATAAGAGAGGAAAGGCAGGGGCAGACCCGTCACGGGCATAAGTCCAATGGTCATGGCGATATTCACAAGAATATGGAATAGGAATATGGTAGAGGCCCCCATGGTAATCAAAGTGATAAAGGGGTCCGAAAAAAGCTTGCAGGTAGAGGTGGCGCGCCAAAGGAACAAGAAATAGAGAACGAGAATCACAGCGCAGCCCACAAAGCCGAACTGTTCACCCAGCACGCTAAAGATAAAGTCCGTGTGTTCCTCGGGCAAGAACGCCAGGTTGGTCTGGGTACCGTTTCCAAAGCCCTTGCCCCTAAGACCTCCAGAACCGATTGCCGTTAGGGACTGCAGAACCTGGTAACCATCGCCCAAAGGGTCGCTCATGGGGTCCAAGAAGGTGTTCACGCGCTTCTGCTGATGGGGCTGCAGCATGTTCCATGCCATAGAACTGGCGTAACCCGCAAAGATGTTCACCACTAAAAAGATAATCGTCAGCACCTTGGGCAAACGACGACGCACCAAGGAAAACACCACCGCACAAATCAAAAGTCCCCAGAGCACCTGATATAGCGTTGTCTGAGAATGGGAGAACAAAACCGACAGAAGCGGGCTCGCCAGCAAGAACATGTCCGTCAAGGTCAGTCCCGCAAAGAAGAACCCCACATAAGTCACCGCAATAAACACCAATGCCGTACTCAGGTCAGGCTGCTTCAGCACCAAGGCGAAGGGAACAATGAACAAAAGCATGGGCACTACAAAACTTTTCAGCTTGAACAGGCTCACCGGGTGTCTGGACAGCCAGTAAGAAATCGTAAGCAAGTAGGCAATCTTTGCAAACTCCGAAGGCTGCAACTTGAAAATGCCAAGGTCGATCCAGCGGCCGGCCCCCTTCACCACATCGCCAGCAAAGAAAAGCACAACTACAAGCAAAATCAGCGACACCACGTACATAGGCACCACCATCCGCTTGAGCCAATCCAGCCTCAAGAACACGACACCCGCCGCAATGGCACTGCCACACACAAAGTAAACTATCTGTCTAAACCAGAATGTTTCGTAAAAAACAACCTTCTCGTTGTTGGTGGCCGAATAGACCAACAGCACACCACATACAATCAGGCAGAGGGTCAAGAAAAGGAAGAACCAATCTATCTTCAAGGACTTATCCAAAAAACGGCCGGAACTCATTTCTTGTCCTCCTTCCCGAAATAGGCCATCATCACCTTACGGGCAATGGGGCCCGAAACAGCGCCACCACCGCCTGCCGCTTCCATAATCACAGCCACCGCAATTTCAGGATTATCAAGAGGCGCCACCGCCGCATACCAGGCATGGGTCTTTTCGCCCTTCTTCCATTCGCCAGAACCGGTCTTTGCACCCACGCGAATGTCAGGCACACGACCGCGCTTTCCTGTACCACCGGGGTGGTTCACCACGGAATCCATGGCGGCCGTCAATATGCGGTGCGTCTCGGCCTTCATCTTACCGGAACGCACGATTTCCGGCTCATACCTCCGTACCACATTCCCTTCGCTATCCCGCAATTCCTTCATAAAGTGGGGGCGGTACACACCCTTGTTGGTTGCGAGAGACCCTACCAGAACGGCCTGCTGCAAGGGGGTCACAATCTGGCCCTGACCAATGGACAAGTTCAGGATAAGCCCCCTGGCCCAACGCCAGCCCAAACGCTTGTTGCGCTGGTTAAAAGAAACCGAATCCGGAAGCCAGCCGCCCTTTTCGCCGGGAATGTCTACGCCAAGGGGCTTCTCTCCCAAGCCAAAGCGCCTACCAAATTCGTTGATACGGGCCATATCGATATCTAAGCCCGCCTGATAGAAAAACACGTCGCAACTAAGGCGAATGGCGTTCACCACATTCAGGTTCCCATGGGTTCCCCAGCATTTCTGATAGCGGGCACCATATTGGAAACCTCCCGTACAAGCCTTTGGATAATGCTTGTACTCCGAAAGTACGCCATACTCCAGCCCCGCTCCAGCTGTTACCAGTTTAAAGACAGATGCCGGCGGGTACGTTCCAGAGATAGCACGGTTGGTCAGTGGACGCAGAGAATCCAAAGCCACCTGAGCCCAGCCTTTATTACGCTCTCTCTTCTTCAAAGAGAAAATATTCGGGTCCAGCCTCGGGGAACTCACCATGGCAAGGATTTCGCCATTTCTCGGATCGATAGCCACCAAAGCTCCACGAGCCGTATCCGGGATAGCTTCTTCTGCCACCTTCTGCAATTTCAAATCAATGGTCGACACCAAATGAAGTCCAGGAATCGGAGCCTTGCTGTCCACCCCTTTCACCAGACCGATTTCACGACCAGAGGCATTCACCTCCACCACCTTCACACCGTTGGTGCCGCGGAACTCCTGGTCATAGAACTGCTCGAGCCCCTTCTGACCAATACGGTCTCCCTGAGAGTAATTCTCATACTCCGGCAGCTTCAGCTGTTCTTCAGAAATCTCGCTGGTATACCCCAGCACATGGGAGGCCAAGGTTCCATACGGGTAGTCCCTTCGGGATTCAATCAACGTTACAACACCGGGCAGACTTTCGGAATGTTCCTCTATAATGGAAACCTGTTCCGGCGAGGCATCTTCCAATATACGGATAGGCCTGTTCTTGATCCACCGTGTACGTTGAAAGGCTGTATCCAACGAAAGGGAATCAAACACCCTCTTGCCCTCGCCATCCACAATGTGGAGCAAGGCGTTAAATACGGAATCACGGCCCGCCTTTTTCCTAGGCAAGCTCAATGCAGATAAGGCAATCTGGTAAGAAGGCCGGTTACGAACCAACACCTCACCGTTTCGGTCATAAATAAAGCCCCGCTCCGCTACCAGTTCCACACGACGTAAGCGGTTATTCTCCGAACGCTGGAAATTCTCGTCGTAGTGAGTATGCTGTAGGGAATAAAGTCTAAAAAGAAGAATGACAAAGAGCACGAACACAGCGGTCATGTAGACCAGCACGTTCCAGTTCCGATTCTGAACACCCTCGTTATCGGACTTGTTAAACATGACTCTTTTTCTTTTTTCCCGTAGATAGATGGAGATAGATAGCCGCGACAAACAGCGTATAGACGCATTCCGGAAGGGTCTTGGAAAGGAACAGGTTGGTAATCACGTCCTTCTCCAATCCCGTCAAGAAGAAATAAATCATGTCGCACACAAAGAATCCAAATCCAAGGACGCCCAGCTTCATGGGCAAATTCAGAGTCAAGAAGCGTTCTTCCAGCTGGCCCACCAAAAAGCCAAGCACCGTCATAGAGATCGTATTGGCGCCGAGCCATTCCATAGGGCCGTACACATCCTGGGTAAAGCCAGCAAAGAATCCCCAGAAGCATCCTGCCGCAGGCCCGAACTTGATAGCGATAGTCACGATCATGATAACAATGATATCAGGACTTGCTCCGAACAGCTGAATCCATTCGGCAACGGTCGTCTGCAAGACAAAGCAGACGATAAACACCAACAGAACTTTTATCCACTTCAAGCTATTCATCTAAAAGTTCCTGCACAACCCATTCCGGTTCTTTGCCCATCACAAAGACCTCTTCCAAAGAAGAAAATTCCTGGAAAGGCACAACATCCATCAACTGCATCACTTCCAAGTCAGAGGGACGAATCTGTGTCACCGTTCCCACCGGGATTCCCTTCGGGAAAATCCCACCTAAGCCAGAGGTAATCAGGGTATCGCCCACCTTCACGCCGGCATGGGTGGGGATCATGGCCGAAAGGGTTCGTCCATCTACAGATTCCAGGAACCCCACTACACGGGTCCTGCGCTCCAGTACAGACAACTTAAGATTCGGATCCACTAACAGCTGAACTCTGGAATGAGTCAGGGTCGTCTTCGAAATTTTTCCGACTAGACCGTTCATGGAAAACACGGGCATGTCTTCCTTTACACCCTTCGATGTTCCACGATTGATGACAAGGGTCGTCAGAAAACGGCCGGGATTATGGCCCACCACGCGGGCGGTCACAATGGGGTAATCCCACTTGTCATCGAAACGCACCAGGGCGTGCAGTCGGGCAAGTTCTTGCAAGGCCTCGCTAGCGTAGTAGGTTTCTTGGCGAAGTCTCGCATTCTCCTCTTTCAGCATCTCATTTTCATGAACAACCGAACGGAATTCATCTACCGACGACAGCACCATCTGCGCCGGATAGAATATCGACGCAAGGGCCGTAGCTACGATTCCCTTCTGCGTGGCCTCTGGGGCCTGACGCATGAATATTCCGAGCAGTAGAAAGAAGGCAAAGGCAACGATGCCATGCTTCTGCGAAAACAAACCGACAATAAAGCGAAACGCTCTAAGCATCGAGGACCGTTTTCAAGAGAACTAGTTCGACGAAGCTATCAATACCGGGCGATACTTGTCCAAGTCTTCGAGAATGCGGGCGGCACCCTTGCAGACGCACACCAGAGCCTCGTCGATGACATTCACAGAAAGTCCCGTCTCCTTGCGGATACGTTCATCAAAGCCACGGAGCTGAGAACCACCGCCAGTCATGATGATACCCTTGTCGTAAATGTCAGCAGAAAGTTCAGCAGGAGTCATGCTCAAGGCCTGCTTCACAGCCTCAATAATGGCCGTCACAGGTTCGTTCAGGGCTTCGCGGATTTCCGTGCTGTTGATGGTCATGGTACGGGGCATTCCCGCAATAAAGTCATGACCGCGCACTTCCATGGTCAGTTCTTCTTCCAGCGGACTGGCAGAACCAATCTGAATTTTGATCTGTTCGGCAGTACTTTCACCCACATGCAGGTTGTACATGGTACGCAGGTAGCGGACAATGGCTTCGTCCATCTCGTCACCGCCCACACGCACAGAGGCGTTACAGACCGTACCATTCAGGGCAATCACAGCGATGTCAGAGGTACCACCGCCGATATCCACAATCATGTTACCGACAGGATCCTCTACCGGAATTCCCATACCCACGGCAGCAGCCATAGGTTCGTGCACCAGGTGAACTTCTTTAGCGCCGGCCTGCTTCGCAGCGTCGATCACGGCACGCTTTTCCACTTCGGTAATGCCGCTGGGTACACCGACCACCACACGAGGTTTCACCATCCACAGAGGGTACTTCTGTACTCGCTTGATGAAAGTCTGCAAGAGGGTTTCCACCAATTCGAAATCGGCAATCACGCCATCGCGCATGGGGCGAACGGCACGGGTCTCACCGGGAGTACGGCCAAGCATCTTCTTTGCCTCGAAACCGATGGCAGACACCCTGTTGTTCTTGCTGTCTACAGCAATCACGGTGGGTTCATTGATTACAATTCCTTGACCTGCAACGTGAACCAGGGTGTTGGCGGTTCCAAGGTCGATACCGATATCGCAAGAAAATAATCCGAACAAAATGAGTCCCTCTATGTGAAAATTTTGTTAATAAATATAGTATTTAGATGTTTAGTTCTTCAGAGTATCGGCTCCGAAGAATAGCACCTTGTAATACCGGTCCCATTGCCTGGCCGACACGTCGTAGCGATACTTCCGCTTCTCGTGAAGGGCCATGTCCTTGTAAATAAAATAGTCCACTTCGGCATAGGCAGAATAAATCTCCGCCTCAGCTCCAGAGAACAACCTGAAGTCCTTAATCCGGTAATAGGGCGTATCCAACAAGGCATCACGGCTGCCGGCCTTCATAGTCTCTGCCACCATGAACTTCAAGTCCTCCTGAAGGTAGGCTTCCAGCTTTTTTTCTATCCGGTCAGTACGTTCAGAGCAACCGATAAGCAGTAATGCTAGTGCAAAGGCAAGGAATAAAAATCTCATATTGAAAATCTAGAAAATTCGGAATTCGGAGTTCGGAATTATCTTCATAAACCAATTCCTAATTCTGAACTCATAAATCCGAATTAAAAAACGCCCCCATGGCGGGAGCGTCTTCAAGTCCTGTTACAAACAAACTAGCAAATGCTAGAAGGAGTACGTTGCAGAAATTCTAGAGAAGATTCTGCCTTCACCCTGGAAGGGGTTGCGGAACAGAAGGTCTTCAGCAACGGTCACGTCGATCTTCAGCTTTTCTTCGATGTTGATACCGA
>CAMHOW010000071.1 GCA_946186895.1 uncultured Fibrobacter sp.
CGTTGATACCGACAACCTGAATGTCCTTGGAGAAGTTTTCCACAGCAGCGCGGAACACCATACGGCCGATGCGGCCGAAACCATTGATACCGAGTTTAAGAGCCATTATTGGATCCTTTTTTGTTTGTTGTTGAAAATGCTTCACTCCCCTTTTGGGCAGGAGTGGTGCGTTTGCTGGTTCAAAGATACAAAAATGGGCGGTTTTTGTGTAGTTCTGGAATAAAAAAAAGCCATAATTTGCCCCTCCCCGACCGGCAGGTGCGGTTGCCCCTACCGCAGATTTCTGGAAAAAACTATATTAAGAACATGGCATACGCAATCATGGGAAAATATCCGCCGGGCGGTCAATACATCGTTTGTGCATCCCCCCGCAGGGAACCCCTACAAAAAATTCTGGACGACTCCCCCGAGTTGGGCTCCATCGAAGAAAAGGATTTCGGCTTCGACATCTCTGGAATCGATAAATTCTACAGTGTCAATCTCAGGTTCACGATCCCGCCCGAATATGAACAATATCCTTGCGACGGAGGAGAATACTACCTCGATTACGAGACCGCCGCAAAGCACGAAACCACTCCAGAAGAACTTACGGCGCCGGACACGCCGCCTATAGTTTACGGAGTCGTCACGGTCAAGGTGGTGGAATAAAAGATTACTCGTAGAGTTTTTCTGCCTGTTGCAAAAGAGTCTGGTTAAACTCTATCGGCTGGCGGACAATCTCGCGGAACAAATCCTCGAGACACCGGACATCAACATTGGCCAAGTTCCCCTTGACATATTCCATCCAGTCCAAGAGGGCGTCAATCTTGAAGCACAGAAGCCACTTGGCATTTTTCCATGCCTCCCAGTCAAATAGCCGACTGGCACGGAACAGATTCAAACCCAGCGCATATTTCTCCGGCTGACTTTGTACGAAATCCGTGACAAAGTCCATCCGGGAATTTTCATTGGTCCTTGACGGGCCGATAGAAGCTAGGTAACAGAGGGCAATCATGTTAGCCAAAGGTTCCTCGACCCATGTTTTCAGACAATGAAGGCCCGATGTCGGAGCATCCATAATAGCATGACCCAGCTCGTGAACCAAGGTTAGAGCCGTAGCGTATTTTGAATCCTGATATATCGGATGCTGGTTGCAGATTTTTTCGTATGAGACCCAAATTTCTGGTCCCTGGTCCTGAAGCACACCCTTAGGGAAGTAGAGGCCGATGGGATCAAGCCTATCTACTAGAGCCTCTTCTAGTTTCCAAAACCGATCTTCATCCACGACATCACGGAGTTTGTGTAAATCATCGGAAATGCCATCAGCAATTGCCAGGCCCTTTTGGTTGATGGTCTTTTCACTGACGAAAAAAATAGGGATTTCGCGGGCCTTGCTATAGATGCCGTATCCACACTTTTCTTCAGCTGGAACTATAATGTACTTTTCCAAATACATAAGAATACTGTCAGACGGCATGACCGTCTCAGGCGCCGTCCCAGGCTCTTGTTGGAACTTGATTTTTACCATTGTTTTACCTTTTTGGGGTTGCGCAATGAATATAGTAGCTTATGCTACCCTCTTATTAAACTCCTGCATGGTCCAAGGTAATATATATTTTTGAAAAACATTGGTGTACCCGAACGCGCACGCATTTTGACAAGTGCGCATTTTTTGGGGCACTCTACTTCCGGTTCTCGACGCAACGGACAGAGGCCGCGTTCAGTTGACATTTTAAAAACAAGATCCCAAGCGGCCAATAGAAGCAACATTAAATTTATAGTTGCCATCCGGAGCCATAATCTTGATTTTTATATCTTGCACACTCTTTGCAGCCTGCGGTCCAGTAATGGATTTACCTCCTTTTACAACGCCCCAACCCTCCTGGGCAAAGTCGGACCATTCAAGGTTCAATACTATATCATAGCCCTTGGGAAGTGTCGCATAAGGAATATCGTAAGCATAAAGAACTTTTTCATTATAATCACCTAGTCCAAGTTGCACCCAAAGGCTCACGTCACTTGAATAAACAAAGCAAAGTCCACCCCATTCGGATATATCTACCAATTCTTTTTCCATGCCATATTCCGTTTTAGGGCCAGCAACATGAAAGCCGAAACCGACATACGGATCGAAATCATGGTTTCCCCTATCGAGATTTGCCGTTCCACAAATTCCGCTGCACTTGTCAATAATATGGTCAAAAGCTTTAGGATCATAATCATTTCCTAACTTGGCAGCCCAAGATATTGAAGAATAGCCTTCTTCTTGACTATCATTGTAATCCCACCACCAACCAGAAAGATTACCTCCAGCATCAAGCCCGGTATTTACCCGATATTCTCCCTTACGCTTGCCACACCACAAATCTCCGCAAGAACTCAACGTATTGGAAAGGACTGCACTGAATGACGATGACGAAGTAGATGTTTTCACCGAACTGGACGATTTCGCAGAGTTAGACGATTTCGCAGAACTGGAGGACGATTTCACAGAACTGGAGGACGATTTCACAACAGAACTACTACCGTTTCCTGATACCTCACCCATAAGGCAACGGACAGAAAATGCGGCATCCCGGAAATTGCCACCCCAGGTCACATCAGCGTAGTATTTCAATTTTACGCGATAGGCGTCATCGTTATTGCCTTCTGTGGAAGTCCAGAAATATGCCCCATTGCCACCGTCACCATAATGTCCACTTGCGTCCCTATAGCCAGCAGGGCGAATGGTAAAAGAATAATTGTCCGTCCCGTTTCCATCATTTTCCCAGCCGCTACTGGACTTGAGCATTGCTCCCGCTACAGATAATCCGCCAACCGTGGTAAACAGGATATCCCATTCATTTTTACTTGGCAAGTGCCATCCTGCAGGACAAGCCTTCTGTGCGGCAGCCCAAGTATATAACCGCCCGTAAGTTACACATTCTGTCGGTTCGTCATCATAGCAATAACTCTCCGAGTCGTTGTAGTTCAGGTTTTGCGCCAGCCAAATTTGGTCCCCAATGGTTACAGTCATGTAGGATTGTCCATCACGGGCATCCTCAAACAACCCATAAGGCAAATTAGCGCTAGAATTAGACAAATCCGTTGCAGCAGCGCCGTTAACCATGTCACCATATTGGTCCTGGAATTCGTCCAGGTAGTTCGTGCATGCCGAAAGAAGGAGAGCAAACAAAAAAAGAAATCTAAACATATTTCTCCCCCTAAAACATAAAACTTACGCCAATACCCACGGCACCGAGAATAGCAATTCCTATGCCCACGGTACGCATGGTCTGCGCATCGTCTATGTTGTCGCAAATATCATTATATTCCTGGGCATCCGCAGGCTTTTTGTCCCGCTCGGTTTTCGCCTTGTTGTTGTATACGGCGGCCATCACGCCGCCACCTACGGCAACGGCCGCAGAAATGGCAATAGGCACCCAATGAATTCCGCCTGATTTTTTCTCATCATTCTGCTTTCTGGCTTCCGCGGCAGCCTTTGCAGCGGCAGCATCTGCTGCGGCTTCCCTGAATACCTTATCTTCATACGACTCCTCAACAGCGGACGGTTTCGATGTTTCCGTTTCTTCAGGAGACAAATCTGCCGCAGCACCTTCCATTGCCGTTTCCGTAATCTTTCCCTTGGCCTTTGCTATGGAGGCGGACTTCTTTTTCTTCTTGGTGGAATTCCAAGCCCACCGCCCCACAAGGTCCTTGTCCTGGTATACCGAGGTAAACTCTACCCGGCCACTAAAGCTCTGCATTTTACCGTTGGAACCCAGCGGCAGCTTTACCGTCCTCTTGGGAATATTTACCACAAGGTGAGAATACTTGCGGCCCGACGGGATAGAATCCACCTTGAACAACTGCACTCCATTCAAGTAATAGGCACCGGAAACCGGCTTGTTCAGGTCAAGGTAAAAACCCAGGGACTTGGAATTCATCACAATTTTCACGTTGGCACTGACCCTGTCCAGGGAGTCGTTTATCTGCGCTACCGATTCCAGGAACAATGGAGCATATTCATCGCCAGACTTACGGAGCACTATATCACCACACTTGGAAAGCCAGCGTTCCATCAGCTTTTTTTGCTGATCCATACGATTCCCGTCAAAAAACAGGTCAAAATCATAGGTTGCATCAAACGCCCCATCAAAAGTAAGGGGCTCCAAATCCACAGTTCCATTCAACTTGAGCAACTGTTCCTTGGAAACCAAAATACCGCCAAGGGCCGCAGCACAGGCCCTAATCTGTTCGGTGCGTTCAGCCAGGGAATTACCCATGCTCATGGCCCCCAGGCGAAGTTCTCCGGTCACCTCCATATACTTGGTTTCAAACTCAGGGAGTTCTACGGCATAGAAATGGCTACATTCCTCATCCAGAACTTCGTTGATAGAAATCATGGCGCATCGGTCGTTCATCTTTGCAATGACACTGGCACGTTTCCACAAAGCCTCTACTTCGGGATTTGACTGGCCAAGACCGTCTTTCAACTGATCCAATTCTTTCTGAATAGCCTGAAACTCCTCCGCATCTTTCACAAAAATGGATGCCGTCGGATCGGCCAACGCAGGAACAACAGCCAATAAGCACAGAAGGAACAAAAATTTCATGTAAAACTTCATTTGGTTACAAATATAGATATTGGCGAACTAACTGCTGATTTTTATCCACCGAGGAGTTGTACTTTTTGTATTTTTCGCCTCATGAACATTTTTCTGTTCCAGAAGTTTTCTTATTTCCGCCAGCATTTGTCTGCATTCGGGCTATTCCTTGCCTTTTTTTTGCTTTCTTGTGCTGGAAACGGCGACCCTTTAGTTAATCCTGAATCCAAGAGTACCGACGGTGGTAACTCCCCCACCAGCACCGCCCAAAGCTATTACGATTACGACGACTCGCCAGCACCTGCCGCAAAGCAAGGGTCCCAACGCCAACCTGCAAGTGCCGTGGAAAGCAAGGGCTATTCCTTCAAGAGTCCCGGTGGCGATTGGGCCCAGATAGGTGGCGAAGACGGAGCCCCGCTGGAATATTACAACGCCAAGACCGGCCGCCGTGCTGTGCTCCGGGAAGTGGAACTTGCGGAAGGGGAACCCATGAACCTCATGGACCGGGCCCGCATCGAGATGCAGAGTTTCGAGTCCAGCGGCAAGAAGGCGACCCTGGCCGAAACCTACCCCGAAGAAGCCTTCGGTGCCACGGGAGCCTTCTTTGACATCGTAGGCAAGCGTTACGACACTCCCTACGAGGCGGTAGGCCTGGTCACCGGGAGCGGGAACCGCATCTACACCCTCACCCTTTCGGCCTCGGACAACCTGCCCGCGGCAGGAGGCCTGAAAGAAGAATGGCGAGAATTCTTCGCAAGCTTTGAGCTGAAAGAAATCCAGCGTGAAGAAGGCCCGGAGCTCTCCCCCGGGCACCTGCAGGACTACACCTCAGATGCCCTAGGTTACCGTTGGGCCGTAAAGGATACCCTCTGGCATTTCTGGAACGGCATTTCCAAGCAGAACAACGACCCCGACCTAGTGCTCACCAACAAAGACGAGGATGTTTCCTTCTTTATCTATGGAGCCATCGTCCCCGCCGATGAGGTTTCTGCACAGGATTTGTTCAAAGTGCTGCTGGTGCGGCTTGGAGTAGACCCGAACGAGCCTAGCCTTGAAAGCAAGCGCGTGAAGGTAGGCGACCGCTACGTTCAAGAATTCACCCTCACCCATACGGTGAACCGCTTCGACTTCAGCTATAAGGGCCGTTTCTTCTACGAAGACGGTCGCGGTATCCTGGCCGTAGCCTGGACCCAGGGAATCAATAAAAAGAAATACGGCAAGGTCATGGACAATGCCATCGAAGGAGTTGTCGTAGGCGCAAAGCCAGAGCAGGCCACCGACGCCGAATCTGCCAAGAAGCAGGCCAAGTTCAACGCCGCTGTCATGAGCCAGGTGGGAATCTTGCGGCTCCTGGAAGACCAGCCTCTAGTGGCCCTCAGCTACTTTGAGCGGGCCAATAAGATGGACCCCGAAGAGCCGCTATACCTGATCAACTGCGGATTCGTGTACCAACTTAAGGAACTCTACGGTCCGGGCATCAGTCACTTTGAAAGCGAAAGGGAACTGGTCCGCAAGAACGGCAAGCTGCTTTCCATTCTAGGCGAGATGTACGAGGCGGTGTTCGACTACGGTCGGGCCCGCGAATGTGCCGAAGGGGCCCTGCAGTACACTCCCAACAACCCGGAATACGTCATCAACCTGAGCGATGCCTTGTGGGGACTTGGCCAGCGGCACCAATCCCTGATCGTGGTGCAGAGGCTCTACGACACCCAGCCCAGCAGCCGCCTTGGCGTTTACCTCGCCAAGACCTACATGGGGCTTGACCAGTACGCCGAAGCCGTAGACATTTTGTACGGAGTGCGCGGAAGGTTCGGCATGAGCAAGGAACTGGGCGAAACCCTGATGGATGCCCTGATGTTCCTGGGCCGTTACGAAGAAGCCCGTGCCATCAGCGAAGAGACCCTCGCCAAGGCGCAGAACGACTACAAGATTTGGACCATGCACGGGAAAATCCTTTTCTACTCCCGCAACTACCGGGAAGCGGAAAAGGCCCTGACCAAGGCCCTTTCCCTAAAGCCCGATAACGAAGACGCCAAGAGCTTCCTCAGCGCTACCAAGGCATTCCTTGGCAAGGCAGACAACCGCACGCTTCAAAAGCCCATCTCCCCCATCGAAAAGCGCACCGACGACCTGAAGAGCCTGCTTTCGCCGACCGCAAAGAAAGCCGCCGTTGACGGGGACTTCCCCGCCGTGGTGCATTACAGCAAGGAAATGCTGAAAGCCGAAAAGAACGAACCCTGGGTCCGCAGCGAAGAGATGCTCATGGAGATTTTAGATATCCGCGGAGCCGCCATCTACCGGGAATTCACCTTTGACTTCTTGCCAGGCTATGACCGCATTTACTTAAACGCCCTTGAGGTTTACGACTCCACTTGGACTCTGAAGCAGAAGGCAAGCTTGAACGGAGCATACATCACCTACGCTACCGAAATCGGCGGCGGGAACGAATCCCAAACGGCCCACTTCCCCTTGCAAGAGCTGGCTCCCGGTGACTTTGTGTACCTGCAGTTCAGCCGTACCGCTATAGAGACTAAGGGCATGATTCCCTACACCGACTTCGTGAGCAGCCGCGACATTCCCGTAGGCCAGTCCATCTTCAGGGTCTACGCCGACACAAGCCGCTTCACCACCGAAGAATACGGCACTCTGGAACGGAACAACATCCAAGGCGGTCGTGAATGGAAAATCGAGAATCCCGTGGTGGTCCGCAAAGAAATGTACATGCCCGTGTACCGCGACTTCGGTTCGGGCCTGATGCTTACCGGCAAGCAGGAATGGAAAGACGTAGGCAACGACTACCAGAACCTGATACAGCACCAGTTTAAGCAGGCCGTGAGCGTGCGTGAAAAGGCCTTTGAAGTCCGGGGCAACAAGATCGGAGATGCTGCAGTCAAGGCTATCGTGCGGTTCGTGCGCCACGACATTCGCTACCGCGATGTCCGCTTCGGCGGTCATAGCCTAATTCCCCAGACCGCCGAAGTGACGCTCAAGGAGCGTCGTGGCGACTGCAAGGACATGGCGCTCCTGCTCAAGGAAATGCTTGCGGCCATCGGAGTCAAGAGTTACCTCGCCGCCATCCACCTCACCGAAGAAGGTTTTGAGCACCTGCCCACCATCCAACAGTTCAACCACATGATCCTCTACATTCCCAAACAGGACAAGGTCAGCGAGATGTGGGTGGACGCCACCGACAAGACGGGCAACGACCGCCCCGTTCCCCTGGACATGGAAGGCAAGGTAGCCCTGATTATCGACGGCGACAACAGCCACGTGGTCACCACACCCATCCTGGAAGACAATCAGGAACACCAGATTGCCATAGACCACCGGCTTTTCATCGGCGAGAACGGGGCCTGCGAATTCCGCGACTCCGTAACCCTGCAGGGCAAGTTCGCCAGTTCTATCCGCAACCGATTCTTCGGCCGCGAAACAAAGGAACAGGAACAGCTCATGGAGAACTTCCTCTCCGAAGGCGTGCCCGACGTCAGCATCGGAAACATCCGCATCGAGAACCTGGACCAGTTCAACAAGCCTCTGATTCTCGTGACCACCTACGCCTCCAAGGGTTACTTCGGCCAGGGCGGTTCTGAACTCAAGGGACGTTTCCCCAACGTGTGGGAACGGAGCCTCTTCAAACTCCCGAAAGTGGCCAAGCGCCACCACCCCATCCGCATGCCTCACGAGACCCAGTTCAGCTACCGCCTGAGCGTCAAGGCGCCTAGCGGCAAATCCGTAAACATCACAGGACCAAGGCCCCTGAACAGGGACCCAGATTACGTGAGCTTCGAAAAAGCGGATGTTAAAGGCGACGAAACCGGCATCAAGTGGACCACGTTTGCCCTATACGCCGACCCTAGCGAATACGAAAAGATCCGCGAGGAATGGAACTACCTGTTAAGCGAAACCAGCCCGCTGATTATAATAAAATAGCAGGCGACAGCTCTTGGCTGTAGGGGAAAGCCTTCCCCTCGGTTGAGCCTTGCTCAACCTACCCCTTCGCCTAGGGGCATTGCCCCTAAAACCCAACTCAAATTTGAACGGGACGTAGTATTGCGAAGTTTATCGGCGAATTACTTCGCGACTTGCTTGGCGAAGCTATCCTTCAGGTCCACCGTGCGGTTGAACACCAGGTGGCCCGGCTTGGAATCTTCACTGTCAAGGCAGAAGTAGCCCTGGCGCATGAACTGGAAGCGGTCTTCCAGCTTGGCGTCGGCGAGGCTCGGTTCCACCTTGGCCTGTTTGATGACCATGGAATCCGGGTTCAGGTAGTCGTGCCAGTCTTCGCCCTCGGGAACCGCAGCCGGATCTTCGAGCGTGAACAAGTTATTGATGAGGCGCACTTCGGCATCCACGGCGTGTGCCGCAGAAACCCAGTGGATGGTGCCCTTGACCTTGCGGCCATCGGGAGTCTCGCCACCCTTGCTCTGCGGGTCATATTCGCAGTGAATCACCGTCACCTTGCCGTTCGCATCCTTCTCGACGCTCTTGCAGGTCACGAAGTAGGCGCCCTTCAGGCGGACTTCTCCATCCGGCTTCAGGCGGAAGTACTTCTTCGGCGGTTCTTCCATGAAGTCGTCGGCTTCGATGTAGAGTTCCTTGCCGAACGGGACCTGGCGCTTGCCGGCGGTTTCGTCGTTGGGGTTGTTCTCGACTTCGATCATCTCGACCTTGCCGTCTTCCCAATTGTCAATCACGAGTTTGACCGGGTCAATCACGGCCATCACGCGGTTCGCCGTCTTGTTCAGTTCTTCGCGAATGCAGAAGTAGAGCAGGTTCACGTCCACCATGGAGTCGGCCTTGGAAACGCCGATACGGTCGCAGAACTCGCGGATGGAGCTGGGCGTAAAACCACGGCGGCGGTAACCGCAGACCGTCGGCATACGGGGGTCATTCCAGCCCATCACGGCCTTCGTCTCCACCAGTTCGAGGAGTTTTCTCTTGCTCATCATGGTGTAGGTCAGGTTCAGACGGGCAAATTCAATCTGCTGCGGACGGTTGTCGAGACCAAGTTCAATCAGGAACCAGTCGTACAGCGGGCGGTGCGCCTCGAATTCCAGCGTACAGATAGAGTGCGTAATGCCTTCGATCCAGTCACTGAGCGGGTGCGCAAAGTCGTACATCGGGTAGATGCACCACTTGTCGCCGGTGCGGTGGTGGGTGCAGTGCTTGATGCGGTAGATGACCGGGTCGCGCATGTTCATGTTCGGGCTAGAGAGGTCCACCTTGGCACGGAGGCACTTCTCGCCGTCGGCGTACTTGCCGTCGCGCATCTCGCGGAAGAGTTTCATATTCTCTTCGACGCTGCGGTCGCGGTAGGGGCTCGGACGGCTCGGCTTGCCGGCGTCGTTGCCGCGGTATTCCTGCATCTCGTCGCGGGTCAGGTCTTCCACGTAGGCCTTGCCCATTTCAATCAGCTTTTCGGCAAAGGCGTAAATCTGGTCGTAGTAGTCGCTGGCGAAGTATTCGCCGCCCTTCCATTCAAAGCCGAGCCACTTCACGTCTTCGCGGATGGAGTCCACATATTCCACATCTTCTTTAGTGGGGTTCGTATCATCGAAACGCAGGTTCGTGATACCACCGAAGTCCTTGTACTTGTTTGCCGTACCGAAGTTCAGGCAGATAGACTTGGCGTGACCAATGTGAATGTAGCCGTTGGGTTCGGGCGGGAAACGGGTATGCACATTGGTGCGCTTGCCCGTGGCAAGGTCGTTAACGATAATGTCCTGTACAAAATTCGAAGATTCGGGGATTTCCATTTTGGTATCCTTTGAAAATTTACGGGCTGAAAGATAGAAATATAGCCATCCATACAACGGTTTCGCCTTCAGATTTATAACTTTAAAAGGCCCCTATGTCCGTCACCATCTGCAATTTTTCAAACGTATATGGGAACCAGCCCTATCTGGAGGGTCTAAGGCTTTCTGGAAAGGCCACATGGCTAGACCTTTCGGGCATCAGCGGCACAGACTGCTACTGCGATGACGAGGCGATTGCCGCCATCAATGGCGAACTCAACAAGGCTGGGGTCGTAGATGCCCAGGGCATCCACTTTATCGACAACGGCAACTACCACTACATGAGTAAGTTTTGGACCGATAGGATTGCCGAACCTTTCACGCTGGTAGTTTTTGATCACCATCCCGACATGCAGGAGCCCCGTTTCGGCGACATTCTAAGCTGCGGAGGCTGGGTTAAAAAAGTTTTAGATGAAAATAAGTTCATAGACAACGTCGTCATCATCGGAGTGGCGGATAATTTGGTAAAGGAAATTCCACCCCATGACAAAGTCTCCTTCATCTGCGAAAGCGAGATTGCCAATCACACATTTCACATTCCACATTTCACATCTCCACTCCCCCTCTACATTTCCATCGACAAAGACGCCCTCTCAACGGACTACGCCGCCACCAACTGGGACCAAAGTTCGCTCAGCCTTGAGCACATGAAGGCGATTATCAGCGCAATTGCGAAAGACCGCAAAATCATCGGTGTAGACATTTGCGGGGAGCAAGCGCAAGACTTTAGCGGTGACGAGCACCACACTGTCCAGGAAGCCGACACGCTGAATGACCGCACAAACCAGGAGCTGGTGGAGTTCTTGGAGAAATTTTTCTAAATTTGAAGCAAAATTTATTGGATTCTTTGACTCAGGGCATCTGCAAACAGACTTGTACCCAACGTCATTCCGGCTTTAAGCCGGAATCTAGATGGCGGATCAAGTCCGCCATGACGCCCTTGACTGAGAGTCCTATCACTTATAACCAGTAACTAAGAACTAAAATCATGGATATTAACGAACTCGCACAACAGCACATCTTGAACCAGCCGCTC
>CAMHOW010000072.1 GCA_946186895.1 uncultured Fibrobacter sp.
GGCCACCGCCCACGTAGCCGAAGTCGGCGTCCGCCATCTCGCCCGGGCCGTTCACAATGCAACCCATGATGCCGATGGAAATGTCCGAAAGGTGGCCAAAGCGGGCCTTGATCTTGCCCATCACCTGCTGGATGTCGTACAGGGTACGGCCGCAGCTGGGGCAGCTGATAAAATTCGTCTTGCTGCGGCGGCAGTAGGCAGCCTGCAAGATATCGAATGCAAGCAGAACGCATTCCTTAGCGCCCTTGTAGCCGTCGATAACGACGGCATCGCCAAGACCGTCCGTCACCAGGCTTCCGATATCGGCAGAAACGCGGAGCATGTCGCGTTCGGAATCATTAATCTTGGCGTAGAGCAAAATCGGGTCTTGGCGACCTGCGGCATCTAGTGCTGCAGCAAGGGCGCGTACGCCAGAGACCATCTCGGCTCCGGTATAGCAGAACACGGAACCTGCGGGCACGCTGGCCAGATTCGCGGCGAATCCCGCGATATCCATCGCATCCTTGAACTGCACCACGGGGGCAGTGTCCAGGCTCGGCAGTGCAAATTCCGCATTGCGGCGTTCACCGGTAAGCGCAATGGCATCGGCCTTCACGCCCACCTTCACCGGGCTGCTACCGCCAATTTCCACACCGGAAATGGCAACAGGCTTCGTCGCCCTGCGTTCGTAATGGTACGGGTCCTTCTCAAGAACCGGCACGTTGAAAGCCGTCGGCGCAGCAGGCAAAGCACAAGCCTTGATAAGCTCCTGGGCCACCGGGACTTCGGCCACCGGATCTTCGGTGAGCGACACGCGAATCGTATCAGCAAGTCCATCCAGCAAAAGTGCGCCTATACCAGCGGCCGACTTCAAACGCCCGTCGGCACCGGCACCAGCCTCGGTCACACCCACGTGGAACGGGTACGGCTTAAAACCTTCCTGCTTAATGCGGGCGGCAAGCATACGGTAGGCCGCAATAGCCACACGGGGGTTGCTGCTCTTCAAACTTAAAACGACCTGGTCAAAATGCTCGGCTTCGCACACGGCCAGGTATTCCATGGCGCTTTCCACCATGCCTTCCACCGTGTCGCCGTAGCGGTAAATCATGCGGGCAGAAAGGGAACCGTGGTTCACACCGATGCGGATGGCCCGCCCCAGGCGCTTGGCTTCCTGAACAAAGGGCGTAAAGGCCTCCGCGACCTTCTCCTTGCCCTCGTCGAAGGACTTGTCCGTCTGCTGGTCAAGGGTCAAAATGCCCGTATCCACGAAGTTACCCGGATTGATGCGGACCTTCTCAACCCACTTGAGCGCCTCGAAGGCGGCCTTGGGCTGGAAGTGGATGTCGGCGGAAACCGGCACGGTACAACCGGCGGCACGGACCTGTTTCATGACTTCTTCCAGGCCCTGAGCATCGGCAAATGTGGGAGCGGTAATGCGAACCAGGCCACAGCCCACCTTGGCCAGCGCCAAAGTTTCAGCCACCGTCTTCTCGACGTCTTTCGGCTTGGTGGTGGTCATGGACTGAACTAAAATGGGGGCGTTGCCCCCTATCAAAGCCTCGCCAACGCGGACTTGTACAGTTTCCCTGCGGACGGCGTTAAAGCGGTCGGCAACATACGGGAATTCGCTAAACTTGGTCATGGCACCAAATTTAGCAATTTTCCTTTGCAAATGTTCGTCTTAAAAAATCAACGACCTACGCTTAAACGGTCAATGAGGAAATTCGGCATTCCCGCCTTGCGCATGCGTTCCTGGGTGGCAAAGACGTCATATTCCACACGGATAATGCGGATACACTTGGTCTCCGTATCCAAGAGGCACCAGCTGGCACGGCAGTCCCGGTCGCGGGGTTGACCCACGCTGCCCACGTTCACCAAAAGGCGTTCCGTGTTCTCGATGGTGTATTCGTATTCGTCCAGAACCTTAGGAATAGCCATGGGGCGGCTCGCCACGATAACCGGGCTGTGGGTATGGCCAATAAAGCAGTAGGTTCCCGTAAAATGATCAAAGGCGTTCAGGGCATCTTCCAAGTCCGTGATATAGAGCCAGTCCGCCGGAGACATGGGCGACGCATGAACAAAGGTGATATCGTTTTCTTCGAAGATGTACGGCAGGGACCTCATATAGGTAAGAGAGTCCGCGCTCATATGTTCCTGTGTCCACTCAATAGCCTGCTTGGCATAGGGGTTGAAACCCACACTGGATTCGTACTTGATGGCCACGCTATCGTGGTTCCCTACCAGGCATACATCCATATTCTCTTTGGCCAACTGGATGCATTCATCAACATCGACACCGTAACCAACCAAGTCACCCAAGCAAACCCGACGTTCCACCTTGTTTTCTTTCATGGAGTCCAAAACGGCATGGAAAGCGGTGGCGTTGGAATGAATATCAGAACAAATACCGTAAAGCATGGGTGTAATGTAGTAAAAATTCTATATTTGGCGCCGTATGGAAATCGTGGAAGCCAAGACGAAGGTAAGCATCGCCTACACGCTCAAGGAAATGACCGGGCGTATTTTGGAAGAAATTCCCCCGAGCCACCCCTTCGTATATATCCACGGCTACGACAACATCATTCCCGGACTTGAGAGTGCCCTAGAAGGTCGCAAGCTGGGCGAAACGTTCACTGTAGAAATTCCATTCGACCAGGGCTACGGCCCCTACCGCGACGACCTGTTGCTCCAGGTTCCCAAGGAAGAACTCCAAGAAATCGGAGAACTTTGGCTGGGCATGGAGCTGGAGATGATGCAGGACAACGACATCCGGGAATTCCAGCTGCCCGACACCGCCGATGAATTCTTCGACGGGCTGAATCTGGATGACGAGGACGACGCCGACGGCATCTACATCGTGAAAGAAATCTACAAGGATACCGTTTTGGTAGACGGGAACCACCCCTTCGCAGGCAAAGACCTGATTTTCGACGTCCAGGTGGTAAACATCGAAGAGCCCAGCTTCACCGAACTAGAAACGGGGTTCCCCGACAGGGACGAGAATTTCGACGAGGGTAGTGACTACCCCGATAGCTACGACGACCATTACGACGGGTTCGACGACCCAGACAACCGCGGACGCCGTTGGCGCTAAAACGGCACATTCCCGAAAACAGACGTTTTATGGAAAACATAAAGCCCCCGGTCCTAAGACCGAGGGCTCTATTAAGCTTTTGGCTTTTCGCGATTATGCTTCGTCGGAGAGTTCCGGAGCCTTCTTGATCACGTTGCGGCGGCCATAGCGGACCTTGGCGGGATCAAAAGTGGTTTCGGCGACTTCCACAGCAGGTTCGGCGGCAGCTGCAACAGGAGCGGCAGGAGCGGCGGGGGCGCTGACAGGAGCGGCCGGGGTTTCAACCGGAATACGCGGAGCCAGGGGGCGGCGGCCTTCGGCAGCGGCGGCAGGAGCGGCCACTTCGGCGGGCTGGGCCACGGGGGCTTCAGAAGAAGCGGCCTGGGCTTCGGCGTTCATTTCACGACGATTGTTGCGGTCGGGACGACCGTCACGGCGGTCACGGCGGTTGCCGCGATCGCGCTGTTCGTTGCGGTCACGGTTCTGGCCCTGCTGGGCCTGGCCGTTCTTTTCACCGCGGTTGTCTTTATTCTGACGATCCTTGCGATCACCCTTGCTGTTGCGATCACCACGCTGTGCCATTTCTTGGGCAGAGACAGGACGACGAGAGTTAGGCCTCAGGTTCATGTCCGGGGTGAGCTTCTTAACGATAGGAGTGTGAAGGTTGTCAAGAATCTTGTTAACCTTAGTCAGGATAACGATACAGAGCACGACTGCAAGAGCAGAGCATGCGAGAGTGATTATTTCCATCTGGGCACCTCATAAGTAAGGGTTGAACCGCGACTGCAGGCTGGAAAAGACCTGCAGAGGGGGTGATTGCAAGTGAATGTGTTAGGGGGCCATCTTAATAACGCCTCGGGGAGACTTGACGGCCAGGTTCGCTCCAAAATAGCGGAGCAGGTTTTGCCGAAAAAACGGCAAAAAGAGCAATCACGGCTGCAAATTTATAAAAAAATATTCCACTGAAAGCAAAAAAAGCAGAAAAAAGCACCTTCTTGCCTAACATTTCTAAATTATAGCCCATGAAAAAGTCCGTGAAGATTATCCTGATTGTCGTCGCCGCCCTGTTCGTCCTGGTTTTTGCCGCCCTGAAACTTGCCCCCGGGTTCGTGAAGGACTACATCGTGGCCCACTCCGAAGAGTATATCGGCCGTAAGGTCAACATCGAAAGCGTGAGCCTGAGTCCCCTGACCTGGACCGTCAACGTAGATAACTTCGCCCTCCTGGAACGGGACGGCAAAACGCCCTTTGTCTCCTTCGAAAAGTTCCGCATCAACCTGAACCCCACGAGAATCATAACCGGAACAGCCAGCGTAGGCGAAATCTACATGAAGGGCCTCTACGTGCACGTGGTCCAGAGCGGGGACCGTTTCAACTTCAGCGACATTCTGGATTTTCTCTCCCAGTCCGACTCTACCGCCGCAGACACCGTAGCGGTCGACAGTGCCGCCACCGATTCCACCGGCATGATCAACGCGGCCGAAATCGCCGACGGACTCCCCGTGAGCATTTCCGTCAAGAACATCGTCTTCGAGAACGGCAACATCATCTACGAAGACGCCAAGGTGGGCTCCAAGATTCACATCAAGGACTTTGGCGTGGCCATCCCCGCCGTTTACCTGAGCAACAAGCAGACCGACGTGGGAGTGAGCCTCAAGTTCGCCGACGGCGGCGACCTGAACGTGAAAGTGACCGTCAATGCGGCCACCAACGACTTCAACGTGAACGTGGGCCTCAAGGATTTCGCCCTAGCGGCAGGCAAGCCCTACCTCAACGACTTCGTGAACATCAAGGATTTCAAGGGAAACCTCTCCACGGACATGGACATTCAGGGCAACCTGAACAGTATTCTCGCTTCCAACGTGAAGGGCATTGTCAGCGTGGATAGCGTGGTGGTCACCGAGGTGAACGACAAGACCATCGGGGCGGGCCACGTGGGCGTGGGCATTGCCGAAGCCAACCTGGAAAAATTCAAATTCCGCATCGACTCCGTAGTGGTGGACGGAGCATTCGCCCATCTGGACCTGTACAAGGGCGGAAAGACCAACATCGACGTGCTGCTCACTCCCAAGGGCAAAGCCGCCAAGTCAGACACAGTAGCCGCTGATTCCAATGCGGTTCCGCTGGATTCCCTGGTAGCCCCCGCACCCGAAGCCTCGGCGGACTCCGCAAGCACCGCCAAGGCCGAACCCGCCAAGAAGCTGGACGCCATCATCACGAAACTCCTGGTGCAAAACACCACCGTCACCGCCAACGACTACACCCTTTCCAAACCGTTTAACTACAAGGTCTCCGCCATCACGGTGAGCGGTTCCAACATCAACTTCGACAAGCCCTGCAACGTGAACGTGAGCGCCGCCTTCCCCGAAGGAGGCTCCGTGTCCGTCAAGTACAAGGGCGCCATCAACGACATCGGTACCATGGACGCCTACGTAAGCGTCAAGAACCTGGCCCTCAAGCATTTCAGCAGCTACAGCCTGCACTTTACGGGCTACCCCATTACCGCAGGTACCATGGCCTTCGCCAGTGACAACAAGATGAACAACTTCAATGTCGATAGCAAGAACACCATCGACATCTACAACATTGAGGTTGGCGACAAGGACGACAGTGTAGATCCGGAATACCCCGTGCCCATGAAGGTGGGGCTCTACGTGCTCAAGGACAAGGATGACAAGATCCAGTTCGACGTTCCCGTGAAGGGCAACCTGAAGGACCCGGAGTTCTCTTACCTGAAAATCGTGTGGGACACCATCACGAAACTGCTAGTAAAAGTGGCCCTCTCCCCCATCAAGATCGTGGGCAACGTGGCCAACACGGGTGCCTCTGCCGTGGGCCTGAACCTGGGCAAGGACGACGAAATCCTGATCGACGTTTCCAGCGGGACATTTACCAGCGAGCAGTTCGCCAAGGCCTCCAAGATGACCGAAGCACTGGCAAAAGACCCGAAGCTTAGCCTCACCTACACCCAGTACTACAATCCCGCAAAGATTTTGAATGAACACAAGCTCCACAAGTTGAAACAGGAATACTACAAGCAGAAAGAAGGCAAGGCGAGCCTCAACGAAATTGACGAGAAGGCCGCCGCCGAAATCAAGGACTGGGACACAAACTTCAAGGCATTCGCCCGTGAACACGACAAGGATTTTGACGGCGCCGCTATGGAAAAAGACCTCACCGACCTGGCTGAAAAGCGCAACCAGGAACTGCTGAAGGTCCTGAAACAGCAGAAGGGCGTCACCGCCAAGAACCTGAAAGTCCAGACCGCCAAGGGTCTGAACAGCTACCGTGGCAAGCCCATGTATAAAGTGACCGTGGACGTGAAGTGACGGCTACGCAGTAGCGATTAGAAGGGGGAAGCCTCCCCCTCGCTCCTGCCCCATCGTCATTCCGGCCTCCGAGCCGGAATCTAAATGTGGCATATGCTACCCCCTCGCCTAGGGGCTCCGCCCCTAAAACCCCGTAAGGCGAAATACCGTGACAACCGTACCAGCACGAAATATCGCGAAGGTTTTGTTACAGAATCGCTTCGCCGAATAAAGGCTTGACCTTGAGCAGGCTTTCCATAACAAGCATGAACAACAGGAACAGACCGCCCCAAAGCATATACCGACGGGACACATTCCAGCAGGCAGATTTCATTCTGGTGGACTCCTCGTTTACCTTGGAACGGACCCCGTTTTCGGCGATAAGGCAGCACTTCACCCCTTTCGACACATCCCCCTTTTCCTGGAGGGCTTTCCTGACGGATTCCTCCATCGAATTGGGAATCAGGTAGGTCAACGAAAAGGATTCTATCAGGAATATGGTGGCGACCACAAGGCAGACAAGAGCCAGCACACAAAGTGCAAGGTAGAGAACTATCCACGTTTTGCCGCCTATGGAAAAGATTTGCTGCGAAAGGTAAAGGAACGCCGAGAACATGGATACCAAGGTCACCGTCATCGATAGGATTGTCTGGTTTTCCTGGCCTCGCAAGTCAAAGGAACTCTTGAGGTTGTTCCGAGCCTCCTCGAGTAGGGGGTCGATAGCCGCACCCGCCCCAGCCATCAACTCGGTGAACTTCTCATTTTCCCTTTCAGCGTCGGCACGACGCTCTTCCACCTTGTCTTTCAGCACCTTCCTGAGCGAACCCCAATCCTCCACTATTTTCTTGCGGCCGAAAAACGCAGCGAGGGCCACCGCACCCCAAAGAACCACAAGCAGAATGTAGGGAATCTGTTCCATATTTTTCAATCCTTATTGGATGTTGGTTTGTGTGTTAACTTGTTACTAATAGGCCATGGCCTACGGCCTAGGCCCTGGCGCTAGCCTTCGGCTTGCGCCATGTTAGTCCCGGAGACAACGAACTGAATACCCGTAGTCCTTGCTGTAGTTGCCCAGGCCCCCAAGGTCGTAGTCGTAGAACAGGTACATGCAGTACGCGCTGTTGCTATTGCCCTCCGTAGAACTCCAGAAGCTCGCGTAGTTGCCACCGTAGCGGAAGTTGCCATAGTCGTACCTGCCGCCAGCAGGCAACGCCGAAAACCCGAAGGCGTCCGTGCCGTTGCCGCCACTATTCCAGCCTGTCAGGGACTTGAGCTTTGGACCTGCTGTTGAGAAGCCACCCACGGCCGTGAACAGGGCTTCCCATTCCGTTCGGCTCGGCAGGTGCCAGCCCTTGGGGCAAATGCCCTGAACTTTGCCGGAGAGGCCACACTCCACGCCGTAGCCGCAGGTCAACGGATTCGTGGCATCATTTGCGAGTTTCATCGAGTCTATTGCCGCGGCCCAGGTGTAAAGGCGACCATATTTGGCACAACTGTCCAGACTGTTTTTGTAGCACCAATTCCGTTCCAGCATACTGGGATAATTCGCGCTATCCGAATAGTTCAGGTTATAGGCCATCCATGTCTGGGTGCCGATGGTAACGAACCTATAGATTTGTAGATCCCTTGCATCGCAGAAATGGGTGGATTTGTCGTATGTCAAGGCATTACAACTCTTTGGTTCTCCGTTTACACAGTGTTCCTCTTCCACATCATACCCGGAGCCGCCACACAAATCATAGGTTTTACCGCCAGAACAGAATTTTGCCGTCACATCATATTCTTCTCCGCCACACAGGTCGTAAGTCTGGCCACCGGAGCAGAATTTCGCCGTCACATCGTAACTTGCTCCGCCGCACAGGTCGTAAGTCTGACCACCGGAGCAGAATTTCGCTGTCACATCGTAACTTGCTCCGCCGCAAAAATTGTAGACTTCGTCGCCAGAACAGAATTCAGTCGCAGTGTCGTATTTTTTGCCGCCGCACAGGTCGTAAAGTTCTCCTGAAACACAGAACTTTTCACTTGCGTCATACGCTTCCGTGCCACAGGTTCCTTGGACTTTTCCGCCCTCACAACGTTCCCTGTCCACATCGAAACTCTTGCCGCCGCACAGGTCATGGAGTTCATCGTCGATGCAGAACTTCTTAGCAGGGTCAAAGGTCTTGCCTCCGCACATGTCGTAAAGGGTATCCCTGACGCAGAAACGCCTGGTGGGGCGGTAGTCTTCGCCACCGCAAAGGGCGTAGAGGGTATCTTCGAAGCAGAACTGCTTGGCAGGGTCGAAGTCCTTGCCGCCACAAAGGGCATAAAGTTTTTCCGCTATACAGAACTTCTCGGCCGGGTCATAGGACCGAGTTCCGCAATATACCGCGTCATCGAACTCCTGTTCCGTCCATCTGCCATCGCACACCATGACCTTGCCGGATTCCTGGACGTATGCCATCTCCCCGTCCCTGTTGGCCGTGCAGTTGGGCAAGTCCGTCTCCGAGACAACCATCTTGCCAAGAACAGTCCACGATTCCCTTCCGCAGCGATAAACCATTGAACTGTCGGTTGTAACCACAAGCATCGAAATGCGGTCCTTGGTACATTCGGGCAATTTATCTTTGGACTTTACCCTCTGAAGCACAAACCCATCGGGTTCCCAGAGCCCATCGTCGCAGCGATATATGGAATAGGCAGCCTTGACGTATACAGAATCCCCCTCGTTAGAGGAAACGCAGGCCGTCAGGTCGTCCTCGGTTTCCACCGAATCCATGGCAAGGGCCGGAATGTCGGGCAGGGGCTTCTTGTCGGTTCCCCGGTCGGTGGAATCCCGCTCAACGCCATCTTCAGGGGCAGAACCCTTGCTGCCACTGTCGCCACCGCAGGCGGTAAAAAAGGCCGAAACCAGCACGGCAAGAAAGAGAAATTTTTTCATAAAGGCTCCGTTCATTTGTTCTTATAATTTAAATATATATTATTCGCCTCCATTATTAAACACCCGTATGTCAACTTTCGTTTACAAAACAAGCCGAATAAATCACCATTCAAGTGCATACTGGCCAAATATTCTATATTTGGTGCACTATGAGCGAAGAACTGTGTGCGAATTTTTCCAAGAAGGTGCAGGAGATTGCAAAGGCCCCCAAGTACAGGGGCGCGATTTTCCAGATTGAAGCCGACGAGAAGGGACTTGCCCTTGTAGATGTGAAGGAAGCGAGCCTGAAGGTCTACCTGATGATAGACCCGGAATGCGACAAGATTCTGGAGACCAGGTTCTTCACCTACGGCGGGCCAATCTTTACCGCCCTGGCCGACACCTTCTGCAAGAAAATCCAGATGGTCACGGTGGAAGAAGCCTGCGCCATCACCGCCGAAAGCCTGGAACAGGAACTGCGGGACACACCCGACGTGCCGGCTTTCGACGCCACCGTTCCGGAACTCAAACAAATGAACACGCTTATACAGCGGATTCTGGAAGCCTACCCCGAAAAGAAGGCCACCGCTATTTTGGTCCGCGAGAAGATGGAGCGTATCAAGTACCGCACCCAGACCGCCGAAGGCCGTGCCGAGGCCGACGCCGAATGGAACGCCCTCACCAAGCCGCAGAAAATCGAAAAGATCGAAGCCTGGCTCCACCAGTCCGTGCGCGGGATGCTGCAAGGAGACGGTGGCGACCTGGAAGTGCTGGACCTGACCGACGACAACCGCCTGAAAATCCGCTACCAGGGTGCCTGTGCCGGTTGCGGCTCTGCCATGGGCGGCACCCTTTTCTACATCGAAGACGAACTGAAGAACAACGTCTACTACAACTTGATTGTAGAACCAGAAGATCCGCTGGACAATATCCCGCCCAACCCGAATCTGCCGGGCCTCGACGACAACAACCCGCCGGCGACGATGTACTAGGGACGTCCCCTTCCCCTTGACATTTGGCTTTTTTATGCTATATTTGCGCAGTAACTTTAAGGTTTAGTAAGATGATGAACAAGAAGAATTTCATTTTGATTGCTATCGGAATCTTGCTCCTGGTAATCGGCTTCTTCTGCCTCCAGCAGGGGCCCGCCGACAATCCGGTCAGCCTTACGGTTGCCCCCCTTATCCTGGTCCTTGCCTACGTGGTGGTCATCCCTCTCGGAATCCTCTTCGGCGGTAAAAAACAGGACAAGTAACCCTTTCGGGCGATTAGCTCAGTTGGTTCAGAGCGTCTGCCTTACAAGCAGAATGTCAGCGGTTCGAATCCGTTATCGCCCACTACCGAAAATCGGAAACGATTTGGGGTGGTAGCTCAATTTTGGTTAGAGCACCGGCCTGTCACGCCGGAGGTTGCGAGTTCAAGCCTCGTCTATCCCGCGAAAGCCCTCTCGATAGAGAGGGCTTTTTTGTTTCTACCGGACAAGACAAACAAAAACCCCGGCTGAGCCGGGGCTTTTTAGTCTAGATGGCGGGTCAGGCCCGCCATGACGACTGCGAATTACTCGATGGTGATGAGCGTGAGAGTGCGCTTACCGACCTTGATCGGCTTAGACACGTCTACACCCTTCTTGGCCTTCTTGGACGGGTCGTTGGCCCAGCCTTCCTTCAGCTTTTCAGAGCTGCGGTCGAGAGTCTGGACAGAGGCCTTACCCTTGAAGCCAGGAATGTTGAGCTTCAGCTCGTAATCACTGTAGGGGTTCTTGTTGACCACAAGCAGGCTCTTCTTCTTGCCGTTTTCGGTGTAGTAGGTCGTGATGAGCGATTCCTTGTCACCGGAGATTTCGGTCTTGAGGAGCTTGCCGCGGAGAGCGTCAGAAGCCATCTGGAATGCCCAGTAGCTCGGACGCGGGCAGTTCATGCAGTTTTCACCGGAACGGGTCAGGTAACCGTAGTCACCGCCTTCCGGAGTGATGTCGTTGTGGATATCCCAGTACTGAGCGTTGTC
>CAMHOW010000073.1 GCA_946186895.1 uncultured Fibrobacter sp.
GAAGCGGTTGCGGAACTCGCCAAGTGCGGTGCCAACATCGTCAAGGTGGGTATCGGTCCGGGTTCCATCTGCACCACGCGTATCGTTGCCGGTGTGGGTTACCCGCAGTTCTCCGCAGTCGTTGAATGCGGTAAGATGGCCCGCAAGGTCGGCGTGAAGATCATTGCCGACGGTGGCCTCAAGTTCTCGGGCGACATCGTGAAGGCTCTCGCTGCCGGTGGTCACGCCGTGATGGTGGGCTCGCTCTTTGCCGGTACCGAAGAAGCTCCGGGCGAAGTCATTCTCGCCGATGGCCGTAGCTACAAGAGCTACCGCGGCATGGGTTCCCTCGGTGCGATGAAGGCCGGTTCTGCCGACCGCTACTTCCAGGGTGGCGTTCAGGAACCGCGTAAGTTCGTTCCGGAAGGCATCGAAGGCCGCGTTCCGTACAAGGGACCGCTCCGCGACACCGTTTACCAGCTGATTGGCGGTATCCACTCTGCCATGGGTTATGCCGGTGCTGCCAACTTGGAAGAACTTTACAAGAAGGCGACCTTCGTACGCATTACGGGTGCAGGCCTCCGTGAATCTCACCCCCATGACGTGACGATTACCAAGGAAGCCCCCAACTACCGCACCGGCGAGTAGTCCCGTGATGGTTTGATTATTTTTAACGTCCTCGGGTATGACCTGTGGGCGTTTTTTACTTGGCCCTTATTATAACGAAACGAAAGAGAAGAATTTGGAAAGGGAAAAACTCAACGTCTTGATTCTTGCGGCTGGCCTCGGCACGAGGCTTCGGCCCTTGACCGAAGACATGCCCAAGCCGTTGGTGCCTGTGGTGGACAAGAGCATCCTAGAAATCCAGGCGATTCGCGCCAGGGAACTTGGGCTTGTGCGGCTCCATGCCAACGCCCATTATCTTGCAGAACAGGTGATAGCCGAAGGTGCGCGTCTCGGGTTCGAGAAGGTCTGGGAAGAGCCGGAAATCCTCGGGACCGCAGGCCCCCTGAAACGCATATACAACGAAGGTTACCGCGGCGGGCTCCTGGTGATGAACGGCGACGCCTACTGCCGTTTCGACTTGGAAAAATTTATGGAGAACGCCCGCCGCGACCGCTGCGACGTGGCGCTCTTGGCGGTGGAGTTCCCTCAGGTAAATACCTTCCGTGTCGACGGAAACGGACACCTGGCTGGGGTTGCTGGCCGTTTCGGTTCAGAACAGGGCAAGCCCGCCACATTCTCGGGAGTGTCCTGGTACAGCGATGCGGCCCTTGCCCGCATCAAGGACGGCGAATTTGACATCCGGGAATTCTGGAAACAGGAACTTGCGGCGGGTCACCCGATTTATGTGGACTGCAGCCAGATGGATGCCACCTGGATTGACATGGGAAGCCCTGCGGGCCTGAAGGCAGCCTGCGACGCCCGCCTGGAAGAACTGGGACTTTCTAACTGGTGCGGCGGGCAGGTCGCAGGCGATGTCCGCGCCCTCGTTTCCGGCCGTTCAGTTGTTCAGAATGGTGTGAAAATTCCTGTGTCGGCCCGTATCAAGAACTCCATCTTGTTCGAGGGCGCGGTCGTAGAGGCGGATGAGACTGTGAAGGACGAAATCCGGGGTAGGGGATTCTCGTGGAAACTCTAGACCGAAAGATTCTGGAAATTATACAGGACGGATTCCCGCTGGAGGAGCGTCCTTACGCCGCCCTGGGGCGACGGCTAGGCGTTTCGGAAGAAGATGCCTTTGAGCATGTGGAAAACTTGCGTAAGTCGGGGGTCATCCGTCGCCTGGGCGGCATCTACGATTCTCGCAGGCTAGGCTACATCTCCAGGCTTTGTGCGGGAGTGGTGCCCGAAGGTAATCTGGACGGCTTTGCTGCAGCGGCCGATAAGATTCCCGCCATTACCCATAACTACATCCGCAGTCACGCCTATAACGTTTGGTTCACCGTCATCGCCCGATCGGAGGCTGAAATTCAGGAAACAGTCCGTGGGTTGGAAGCGGAAACGGCTCTGCACGATGCCCATGTGCTTTCGGCCAGCAGGATGTTCAAGATCAATACGGTGATGAAGGCTACGGTATCGGCGGATGCACCGACTCAAGCCGCAAATAAGGTGACCGCCGATAAGATGGATTCGGAAGGTGTTGTACCTTTTGTCCCCGATGCAAAGGACCGCCGTCGGATTAATCTCCTGTGCCAGGATATTCCTCACACCAAAACGCCCTTCACCGATTTGGGAATAGACATCACCGAAATTCGGGCGGATTTGGACCGAGGAATCATGCGTCGGTTCGGGGCCGTCCTCAGGCACCAACAGGCAGGCTTTGACGCAAACGCCATGGTGTGCCTTACCGTTGCGGACACGGAAGGGGCGGGAATGCTGCTTGCCGATAATCCCCACGTTTCCCATTGTTATGTGCGCTCTCCTTTTGAAGGTTTCCCTTACAACCTTTACGCCATGTTCCACGGGCAAAATGAAACCGAACTGGAGCAAAGCATCGGTTCGGCGGTGTCCGCCCTGAACGGCCCTGACCATGCGGTACTGACGTCCTTGAAAGAACTGAAGAAGACCAGTTTCGTCTATTTTGCGTGAACTTGCGGTCTCTAAAAACAAAAAAACAAAAGGCTGGCAAAGTGCCAGCCTTTTGAGTGGAGATAGTGGGAGTCGAACCCATGACCTACAGATTGCGAACCTGTCGCTCTACCAACTGAGCTATATCCCCGCGTTGGAGTGCCGAATATAGCTAATTCGCCTCTTTTTGGCAAGATAAACCGATTTTAGGCGTTTTTTAAGCCCTTGGAATTTGTCCAAATGTTCACTATATTTAAGGCAAAAGTTGAATAGCCGTTATGACCAAGTTTATCGATATCCGCGACGCCCACGAACACAACCTGCAACATGTAGATTTGAAAATTCCCCGCGATTCTATCGTGGTGGTGACCGGCGTTTCGGGTTCGGGTAAGTCTAGCTTGGCTTTTGATACGGTATTCCAGGAAGGACAGCGCCGTTTTGTAGAATCGCTGTCGGCCTACGCCCGTCAGTTCATCGGCCGCATGAAACACCCCGAGGTGGAGAGCGTTCGCGGCATTTCGCCCACGATTTCCATCGACCAGAAAACGGTGAACCGCAACCCCCGCAGTACCGTGGGTACGGTGGTGGAAATTCTGGACCATTACCGCCTGCTTTTTGCCCGACTGGGCGTGCCTCACTGCCCCAAGTGCGGCCGGGTCATCAAGGCCCAGACGGTGGATCAGGTTGTGGATAACCTGTACGTGAGCGATGAGGGCAAGCAGATTACGGTTATGGCCCCCATCGTTCAGGAACGCAAGGGTGAATACCGCAAGGAACTCCAGGAGCTTAAAGAAGACGGTTTTGTGCGCGCCCGTGTGGATGGTGAAATCTACAGGATCGAGGATGTGCCTGCCCTGGTGCGTTACGAGAAACATACCATCGAGGCGGTCATCGACCGCATGACTCTGGAACGCAAGAACATGAGCCGCCTGCGGGAGGCTCTGGAAGGGGCGCTCAAGCTGACAGACGGGAAACTGGTGAGCTTCTTGCTGTCGTCGGGTGAGGGCAAGGATGGCGCAGGAAATGTGAAGGAAGAATACCGCCTGCAGGGTACGGAGTTGGCCTGCCCCAAGTGCGGAATTTCCATTCCGGAACTGGAACCGCGATTCTTCAGCTTTAACGACCCCAAGGGTCGCTGCCCCGCCTGCAAGGGCATGGGGGAAAGTTGCGAGTTCGACCTGAACCTGGTAGTGCCCGACCCGAACCTTTCTATCAAGCAGGGCTGTTTTGCATGCCAAAAGAAGGACACGGGCACGGTCATCTTTTCTGATTTCGGCTGGCGTAACTTGCGGACTATCGCCAACGAGATGCACTGCTCCCTGGATACTCCCTGGAAAAAGCTGACCGAAAAGCAACGACACGCCTTTTTGTACGGCCCTCCCAGCGGTAACGAAAGCGGTGTGGTCTCCGTGATGCAGGAACTGTGGGACATGTGGCATATTTTCCATTTCCGCAAGTTCATGAAAATCGGAGTATGCCCCGAGTGCGGGGGCACCCGCATCAACCGTATGGCGAATGCGGTGGAGTTTCATGGCCACAACATCACGGAACTGACGGATTGGTCCGTCGATAAGTCCGCCGACTTTTTCAACGGCCTGAAACTTTCCGAAAAGGAACTGCGGATAGGCAAGGAAATCTTCCGCGAAATCCGGGGTCGCCTGAATTTCTTGAAGACGGTTGGCCTTGGCTACCTGAACATCAGCCGCAAGGCTTCTACCCTGAGTGGCGGCGAGGCCCAGCGAATCCGCCTGGCCAGTGCCGTAGGGGCTGGGCTCCAGGGGGTACTTTACATTCTGGACGAGCCCAGTATCGGACTCCACCCGCGGGACAACGACAAGCTCCTGGAAATGCTGGAGCACCTGCGAGCCCAGGGCAACAGCCTGGTCATCGTGGAGCACGACGAAGACACCATGCGCCACGCCGACTGCGTCATAGATGTAGGGCCCGGCGCCGGCGTAGAGGGCGGCCGGATTTTGGCGGCGGGCACGGTGGAAGAACTGGAAAAGAACAAGTCTTCGCTTACGGGCGCCTACCTGAGCGGTCGTAAGTCCATCGAGATTCCGGCAAACCGCAAGAAGATTGACAAGAATACCCCCAAGCTGAAAATCTGTGGCGCGTCCGAAAACAACCTGAAGAACATCGACGTGGAAATCCCGCTGGACGGCGCCTTTACCGTGGTCACCGGCGTTTCCGGCTCCGGCAAGAGCACTCTCGTGAACCAGATTCTGCGGCGTGAACTTGCCCGTGTGTTCTACAATTCCGAAGAGCCTGTGGGCAAGTTCGACCATCTGGAAGGGCTCGAGAACATCGACAAGGTGATCGAAATCGACCAGACGCCCATTGGCCGCACGCCCCGGAGCAATCCGGCGACCTACACGAAGATTTGGGACGATATCCGCGACCTGTTTGGTAGCCTACCCGAAAGCAAGGTCCGTGGCTACACCAAGAGCCGTTTCAGCTTTAACGTGAAGGGCGGTCGCTGTGACGCTTGCGAAGGGGCGGGCGTAAAAGTGGTGGACATGCACATTTTGCCCAGCGTCCAGGTGACCTGCGATGTGTGCGACGGCAAGCGTTTTAACGATGCCACCCGCGAAATCTATTTCAAGGGCAAGAATATTTCCGAAATTCTGGAAATGAGTATTGCCGATGCGGCGGAATTTTTCAAGGACCTGCCAAAAATTGCAGAACCCTTGAACCTGCTCAAGGAAGTTGGACTGGGTTACCTGACGCTTGGCCAGCCTTCTACCACCCTCAGCGGCGGCGAGGCCCAGCGCATCAAGATTGCCTCGGAACTGCGTCGCCCGGGCACGGGCAAGACCCTTTACCTGCTGGACGAACCCACTACGGGGCTGCACTTTGAAGATATCCGCAGGCTTTTGGAATGCCTGAACCGCTTGCGGAGTCTCGGGAACAGCGTGGTGGTCATCGAGCACAATCTGGATGTGATCAAGTGCGCCGACTGGATTATCGACCTCGGGCCCGAAGCGGGTGTAGGCGGCGGACGCATCGTGGCCGTAGGCACTCCGGAGCAGATTTCAAAGAACAAGAAAAGCCAGACCGGCAAATACCTGGCACCTGTGCTTTCGAAAAAGCATGGGGAGAACAAGCAGTTCGACCGGTCCCTCAAGGCGGGGGAGGCTTACTCCCTGGATATGGAGGTGCACGGTGCCCGCAAGCACAACCTGAAAAACATCGACGTCACCATTCCCCGGCACAAGCTTACGGTAATCACCGGAGTTTCGGGCTCCGGCAAGTCCAGCCTCGCTTTCCATACCCTTTTTAGCGAGGGCCAGCGCCGCTTTGTAGAAACCCTCAGTACTTACGCCCGTCGCTTCCTTGGCCGCCCTGACCACGGGAGTATCGATTCCATCACGGGACTTGCCCCGGCCATCGCCATCGACCAGAAGAGCGCCAGCAAGAGTCCGCGGAGTACGGTGGCGACCCTCACCGAGATTTACGACTATTTCCGCATTTTGTGGGCGAGGGTCGGCACGCCGCATTGCTTGCATTGCGGAAAACCCGTGGATTCGTACTCCGCGGGAGACCTGATGCAGTATGCCTTTGACCGTGACCTGAACAAGATGGTGACGGTCCTTGCTCCCTTCGAAATCAACGATGTAATTAAGTTGTCTAAAATTTTGACGGAAAAGGGATACCGCAAGGCTTACCTGGGCAAGAAACTGGTGGAACTTCCGCTGCCGAAAATCCCTACCCGGGAGCGCCAGCTTTTGGCCGTGGTAGATTCCGTGGTGGTCAAGGAATCCAACCGTGCCCGCTTGGTAGAGGCCTTTGAACGGGGCTACCGTGACGGTAACGGAATCCTGTACGTAGAAGACGAAAAGGGCGGACGCCTCGCCTGTTCCGAAAAGCCGGGTTGCCCTGATTGCGGCTGGTACATGGATTCTGCCCTCAACCCAAAGCATTTCAGTTTCAACACCCACTGGGGCGCCTGCGATACCTGCCTTGGTCTCGGACATTTCAAGGATGGCGAAGTCTGCCCCGATTGCCACGGGGAAAGGCTCAAACCCGAATACCTTGCCGTGCGTATCGCGGGCAAGAATATCATGGATGTCCACCACATGAGTATTTCAGAGGCCCTGGACTGGTTCACCCATGTGAATTTCAAGGGCGAAAAGAACGGCGAAAGCAAGAAGACGGTGGCGGAGCCTCTATTTAGGGAAATCATCGGCCGTCTGGAATTCCTGATAAGTGTAGGTCTTGGCTACATCGGTCTTGACCGCGCAGGCGACACCCTCAGCGGAGGCGAGTCCCAGCGTATCCGCCTGGCAAGCCAGATTGGCAGTGGCCTGGAAGGTGTGCTGTATGTTCTGGATGAACCTACGGTGGGCCTTCACGAAAGCGATACCGCCAAGTTGCTGGATTCCCTTTACCGCCTGCGTGACCTGGGAAACACCCTGGTGGTGGTGGAACACGACATGAAGATGATGCAGGCGGCGGACCACATTATTGATATGGGTCCTGCTGCTGGTGAATTTGGCGGTGAGGTGGTGGCGGAAGGCTCTCCAAAGCAGCTTTCCAAGCCCTACGCCCTGCAGCAGTTCCCCCGGAGCGAAACAGTCAAGTACCTGACAGGCTCCATTCCCGTAACAAACCAGATAGGTGTTCGCCCCGTAACGGACGATTCTGAATTCTATGAATTCAAGGGCCTCAAGAAGAACAACCTGAAGAACCTTTCCGTTCGGTTCCCGAAGGGCGCTATCAGCGTGGTCTGCGGCGTTTCGGGGTCAGGCAAGAGTTCCATGGTGGTGGACGAAATCTACCCGGCCCTGAAAAAGAAGTTCCAGGCCCGTGGCCGCAAGAAGCAAAGCGGCGAGGTGTTGCTGGTGGACCAGAGCCCCATCTCGGGAACGCCTCGCAGCACGCCCGCGAGCTACACGGGCGTGTTTGACGACATACGCAAGCTATTCGCCAAACTGCCACAGGCCAAGGTGAAGGGCTTCGACTACGGTCGTTTCAGTTACAACTTGGCCCGTGGCCGCTGCGAGGCCTGCGAAGGTCGCGGCGCCATCTCGGTGGAGATGCATTTCCTTTCGGACATCTGGGAAACCTGCGAAGTCTGCGGCGGCAAGCGTTACAACCAGGAAACCCTTACGGTTACTTTCAAGGGCAAGAACATCGCCGACGTTCTGGACCTGCGTATCGACGAAGCCTGCGAGTTCTTCAAGGACCAGCCGAAAATTTTGCCCAAGCTGGAATGCCTGCGGGATGTGGGCCTTGGGTATCTGAGGCTGGGCCAGCCCGTTACCACCCTTTCGGGCGGAGAGTCCCAGCGACTCAAGCTGGCAGCGGAACTTTCACGTAAATCGGCAGGGGAGATGGTCTACTTGCTGGACGAGCCCACCACAGGGCTTCATCTGAAGGATACCCAGATCCTCTGGAATCTGCTGCGCCGTCTATCTGCCCGTGGAAACACTCTAATCGTTATTGAGCACCATCCGGACATTATCCGCATGGCGGATTGGACTGTGGAACTGGGTCCCACAGGCGGTAGCCAGGGCGGTTATTTGCTGAAAATGGGCGTAAATGGCTGATTTTTGGCTTCGTAGAGGCACGCCTGCTTACAGGAAAACAAAACAAGAAATTATCTTTACGGAAAATGGCTGCTGAAAGGCGGTGTTTAGGAGTATTATAGGAGCGATTATGCATTTTTTGCGCATTCTGCCTATCCTGGTTTTATTGCCGGTGTTGGCCCTTGCCGATAGTGACAAGATGTATAGGGTGAACATGGACCAGTACAAGGTCGGCGATCTGTTTGAGCCGTTCCCTGAAATGGCCATCAAGGTCCCCAATTCTGCAACAACTATTGCACCGGCATTGCCTCTGAAAGACAACATGCTCTTCTTGCGTCATAAGAAGACCCCGAAGGAATACCACTGGGTTCAGGGTAAGGTGAATCCTTCTGCATTTAGCAAGCTGCATGCCTTTAGCCTGGAAAAGAACCAGCTTACCGTTTTTGACGTAATCCGGATGCGCCTGTATCCTACCAAGAATTCCAAAGCCTTCCAGGACGAAACGGACATCTATTTTGACAAGGAATACATCTATTCTCCTAGAGTGCCCAAGCTTTTCTTTATGAAAAACGGCCGTTGGCAGTTGCTTAAGGAAGATCCCCTTCCTGGCATTGTCAAGGTGGAAAGTTCTATCAAGACTTTGAAGATTTCTTCTCTTGATTCCAAGCTTCGTAATGTGTCCAAGACGATTTCTCCGGTAGCCCCTGGGCCCTATGCCTTTGTGTTCTCCGCTGATGGCTACATGCCCTTTACCGATATCGGGATGGTCCAGAGCGGCAAGACCCTCTTGTTCAAGCCAAACCTTGTCCAGCTTCAGACTGCGGCCCCTGCAAAGAGCCCGGTGTCTGTGACTGTGGAGCAGGTAGCGGCCACTCCGAACCTCGAATATACGGAAGTTCTCTACGACAAGTACGTTGGGGAGCTGATTAGTGTATTGAACACTGTGGATACCAATGATTTTGCCAAGGTCTACCCGGCTAAGAAACAGGCTGTATCTGTGGGCCTGGATATGAGCAATCCTACCTACCAGGCTTACTCGACCCGTTATGACGTGGTGCATGCGGAAGCTCTGGACCTGTGGCGCAAGTCAAAGATGTCTGGGGTTTCTGTTATAGACCAGGCCTTCAAGCAGAAGTTTGATAGCCTCCATGCGCTTCCGGCCCGGTTCTACCTGGTTCCTGATTCCATTTTCTTTGATACGGTTCCCGATTCAACGGGAGCTTCGGATGTGGTTCTCGTATCTCCGGTTCCGGCTCCCGCTCCCGCACCTGTGGATTCTACGGCTCCCGCTGATTCTACGGCCCCTGCAGATTCTGCAGCCGGTGCTGTTGCCCAAGCTCCTTCTAGTTCGTCCGTTGCTGCTCTGGTGGCGACCGTCCAGCAGAAGCCGAATGCGAATTTCTTGATTCTCAAGTTTAGCCAGCCAGTCAATCGTTACGATGTGATGTGGAAGGGACAGGTTCCCGGTTATGCTTCTGATTCTGTGGCTGCAATGCTTGCTTCTCCGGAAGGTGCGGCTCGAATCATTGTTTCTTTGCAGAACAATAAGCCTGTGTGGATTTATGGACAGGATGGAGTCATTACAAGGCACCATTACCGCTATGTAAAGCTGGAAGTTCAGATTGGTGGAGCTATCGTGGAAGCCCAGGGCAGCTTCATGTTGCCTCAGTACGTCTTTGAACAGCAGGAAGTTCAGGATTGGCTGAATCCGCCTCCTCCGGCCCCCGTAGAAAGCTCTTCTTCGGCAGTGCCCGAGGTGGTAAGCTCTTCTTCTGAGGTGGTTTCGTCTTCTTCTAGCGAACCTGAGCCTGCTAAGAAGATTTTGAACGATCCTCTTCGTGGAAAGCTAGTCGTTCTTGATTCTGGTTCTTTCCGCTACTACGGAAATGTGGTGGAAATGTCTCCCTTTGCCATTATGGTCACGGAGATGACCCAGGAACTTATGGAGAAGATCAATCTCCGTGTGGATTCTGCAGAACGGGTCAAGGACAAGTCTACGTTCTTCCATCCGCAGAAGCCGGTCCACAACATCAACTGGGAAAATGCCCGGAAGGTGTGTCAGGTGAACGGGGGAGACCTGCCTACGGAAGCCCAGTGGGAATTCGCTGGCCGTGCAGGAAGCATTGAAGGTGCCCCTTGGGTGTTGGACTCTGTTCCGGATCCCTCGGCCTACGCTATCTATATGGAAAACTCCTACAAGATGCGTAAGGAAGATGAAGCCTATGGTCCTCAGCAGGTGGCAACCAAGAAGCCCAATGCTTGGGGAATCTACGACATGTCCGGCAACGTGGCCGAATGGACTCGTGACAAGTACTTCATGCTGTCGTTCTGGATTGAATCCTCCAATCCTACAGGTGCAATGCTTGGCTCTTCTAGGGTTTACAAGGGCGGTTCCTGGAAAGACAAGGAGAAGCTCCTGAACATGTCGGTCAGGGACGACGAAGACCCCAGGTATTGGTCTGAAACCCTCGGATTCCGTTGTGTGTATCCGCTGGATGTCATAGGTAAGTAATGCCCGACAAAAGATTCCGGTTTTTCCAGAAACTGGTAGGGCTCCCTTACCTCTTGGCTTTGCTTGGACTGCTGATGCCCATGGCGAACGTATCCTGCACCGACCAGGTTATTGCTGAACCGTCGATGTACGAAATCGCTCTCGGGTATGACCTGGGTACGGAACTCAAGGAACCGGGAGCTGGCTTGCTTAAGAGAATGCAAGAGGGCAACCCAAGGTCCATTGAACGGTTCAAGGACTTTATACCCAATTTCCCGAAGATGGAACCGATGTATCATTTGTTCGGAATCGTGGGTGCCTTGGTTGTGGCGGCAATATTTGCATTTATCGCTCCCTTCGGTTATTACGCCTCTCTGGGATCTCTTGCTATGGGGATGCTTTCCATGTTTTCGTTGTGGGCTGTGCTTTCTCAGATTGGAAGCCTGTGCAATTCAATCGGCATGAACGTGCTGAAGGTTGAGCCTGGAATAGGCCTTTATTGTGCCGATACCTTGATTCTCATTGGCACGGCCATGAACCTGGCGTGCATCGCAAGACCGATTGTTGACGACCTACGGGCGAGAAGGAATAAAAAAAATAAGAGGTAATACAACTAGGGAGGGCTCTGCCCTCCCTAAGACC
>CAMHOW010000074.1 GCA_946186895.1 uncultured Fibrobacter sp.
AAGCGGTAGCTGGAGTCGGTCGAGATGCAGAGGCGCTTGGCCTGCTTGCGGACCACCGTCGGGTTGAACCAGGCGCTCTCGAGGAACACGTTCTTGGTGGCATCGACGATTTCGGATTCGACGCCGCCCATCACGCCGGCAACGCAGGCCGGACGGTCGCCGTCGCAAATCACGAGGTCGCTTTCCAGCAGTTCGTGAGCGGTGTGGTCGATGGTTTCGATCTTTTCGCCCTTGGCGGCGCGGCGGACCTTGATCTTGTTGCCGTGCAGCTGGTCCATGTCGAAGCTGTGGAGCGGCTGGCCCACGTCCATCAAAATGAAGTTCGTGATGTCGACGACGTTGTTGATGCTGTTCATGCCCACGGCGTGCAAAAGCTTTGCGAGCCAAGCCGGAGACTTTTCGACCTTCACGTCCTTGATGACGCGGCCCACGTAGCGGGAGCAGCCGCAACCCGGAACCACTTCGAGGCTGATGGCGGAACTTGCCGCCTCGGCATCTTCCTTGAGTTCGTAGGCGAGCGGCTTGAGCGGGCGGTTGAACTTGGCGGCCAGTTCGCGGGCCACACCGCGGTGGCTGAGTGCATCCGGGCGGTTCGGGGTCACGTTCAGTTCATAGCACACGTCGTACATACCGAGGCTCACGAAGGGTGTGCCTGCCGGAATGCTGTCGTCCAGGACCATGATGCCCGCGTGGTCGTCGCTGAGGCCGATTTCGTCTTCGGCGCAAATCATGCCGAAACTTTCCACGCCGCGGATCTTGGACTTCTTCATCTTGAGCGTGCCGCCGTCGGGGAGCGGGAGTTCAGCGCCAATCGGGGCGAGAACCACGGTCTGGCCTGCGGCCACGTTCGGGGCGCCGCACACGACCTGGAGCGTTTCCTTGCCGTCGTTCACGGTGGTGATGTGCAGGTGGTCGCTGTCCGGATGGGGGTCGCAGGTGAGAACCTTGGCTACAACGAGCTTTTCGTAGACCTTGCCCGGTTCTTCCATGCCTTCGACTTCGAGGCCGATGGAGGTGAGCGCCTTTGCAACTTCTTCCGCAGATTCCGGAAGATCAACGTGACGTCTGAGCCAATTCAAAGAAACTTTCATTTTAATACGCCTTTTTAATTTTTCGGCGGAAAATATAGAAAAATGGGCCGTTTCAGAGGAAAACAAAGCTACTATTAACCCCATGGATGGAAAGATTTATCAGGTCTCTACATTGAAAGCCTTGCTCAAGGGATATTCTCGCAAGGTTGTCAGCGTAGAAGAGCTGTTGGAACATGGGGATACTGGCCTAAGGACTTTTGAAAATTACGGAAGCCTAACAAAATAACTAAATTTGCAAAAAAATTTCGTAAAGGGGACTACGAATGTTTTTCAAGAATCTTCCGTTCTGTTTAGGCTTGACCACTCTAGCCTTTTTAGCTCTTTCCGCTTGCGGCGGAGATAGCTCCAGTGGGGGAGATACTCCCGAAAAGGTGGACAACGTCTCTTCTGTGGACAAATTACCCGATTGCATGGACGATCTCGAAGGCGATACGGTCCTGGTGAAGGATGTAAAGGCCGATTACGTCTGTGTAGACGGTGAATGGACGAGTACGGAAAAACAAAGCCCGACAGATGAGAAAAAAACATCGTCTAGCAGTTCAACTACTTCTGTTGCTTCTTCCGGTGATTCCGACGATGACAGTTCGTCTTCCATTGTTACAACGGACATGACCATCAAGGGTGCGTCGCAAAAGGGGCCTTTCCTCAAGGGCTCCAAGGTTTCCATTCAGGAATTAGAGAGCGGTCGCAGCCTGAACCAGACTGGTAGCACCTTCTCGGCGGTCATCCAGGATAATGACGGTAAATTCAAGCTGAATGCCCGCTCTATGGTGAGTCAGTACATTGAACTTCAGGTAGAGGGTTATTACCGCAACGAGGTGACGGGCGAAAGTTCCGATGCTCCGTTGACCCTTTGGGGCATTACCGATGTGAGCAAGCGAGAGGGCGGTGTTGTGAACATCAATCTCTTGACTCACTTAGAGTATTTCTACGTGGTCGACTTAGTCAAGAACGGCAAAATGAAGGTCTTCGAGGCCAAGGAAAAAGCTCAGAAAGCGATTCTGTCCGCATTCTATATCAAGGGGGATTTCGCAAGTTCCGAAGATTTGGATATTTTCAGCAAGGGTGATGGTAACGCAGCTCTGCTTGCCATAAGTGTTCTGATGCAGAGCAATCTTGATGTGGCTCATCTGACAGAATTTTTGACGGACTTTGCCTCGGATATCGAAGAAGATGGTGAGTGGGACGATGAAACCGCCAAGGCAAGGATAGCCGATTGGGCAAGCGGGCAGGTCTTGTCGGGAGGACTTACAAAGATTCGCGAAAATGTTGCCAATTGGAAATTGGGAACGGTGCCCGAATTTGAAAAGTATGTGCGCAATTTCTGGTATACGAATTACGGCTTGAACGACTGTAAGACAGAAGGCGAAGTCCTTGCGGTCAAGAACACTCGCAGCGAGAATCACGGTACAAAGGTTCGGTATATATGCAAGAGCGGTGCCTGGGTCGAGGCTTCTCCCTTAGAAAAGGACACTTACGGCTGGCCTGCAGGAACCGACGGCCAGGTGAAGAAGGGCGATGTGACGGATAATGTCTATGTGTATAATGATAATGCATGGCGTCCTGCCAATGATGTCGAAAAAACTCTTGGCGTATGCACCGCTGCTATAATAGATTCCGTTGGAAAGGTTGCCTCGACTTACCACATCTGCAAGTCTAGCGGATGGCGCGAGGCGACTCTAGTAGAATACGATACATACAAGTGGGCCGCCGGTACAGACGGCGAAATCAAGAAAGGCAACGTGACTGATGCCTACTACAAGTACGATGTGGCTCAGACAAAATGGATACCTGCGGATGCGTTGGATGTGTCGCTCAATCTGAACGGTTGCACTACAAACCGTGCTGGCAACGTGCTTCAGAGTTCTGTAGACAACGATTATTACACGTGCGAAGAGAATGTTTGGCGGAAAGCCCTGCCAGAAGAGTACGATACTTACGGGCAGGAATGCACTACTGCGGACGTTGGTAAACTTATTAACGGTGTGGCGGAGACAACCAACAGGTATTATTGTGCACCAAGTGGTTGGATCCTGGTTCCGGACGATTGGAACTGGGATGTTCCTAAGGAAGCTCGCCTTAATCCGACGGTAAGCTATGGTACTTTTACAGATACACGCGATGGGAGAACATACAAAACGGTGACTATTAATTCACAGATTTGGATGGCGGAAAATCTCAACTACAAGACTGACAAAAGTTGGTGCTACGACGAAGAGTCAGATCACACTTTGGCGAAATGTGCTGTGACCGGTCGACTTTATACTTGGGCGGCAGCTATAGATTCTGCGGCACTATACCAAGGGGAAGGACTAGATTGTGGCAATGGTAAGGATTGTAGCAAGACTCTTCTGACCAAGGTTAAGGGGGTGTGCCCCGATGGTTGGCACTTGCCGACTAGTGATGAGTGGTACAATATGTGCGATAAAGTGCAGACTGGTTGGTCCTATGCTGCTCGTAATCTTAAAACAACGACAGGTTGGGGCCCCTATAATGGATATGATACGGAGGGGTTCTCTGCTTTGCCAGCCGGTGTTAGGTTTGGTGCTGATAATTACGATTATGTGGGCAAGCGTGCCTACTTCTGGACGGCTACGGATAAAGCTAGTGAAAAAGCTAGTTATGTGGAATTTAGATTAGATTATGCCACCCCAATTAATGGTACGGAATACAAAAAATCCGGCCTCAGCGTCCGGTGCGTAAAGGGCTCTGAATAGGAACACCATAAGGAAATCACTGATGAATCAAAAATTCTTTCTTTATCAACTTAATTTTTTCTTTTTTATCGCCTTAGCCCTTTCCGCCTGCGGTGACAGCTCAAGCAGTGGTGAAACTCCCGAGAAGGTGGCCATTGTTTCGACCTTCGAAAAGTTGCCGGATTGTACGGATGATTTCGAGGGCGATACGGTTTTCGTAAAGGATGTCAAGTCCGACTATATCTGTGTGGATGGGGAATGGACGAATGTAGATTCTCTGAGGATTGTTCCGGAATCCAGCAATTCTACCACATCGACAAATTCTTCTAGTGACAATCAGGGCGAAGATGACGAAAGTTCCTCTTCGGTTACCCCGACGGACCGGACTATCAGCGGTGCGATGCAGAAGGGGCCTTTTGTCAAAGGTTCCAAGGTGACGGTTCTGGAATTGGAAAGCGGCCGCAGTCTGAACCAGACAGGAAGCATCTTTTCGGCCACCATTCAGGATAATGACGGTAAGTTCAAACTGAACGCCCGCTCCATGATAAGCCAGTATATTGAGCTCCAGGCAGAAGGCTATTATCAGAACGAAGTGACGGGTAAAAAGTCCAATGGCTCGCTTACGCTCTATGCCCTGACCGATGTGACGAAACGCGAAGGCGGTGCCGTGAACATCAACCTGCTGACTCATTTGGAATATTACCACGTACTTTATCTCGTTAAGCAAAAAAAGATGAAGCTGTTTGAGGCCAAGGAGCAGGCCAAGAACGCAATTCTGGCGGCATTCGGAATCAATGGCGATTTTGCTAGCTCCGAGGACCTTGATATATTCAGCACGGGAGACGGTAATGCTGCCCTGCTAGCTATCAGCATTCTTATGCAACATGACCTTGAATCGGCTGCAGATCTTACGGAGCTGTTGACGGCCTTTGCCTCTGATATCGAAGAGGATGGTAAGTGGGACGATGCTGATGCTGCAAAATATAAGGCTGAAATTGCCGACTGGGCAAGCGAGCAGGATATTTCTGGTGGCCTTGCCAAGATTCGGACTAATATTGAAAAATGGAATTTGGGGAAGGTTCCTGAGTTTGAGAAGTATGTGCGGAACTTCTGGTACGTAAATTACGGCTTGGGAGAATGTACAAAAAACAAATATGGCAATGTCCTTGCCATAAACAACGAGCTTAGTGCAAATTCTGGTAAGAAAATCCGCTTTATCTGCAAAGACGGAGCGTGGGTTGAAGCATCGGATATAGAAAAGGACACCTATCAGTGGGCCGATGGCCACGATGGTGACGTAAAGTACGGCTCCGTTAATAAGGAAGCCTGTTATGTCTATGAAGGTGAATCTTGGATTCCGGCTGATGGCAAAAGCTGCCTTCTAGAATTACAGGGCTGCACGGAGCAGAAGCAGGGCCATGTAGAGCGGGTTAGCGAGACCGTTTATTATACCTGCGACAATAAAAGCTGGCGTGAAGCAAACGACCTTGAAAAAGATACGTACCAGTGGACGGCTGGTACAGATGGCGAAATCAAGAGGGGAAATTTGACCGCCCTAAATTACAAGTACGATGAACTTCAGGGTATGTGGCTGCCTGCATCTACCAATGATGCTTCGCTTGGTTTGCAAGGTTGCACCAAAAAACGCTCGGGAGAAATTACCCAGTGCGCTCAAAATGAAGAATACTACGTATGTAAAGATATGGATTGGTTCGTGGCAACAGAAGTGGATTATGACACCCAGGGACATGTTTGTGATGATGATAATATAGGTGCCGTTACATTGGGTAAGGGCATGACAAACAAGTATTATTGTACAACTAGAGGTTGGATTCTTGTACCTTCGGGCTGGAGTTGGGATGTGCCGAAGGAGGCCCGATTCAACTCGAGTATAACATATGGCAATTTGACAGATGACCGGGATGGCAAAACCTACAAGACTGTGAATATCGGAACACAAACATGGCTGGCGGAAAACATGAATTATGAAGTGGCTAACAGTAGTTGGTGCTATAAAAAAGATCCTCAGTGTAATGTGTCGGGGCGCTACTATAATTGGGCCGCTGCAAAAGTTGCTTGTCCGAAAGGTTGGCATTTACCGACAAAGGACGAATGGGCAACGCTGTTTGTTTATACCTATGGAAGTAATTGTATGCCCTATGGCTGCGAGGATGGGGCTAATCGGCTTAAAGCACAAACAGGATGGGATGACGATGGACAAGGTGAAATTGATCCCAACGGAACGGACATATATGGATTCTCATTGCTTCCTAACGGTATTAGAGACCTTGAAGGACATTTTACTTTTGAAGATGCTGAAGAAAACGGGCATAACGGCTATATCTATATGTATACATGGAGCGCTACCGAAGAGGATGACGTAGTACAAGGTTTTGCCTTTACGTATAATGGTCTTATATCTCCTGTGAATTTAGACCAAAATTACGGTCTTCCTGCCCGTTGTGTAAAGGATTAAATTCAGAAAAAAAAGAGACCCGTTAGGGTCTCTTTTCTGTATGAAATCACAGATGCTTGCGTTTTACCGCAGCGGGTATTCCTTGTAGTCCTTCACGCCGAATTCCTGGCGCAGGTAATCCCAGCGTACCAGGCGGTTCTTCCAGTAGTACTTGCGGTACAGGCGGCGGGCCACGCGGCTTGTGAATTCGTAGGGAATGGTGTGGTGGTCGTCGGCCACGCTTTCCATGGAAATGCGGTGGTCCAGTTCGCCATTCACCACGTCGACGGTCTCGCCCACTTGAACATCGGGAATGTGGCTCACGTCCACCATGGTGGCGTCCATGCACACACGGCCGAGAATGGGGCAGAGCTGCCCACGGATAAACAGAAATCCCTTGTTGTAGCCGCCGCGCAGGTAGCCGTCGCCGTAACCGATGGCCACGGTAGCGATGCGGGTGGGCTGCTGTGCCATCCAGTAGCCGCCATAACTAACCGTCTCGCCGGGCTTCACGTCGTGAATGTGGCGGATGGTAGACTTGATACGCATTACAGGCTTAATGGGCCATGGTGAAGGGGCTGCTCCCATGCAGTTGTAACCGTAAAGGGCAAGGCCCGGGCGCACCATGTCAAAGTGGCTCTCGGGGCGGGTGAGGGTGCCTGCGGAACTGCTGCAATGGCAGATGGCAGGGCGAAGCCCTTCCGCTTCCAACACGTCCACGAGTCGGGTAAAGCGCTGGATCTGGATGTCGGTCTTGGGGTTCCCCGGCATGTCGGCCGTGGCCAGGTGGGTGAACATCCCTTCGAAATGCAAATTCTTGAGGGAGAGGGCCGCACGAATATTGTTGAAATCCTCGGCGTCAAAGCCGTAACGGTTCATGCCCGTATCAACGGCCAGGTGAGCCTTGCAAGTCGTGCCCGTCTCTTTCAGGAACTGGTCAAAAGCCATGGCGGTACGGATATCCGTGATGGCTGCCGTCAGCTGGAATTCCACGAAGTAGGCAAAGTCAGAGGGGGTACAGGGGCCAAGCACCAAGATGGGCAGGTCCATGCCATACTGACGGAGTAACATGCCTTCGCTAATGTGGGCTACGCCTAGGTAGTCTGCACCGCCGAACTTGGCGGCGAAGGAACAGGCGAGGCTGCCATGCCCGTAGGAGTCTGCCTTTACGGGCAGCAAAATCTTGGTATTGGCGGGAATCTGGCTGCGGATGAACTTGATGTTGTTGCAAAGCGCATCCAGGTTGATTTCAATCCAGTTGGGCCTGGCAATCTTGTTCAGGTCAGGAGGATTCTTCAAAAGCTTGGGCTTGTCGTTCATGTTTTCGGTCATGATTCTCTATGCCTCGCTACTTTCCTTACCGTGTTCGCCGCCCATATTAGCCTTTTCAAGCTCGCGGGCGTTGATGATCAGCATCTGCAGGCGGTTTTCGATGTTAGCAAAACTGGTGTCCGGGTCATAGTCCAGACTGAGAATCTGGATATGGGGGCAACGTTCCTTTACGGCCTTGGTAAGGCCACGTCCGGAGATGTGGTTCGCAAGGCAGGCGAAGGGCTGCAAGATGATGTGGCTGTTGATGCCATGCTGGGAATTGTACAGGATTTCGCCCGGAATCAGCCAGCCCTCGCCGGTATTGTAGGTGGGGTCAATGATGTCGGACACGTAGTCCTTCAGTTCCACGCAGTCCGCATGGTGTTCGTAGAGCTTGAACTTGTGCATGGCCTTGCGGGCGGTTTCTACGGCGTGGGTATAGACCTTGGCCGTGACGCCACCTTCGATGCGGTCCTTCAGCGGGTTGGCAGAGAAACCGCGCTTCAGCTTTTCGGCGCGAACCACTTCGTCTACGCGGAAGAAGTCCGTCATACCGGGCAGGTAAACTTCCATGCCGTTGTTCATCAGGTAGTTCTCGATGAAGCCGTTGGCGCTGGGGTGGTAGTTCATCAGGATTTCGCCAAGCACGGCCACGCGGGGCTTGCGGATTCCCTTCTTGCGGTCTTCGGTAATCTCGATGGAGTTGAAGGCCTCGATACACTGGTCGAACACTTCCAGAAGCTTGGAGGGTCGCACCAGCTGTGCGGTGGTCAGGTTGCCTGCCACGCCGATTACCTTGGGCATCCATTCGTCGTAAATCTTTTGGGTGTCGCCTTCGTGAACTTCGTAGGGGCGTACGGCACGGTACATAATCTCGATGGCGTCCATGGTTACAAGGCCCCACAGCATGTGGAGGCGGAAGTCCAGACCCAGCTGGAATCCGGGGTGCATTCCCTTGTAGTCCACGCCTGTCGTAATGATGGTCACGTCCTTGAAGCCGGCTTCGTCTAGGGCCTTGCGGGCCAGCACCGCGTACTGCACGGCACGACAGTTCTCGCAGTTCTTGGCAAGGCACATGGAAACCTGGTTCTGGGGAACCTCGGGGTGGTTCACGAGCCACTTGAGGGCTTCGCCGATGTTCACCTGGCAGGGGAAACAGATGTCGTTGTGCACGAACTTCTTGCCCAGTTCAATGGCTTCCTTGTCGGCCACCGGCAGGTATTCGGCGGTATAGCCTTCCCGCTTCATGTAGACGCTGGCCAGCACCGTAAAGGCGGGAGACAGGTTCGGCGTCAGAATGCGACGCCGCTGCTTGTCTTCGGGCATGAAGGGCGTGTGGAACAGCGGTTCGTGACTTTCGGGCTTGTCGGGCAGGTTTGCCGCACGGCGGGCCTTCACGGTCTCGATAAAGCTCTTGATACGGATTCCCACGGGGCCACGGGCGTCGCCTTCGTCCAGCTTGAGCATCAGCATTTCCTTGTTGGAATCCTGGTGCATCATGCGCATCATCTCGTCGGTCAAGATGGAGTCGTGACCGCAACCGAAAGAAACAATCTGGGCCAGTTCCACGTTGGGGTCCTTAGCCGCAATCATGGTGGCGCCAATCATGCGCAGGTGGAAGGTATTCTTGATTTCGATTCGGGTGTGGCTAGGAACATCCTGGTCGTACACGCCGGGGAGCGATTCGGTGGTAAGCACCGGAATACCCATGGCGGTAAAGTGGCTTGCAATGTTGTGGTTGATGAGCATGTCCGCATGGTAGGGGCGGCCTGCAATCACCACGGCAAAGCTGTTCTTGGCCCGCACGTCGTCCAGCACCTTCTGGCCCTCTTCCAAGAGGGTGGTGCGGTAGCTGTGGAGGGCCTTTTCACCTTCGTCTACGGCCTTGTTCAAAAGCTTCTTGTCCAGTTTCCAATTCTCGTGGAACCATTCCACGGTCTGGTTACGGCGGAGCTTGGCATTGAACCAGTGGAAAATGGGCTGGTCCATGGGGATGCCGTAGTTCTTCTCGGGCTCGTCGGTGTTCTTGCACACGTTGGGGTAGGCCTGCACCACGGGGCACACGGAAGTGGCGGTAAACTTGGTATGGTCGCTGGGCACTGCCACCATCATGGGGAAGAAAATGCGGTCCACCTTCTTCTCGATAAGGCTCAGCACGTGACCATGGACCAGCTTTGCCGGGAAGCACACGGTGTCAGAGGGCACGCTGTGGAGGCCTTCCTCGAACATCTTGTAGTCGCTCTGGCGGCTCACCACCACGGTGTAGCCCAGACTGGTGAAGAATGCCTTCCAGAAGGGGAGGCTTGCCCAGAATTCCAGCACGCGGGGGATACCGATGGTCTTGCCGTTGTTCTCCACAAGCTTTGCGGGGGCGTAGTCCTTCACAAGGAGCTGGTTCGTGCGCTTGATCATGTCGGGCACGGACAGCATCTTCTTGTTGATTTCGGCAATGAGGGCCTTAGTCTTCGGGTCGTTGGGGTCGGCGGTCACTTCACCGCGCTCGCAACGGTTGCCCGTCACAAAGCTCTGGCCATCGCTAAAGGTCACGATGGTGCGTGAGCAATGGTTGGTGCAGTACTGGCAGAGCTGGCCCGGCTGGTTGTGCCAGCTGAAGGTCTTCATGGCGTCAAGGCCGATAAAGCGGCTCTTGAGTTCCGGTTCGGTCTTCCGCTTCTCTTCCATGTACTTCTTGGTGAGGAGCGCGATACCGATGGCGCCCATTTCACCCGGACGTTCAGGACGGATGGGCTTAAGGCCGGTGTACTGCTCGAAAGCGCGAAGAACGGCGTTGTTCTTGAAGGTACCTCCCTGCACCACCACCTTCTGACCCAGGGTGTTCAGGTTGCGGATACGGATCACCTTCGTAAAGACGTTGTTGATGATGGAGCGGCAGATGCCCGCGATAATGTCTTCGGGCTGCTTGCCGTCGCGCTGTTCCGTAATAATGGAACTGTTCATGAACACGGTGCAGCGGCTGCCCAGCTGGGAAGGGCTCTTGGCGTTGAATGCCATCTCGGCAATCTTTTCCATGGGAATGCCCAGGCTGCGGGCGTAGGTCTCGATAAAGGAGCCGCAACCCGAGGAGCAGGCCTCGTTCAA
>CAMHOW010000075.1 GCA_946186895.1 uncultured Fibrobacter sp.
ATGAGCGTGTTCAGCCGCTCCACCGAATGCCACAACCAGGACAAGGTGAGCATGGGTACTATTGCCGCCCGTGACTGTATCCGCGTGATTGAGCTGACTGAACAGGTGGCCGCTGCTGTGCTGTTGGCCGCGTCTCAGGCTCTCCGCATTCGCCTCGAACGCGGTGAAATTTTCGATGTGCGCCTTGCCGGTGTCCGCGCTACCTATGACCAGGTGTTCGACCACTTTGCGCCTTTGGCTTGCGACCGTCAGCTGGAAGGCGACCTTCGCAAGACTCTGGAACTGATTCGCGAAAAGCACTACGCAGTGTAAGCGGGGGTGGCCATGGCTCAGAAGAAACTGAAGGCGACAGTTGAGTTTCAGGTGGAATTCTATGACGTGGATTCCATGAAGGTGGCCTGGCACGGCAACTACGTGAAGTACATGGAAATGGCCCGCTGTGCCTTGCTCACCAAGATCAAGTACGATTACTTTGCCATGGAAAAGAGCGGTTTTGCTTGGCCCGTGGTAGACATGCACGTGCGCTACCTGCGTCCCATGATTTTTATGCAGCGGATTCGTGCCGAGGTGACTCTCGAGGAATACGAGGTGTGCCTCAAACTTTCGTATAAGTTCTTTGACGCAGCCTCTGGAACGCTGCTTTGCAAGGCTGAAAGCATGCAGATGGCCGTGAACATGCAGACTCTTGAATCCCTGATGGTGTGCCCGCCCTGCTTTGTAGACCAGGTCCGCGCGGCTCTTGCCCAAGAGGAATAGTCGTGGCCGTTTTGCGAGCCCTTGTCTTGGCATTTCTGCTGGCGTTGGTGGGCTGCGGTAGCTCTAACGTTAAGCCCGGAACTGCGCCAGTCTATTATTCCGACAGTCGTTCGGTGGAGTTGCTCCCTACAGCGGCCATGACCGACCCGATTGACATGCCCCAGCATATCGCCGGGAACTTTACCAAGCCCGACGGCTCTACTGATTCTTTTGAGGCGGATTCCTGGGTGCGTGCCAACGACAGCATTCTTTCTATCACCATGTTTACGGGCTTTGGAACCACCTTGGGCGAGATTACCTATGAGCGTGATTCCGTGAAGGCGGAAAGTTCCGTTCTCGACGTGACTAAGATGAAGGCGGAATACTTGGTGGCCGATTTTCAGGTTTGTTTTTACCCGTTTGCAGCGCTTAAAGAAAATTTTGAGAAGGCGGGATTCACCTTTGTGGAGTCTCGCGATGCTTCTGCCGATGGCGATGTTTCGGCTGCCGGCGACTACGTGCGGACCCTTAAGGAGGGCGACCGCGTGATTCTGGTGGCAACAAAGAAGGCCCGCGAAGTAAGCCTGGTGAACGAACTGCGCAAGTACAGCTACCGCATAACCCTGGGGGATAAGTGATGAGCCGTCCGCTTTATGTCAATGACTTCGGTTTTTACTGCATTCTGGGGGGCGATAAGGAAGCTGTCTTTCAGAAGCTTACCCGTGGTGAGCGTGGAAACTTTACCATGCACGACGTGGCAGGAGTCATGCGGCCTGCGGCCACCATCGAGCCTGACACTATGACGCCGGTGGAAAATCCGGAGTTTGACAACCGGGTGAACCGCCTGAGTTGTGCGGCTCTGGACCAGATAGAACCTACGGTTCGCAAGGCTATAGAAAAGTTTGGCGCCAATCGAGTTGGAATCTTTATGGGCTCTTGCGACAACGGCTCGGAATCTTCTTTAGCGGCCCTTCGCTGTTTCAAAGAAACAGGCAAGTTTCCCGAAGGCTACAAGCTGGAATACCAGAGTGCGGACTTTCCGCTGCGCTATATTGCGGAACGTTTCGGCATTACGGGAATGGCATCTGTACATTCTACGGCCTGTGCATCGAGTGCCAGCGCCTTTGTGTCGGCCCGTAACAACATTTACGCTGGCAACTGCGACGCCGCCGTCGTAGGCGGCGTGGACATTGCTTCCCTTTCCGTGATTCTCGGATTTGCTTCTCTGGAAGCAATGTCCGACAGGCCCACCAACCCCTTCAGCGCGAACCGCTCGGGCCTGACTTTGGGAGATGCGGCTGTGTATTTTGTGGTGACCCGCGATAGCTTTGCGGACTTGTGCCGTCCCGAGTGCGAGGGGCTTACGGTGCTTGGCTTTGGCGAGAGTGCCGACGCCGACCATATTACCGCTCCACGTGCCGATGGGGAAGGGGCTTACCTTGCCATGTCTGCCGCTTTGGACGATGCTGGTGTTGCGGCCTCTGACATTGGCTATATCAACCTGCATGGCACGGGAACCCGGCTGAACGATGCCATGGAATCCCGTGCGGTAAACCGGATTTTCGGTGAGAATGTTCCGGCAAGCTCTACCAAGGCCTTGACGGGGCATACCCTCGGGGCGGCGGGTGCTTTGGAAGCTGCCTTCTGCTGCCTTGCCCTGACGCACGGCGGAAAGTTGCCTGCCCACCTTTTTGACGGCGTTATGGACCCGGAGCTCCCGAAGGTCAGGCTGGTAAAATCGGGAGAAAGCGTGGAAAACCTGAAATACTGCATCAGTAATTCCTTCGCCTTTGGCGGCTGTAATGTATCTTTAGTCTTGGGGAAAAAGTAAGATGGACAAGATGGAATTCAAAACCCGCGACGAGATTTCGGCCCTGGTGCCTCACAAGGGCAAGATGCTTTTGCTGGATCGAATCAAGAAGTTCGACCTTCAGGAGATTTTCATCGATACGGAAGTGGACATTTCCGAAGACTGCATGTTCTTTAACGAGGAACTGGGCGGCGTGCCCTCTTACGTGGCGTTTGAATACATGGCCCAGAGCATTTCGGCCCTTTCTGGAATTTACGGGCGTTCTTGCGGGAACAGCCCTAAGGAAGGGTTTATCATGAGCGTTTCCAACTGCAAGTCTGACGTGGCGGCCTTTAAGCCCGGCGAGGTGGTGCAAATTCACGTGAAGCAGACCATGCGCATGGACATGGCGGTTACTTTCGATGGAGTGGCTTGCGTTGGGGGTAAGCAGGTGTTATCCGCCACCCTGAGCACCGTCGAGGTGGAAGACGCCAAGTCGATCATAGATTCTAAAGAGTAAACAACAAGGCCAGATTCCGGGTCAAGCCCGGAATGACGTAGGAGTCGAGAGCAATGTCAGACTGCTTGCAGGCTAGCATTGCCGAGACGAACTAGTCAAGCCTCGAAGAGGAATGACGTAGGAGTCGAGAGCAATGTCAGACTGCTTGCAGGCTAGCATTGCCGAGACGAACTAGTCAAGCCTCGAAGAGGAATGACGTGGACTTTAACGTCATGGCGGACCATGATCCGCCATCTAGCATTACAATAAGCTTTCCACTTGTGCGATAATCTTGTCTCGTTCCCCGCACCAGTTGGGGGCGATGAGCATTTCGCTTGGGCTTTCGCCGCTGAACCGCTCGATAGCGGTATCCTTCCCGATAATCTTGATCATCTCGGCAACGGCGGCGCAGTACTCCTCGAACTCCAGCAGCTTGAATTCTCCGGCGATAAAGTCTTGGGCCATGACGGTCCCCGTGACAATATGCAGCGGGTGGATCTTGACAGCGGCCAAATGCAGGTCGCGCACTACTTCGGCGGTGTGCTTAAAGTCTGCCAGCGTTTCGCCCGGGAGCCCCACAATTACGTGGGTGGTCACGGTGAGGCCTGCTGCCTGGCAACGTTTAACTGCATCGGTAAATTCTGCCAGGGTGTGCCTGCGATTGATAGCGGCAAGAGTCAGGTCGTTGGCTGTCTGGAGACCGATCTCTACGATGATGGGCTTTTTGCGGTTCAGTTCTGCAAGGTAGGCAATCTTCTCGTCTTCTAGGCAGTCGGGCCGTGTACCAATGGCAAGACCCGCGATTTCCTTGTGCTTTATGATGGGGTCGATAATTTCCCGCAGCTTTTCCAGAGGTGCGTGGGTGTTGGTGTAGGGCTGCAGGTAGGCGAGAATCCCCGCGTTCGGGTACTTTTCCCGTAGGCGCGGCACGAACTTGTCTAGCTGCTCCTGGATGGCGACCTGCGCCTGGTCAAAGACGGGGCTGAAACTGCGGTTGTTGCAGTAACTGCAGCCGGCGAAACCCTTGGTTCCGTCTAGGTTGGGGCAGCTCATACCACCGTTCAGCGGTAACTTGCGCACCTTTAGGTAGTTGGGGAAAAGCTTCAGCAGTAAATCGCGGTATGGGGTGTAGTGCATATGCGGAAAGATAATTTATTATATTGCCATAGAGGTGAGCTTAGAACACAAGGAACGAAATTATGTTTAAGTCCTTCAAGAATGTGAGTGTGGCGGTTGTTTTTCTGTCGGCCTTCGCCCTGGCCCAGAACGTGCTGGATAACGGCGACCTGTCGTACGGTGACGGCGGCTGGTATGTCTGGAACAACCCCGATGGCCCCGCCAAGTACGAGGCCAAGCTGGGCGAGAAGGGCCTGGGTGTCGACGGCTCCGAGGGCGTGAAGCTCACGGTGACTGATCTTCCGAACCCCACGTGGGGCCTGCAGTTGCAGCCGCCCAAGTGGCTCGCCGATTCCGCCTACTATACGCTTACCTTCAAGGCCAAGGGCAACATGCCCATTAACGCCATCATTCAGGGCGGCGCTCCCGACTGGCGCCAAAAAGAAAGCGCCTCGTTCATGCTCACCAACGAATGGAAGACCTATTCCATGGTTTTCCTTGCCGACCAGAAGGGTTACGGCCTGAATAACGTCACGTTCCACGTGGGCCTAGCTAAGGGCTGGCTGCAGATGGACGACGTGACCATCGAGAAGGTAGAGGGCATGGATGACATGACCTGGTACAACGGCTCTGCCGCCCGTATCGACAGCCTCCGCAAAAAAGACTTTACCCTCAAGGCGGCTCCCGGTGCCCAGGTAAAGGTGGAGCTGATGCGCCATGCGTTCCCCTTCGGTACGGCCCTGGCACTTTACCCCAGCAAGGACAGTGTTGAAACCTGGTATCGCAAGACCGCCAATAAGTACTTCTGGTACGGCGTTCCCGAGAACCAGTTCAAGTGGCCGGAATACGAACCCAAGAAGGGCAAGATCCGCCGCGACGAATTCAAGCAGTACCTGGACTACGTGGACGCCTACAAGTGGGGCTTCCGCGCCCACGCTCTTATGTGGGGCATTCAGGGCTACGGCTACGACAAGCATTTTAGTTTCCAGGGCAGCTGTAAGGAAATTGGCCAGAAGCTCAAGGCCCGTATCGACCGCGACATGAAGGAATACAAGGGCCGCATTAAGGAATACGACGTGTGGAACGAGGTTTTCCACGAGCCCTTCGTGTTCAACAAGTGCGGCTGGGATCTTTTGGATAGCGCCCACATCTGGGCCCACCGTGCAGACCCCGATGCCCGTCTGTTCATCAACGAGTACAACGTGGTGGTGGCAGGCGAGACCGACCGCCTGTACGACATTGTGAAGGGAATGCTGGATCGCAAGGTGCCTGTACATGGTATTGGCGTGCAGTGCCACTTTGGCGATCGCCAGCTGAACCCGGCTTTCATCAAGGCCCGCCTCGATAAGCTTGGCTCTTTGGGCCTGCCCCTCAAGGTGACGGAGCTTGACTTTGGCGACTGGCAGAAGGGCATGTACTTCGGCGAGGATGAACAGGCCAAGCGTTACGAGATGTTCCTGCGTATCGCCTTTAGCCACCCGGCGGTAGAAGGCATTATTCTGTGGGGCTTCTGGGATAACCGTCACTGGGTCAAGAACGGCGGTATCATCGCTGCTGATGGTCGCGAAAAGCCCGCCGCCAAGCTCATTTACGACTTGTGGCACAAGGTGTGGACTACCAACGGGACGTTTACTGCGGATGCCGACGGCAACGTGAAGTTCCGCGGTTACCCCGGCAAGTACAAGGTGACTGTTAACGGCAAGAGCGAAATGGTGGAGCTGAAATAACACCCTATGAAACAGAAATTGCCTGGTATCATATTCCTGCTGGCCATGCCCTGCTCCGTACTGCTCTTTGTGCAGGTGGAAAAGTGGAGCGGCTCCGAATTGGTGGCGCTCCTCTCGGCGGTACTCTTTTATGTTGTGGTGGCCGTGATTCTCGGGTTTGTCTTTGGCAGGGGAGGCGGAAATGTCAATCGAAGATAGGTCCACGCTGGTCTTTGCAAGCGGTGTAGGCCGCATTAAAGAAGAAAAGCCCAAGGCCGAGCGCCCCGCAGGCGACGGCGTGGTACGCATACAGCTGAAACGCCTGGGTGGCGGCAAAATGGAAAGCGTCATCACGGGAATCCCGCTGGACGAGGCCGATCTGAAGGAACTGGCCCGTACCCTGAAGCAGAAATGCGGCGTGGGCGGCTCCGTGAAGGACTTTACCGTCACTATCCAGGGCGACAAGCGCAACGTGCTGAAGGCCGAACTAGAAAAGAAGGGCTATACCGTCAAGCTGGCGGGCGGGTAGGCTGGCGATTAGGCCGTTCAGCGGCCCGTTTTAAGATAATTTCGGATTCGCTTGACGCGACAATATCTGTCGCATTTCTGCACTATATTTGTCATCGAGGTGGCAGTATGTTCAGAAAGACGAGTAAACGGGCCTCTTGGGGACAAGTAGCCCGCAATTATTGGGAAAAATTGGTTTGTAAAATCCTTGTCCCGGGAGAGCCTGGTTGTTGCCCTTCCGAAGGGGAAATTCTTAGCGCCTATAACGAGATGAAGGTTAGGCATCCGGAATGCCGGTGCAATATACTGAAAGCGGGCAGCATTGGCCTGTATAAGGTACTTTCGGGAGATTTGTTTCAGCGGGGTGAAAGAATCACCGGAATCAGGATTGCCATGCCACTTGTTGTGGCGAATTCGTCCATTGAATTCATATTTTCCTCTTCGTTGTTTTACGTGCATTTTTGCTCCGATGGAATCGCTCCTTTCTCCCATACCGTCGACATTTGCGACTTGGGGAAGAGCATAGGGAATTTTGAGGCATTCATCACCAATTTTTCGGTACACCTTGCGGGCCTTGAACAGGAGAGAATTGAGTTCGAGAAACGGCTCAAAATCGAAAAAATGGCGAAATTGAGCATAAGGACCGGTGTTTCCCAAGTTATGTCGCCATTGGGCTACGACTGGGATTTGGTGGACAAGGGGGAATATTTTACCCTGCGGATTGGCCTTGGAAAGAAAAAACTTGTGGAAATGACATTAAATGACAAAAATTTCACCAAGAGAATACCTATTATTCCTCATGTGCTTGAAAATGTCGAAAATTTTCTTGAAAATTTGACATTTCCGATAGATATATCGATGACTAAAGGGCTAGTAAAGCTGTAGAGGGTAATATGTCGGTTCGTATAAACGCAAATGAATTGGAAAAGCTGCTGGCGGTGACGCCGGCCTCCCAGAATATCATGCTCACGGGTAAGCATGGTATCGGCAAGTCACAGATTCTGGAGAAGTTCTTCACGGCACGGGGCGAACGTGTGGTGATTCTTTTCTTGGGCCAGATGAGCGATCCGGGCGATCTGATAGGGCTCCCGAGGCTCGATGAGATGAGTGGCAAGACACTCTTTATGCCTCCCTACTGGTTCCCTACCGACGGTAAGCCGGTGGTGCTCTTTTTGGACGAGCTGAACCGCGCCCGCCCCGAAGTGTTGCAGACCATCATGGACCTGACGCTGAACCGCACCTTGGCGGGCCGCAAGCTGCCCGAAGGTTCCCGTGTCATCAGCGCGGTGAACGATGGCGAGGAATACCAGCTTACGGACTTGGATCCGGCCTTGGTGAGTCGCTTTAACATTTACGAATTCAAGCCTACCGCACAGGAATGGCTCCTGTGGGCGGTAAAGGCGGGGCTAGATTCCCGTGTAATCGACTTTATTTCTGAAAATCCCGATATGCTTGATGGCGACGCTTTTACCCGCGAAGACCAGGGGCTCGAAAAGTCCCCTGACCGCCGTGGCTGGGAAAGAGTCTCTACGGTGTTAAAGACAAACGATGTGACCCCGCTTTTGAAGACGGTTATTGCAGGCATTGTTGGCATGCCTGCCGCCTCGAAGTTCTTTGCGACGATCAACCAGAAGAGGCTCCCTAGCGCAAGGGATGTTCTGCTTGGCGATTTTGCAAAGCAGAAGGCGGCTATCAAGAAGTGCAATACACCGGAACTAGCCTCCGTTAACGAATCTATTTTCCGCTTTATCGAGACGAATAGCTTTGAGGAGAAAGATTCCGAGAATGTGGCGTCGAACTTTGCCGCCTATTACGATTTCCTTTCGGGCGAAAAGTTCCGTGAGGCCCAGGCGCATTTTGCGAACCTTTATTCGTCATCGGTATACCCAGCCGTCATGACCTTCATTATCATGAAGTGCCCGCAAATGTATAAGAAGATTACGGAGTTCGTCGAGTCGATTTAGGGCCTATGACTGCACTTGAGCGGATAAAGCAGATTGGCGAGCGGTGGTTCTTGACAGAACCGCTGCTTTTCGCCGTATATTGTAGTCATGAATTTTGCGAGAACGATTCGCTGGACGTGGCGGTACGAACTGGAAACAGGAAGGTGGAATATTCCCCCCATATTTTGGCCAGGATAAGCGATGTTGATTTGCTGGAGTATCTGAAGGTCGAAATGTTCCGCATTCTGCTGAAACACCCGTACCAGCGTCAGCCCCCCTTTGCCGAAAAGGCCCTGCTTACACAGGCAAGCAATATTACCATTGCCGATGTTTACGCTGTGGCCCCTGCTGTAAAGAAGCAGATGAGCGGCACGGAACTGAAATTACGTCGAGGCCTGTGCTTTGAGGAGTACTACAACCTGCTCCGGCAACAGGCATCGCCGGATTCCGGCAACGGCAATAAGTCGGATGTCGTCCAAAAAACGGATGACGCAGGTGGCGACTCGGGGCAAGATGGCGGTGAAGGCGGCTCACAAGGCGATTCCGGGTCTGCCGATGGACAATCCGGGTCGGGCGATGGTAACGGTTCAAATGCAGGCGAATCTGGCTCTGGCAAGTCTCGCGGCAAGGGCGGCCCACAGGGCAAAGGCGGCAGCTCCCGTGGCGAGCAGCAACAGCGGGATTCCCAGACCTCGGAACTCTGGGATGACGACGAGGAGGCCTGCTGCGACATAAATAGCTTTATCGAAATGGCGGAGGCCGGCAACACCTGGGGCACCATTCCGGGAGAATTGGTGGGGCTTATAAAGGCTAGCCTCAAGGTCGATCTGGACTACCGCAAAATGCTCAGCCTGTTCAAGACATCGGTTCTTTCGAGCAAGCGCCGCCTTACGCGCATGCGGCCCAACCGCCGTTCCGGTTTCGACGCCATGGGGAGCCGCTACGAGCTTTCCACGAACCTGCTCATTGCGGTGGATGTCAGCGGATCGGTGACAGACAAGAGCCTTGAGTTTTTCTTCTCGGTCATCAACCGACTTTTCAAATACGGCATCGAGAAGCTGGATGTGCTGCAGTTTGATGCCAAAATCCAGGGAGATGTTGAGCCCCTAAAGAAGGCTCGGAGGACCGTCAAGGTCCTGGGCCGTGGCGGTACATGTTTTCAGCCGGCAGCCGACTACTACTGTGAACACCCCGAATACGACGGGCTCATCTACTTCAGCGATGGCTACGCCCCGTCTCCGGTCTACAATACCAAGCGCCCCATCGACGTGCTGTGGGTACTCTGTAGCAAGTCCGCCTACGAGGAAAATGGAGCACGGCTTAAGGAACTGAACCGCAACCGTGTCACGTACATTCCCAGGAGCGAGTGATGGCCGAAAATATGAAAGAACCCCTTGACGTACTGCTGAAAAGGTACTGGTGCGATCAGATTAGGGACCTTGCCAAGACCGATTCCATGGGTGGCAAGTTTGACTATTTCGGGAATCCGAATGCGCTCATTTTGAAGCTCAAGGTCTTTTCCAATAGCCTAGGGGATTTTGTGTCCGAACTGAAGGAGTACCATTCGGATGCAAAGTACTTTCTGTTCAAGGGCCGTCGGAGACTGGAGATAATCAAGTTGAAGCTGATGCCAAAACCGATAAGGGATCGCAGCAAGCTAGAACTCACCTTGTCTATTAACTTGATGACAAGAAAGAGTTATGTTTTTTTGTATAGCAGAATCGGTCTCCCCAAGGGGAAATTTATTAACATTACGATAGAGGACATCGAGAATCTAGATGTGGAGGCTACATTGGACAACATGCGCGCTTGGGCCGTGGATTACCAGAAACATAAGGCGGACGCCGAAAGGATTGCTGAAGAGAAGAGAGTCGAGGAGCTGAAGCAGAAAAAGCTTGCGGAAATGGCGTCGAAGAGTATCGAGACCATAGTCCCGCAGATGATGGCCGAGTCTGGCTACGAGTGGGATCTGGAAAGCGAATACAAGAGTTTTGGCTTTGGCGCTGTCCCAGATCGTTACATATTGTGCATCAAGACCAAGTGCCACAAGAAGATCGAGATTACGCTCAGCCAGAAGAACTTTGCGAAGAAGATTCCTGAAATTCTGAATGTGGTTCACCAAATCGAGCAGCTGTTGGAACAGGCTCCGTTTGCCGTGAACATCCTGAATTACGGCCCCGGTACCCGCTGGCGCAAGGGCAAGGAATACGTGGATTGAGAAATTTGGCCATACCACTTTGTGGCATGACTAGTTCGTCTCGGATATAGAAACATGCAAAAATGTTTCTGCATCGCTCAGCTCCTACGTCATTCCACTTTGTGGCATGACTAGTTCGTCTCGGCAATGCTAGCCT
>CAMHOW010000076.1 GCA_946186895.1 uncultured Fibrobacter sp.
GCGGGAAATTGCGCTCTTCGAGGATGGAGAGGATTTCTTGGCCTACGGCGCCGGTTGCGCCCATGATGGCTACGTTGCGAATCATAATTAACCTTTAGTTTTCTTCTGGTTGTTCTTTGTAGTTTGTAAGGAGTCCCTGAATGGCCGCGATAAAGCGTTCCAGGAAAATCTTGGATTGGCTCAGCTGTTCCTTGGCTTGCTGCAGTTGTGCCTTTTGGTCGGCAGCATTCTCTTGCAAGGTATAGGTGTAGAGGGAGTAGGCGGCAAGGCGCAGGCTTTCGGTGGCCTGAATCAGCTCTGCGTGGGCTTCGCTGGATTCATGGGGGTGGAAAAGACCCAGGGCCTTCTTGTTGATGGCCATGGCGTTGTTACTGATGGCCAGAGCCTTGCGGCTCCATTCTTCACGGTCAGTTTCGGAGATGTTCTGGGGGAGAGTGCCAAAGCCGTTGATGGCATTCTCAACCTCTTGCATGCGCTTCATAACCGCACGAGATTCGTCCATATAGCTTTCCAGGCGGGCTTTTGCGCCTTCGGAAAGCGTTACGGGCTTGGCCCTCTGTTCTTGACCATTGGCACCGACTGCCGGCATGTTGACCTGGGTTCCTGAAACCTTGGCCTTTTTAGCCTTGGTCGGGGTTCCGCTCTGGAAAGAAGTGATGTAATCCTGGTACAGCGCGTTCTGGGCGGCGATATCTGCAGCGGAATACTGAGACGTGATGACCAGGGTGGGGCGGTCCCAATAAGATATGCCCACGATTCCAGCAAGCATTAGCACGGCAAAGAGGATGTTTGCCACTTTGGCCGGAGTCTCTTCGCTCTTGACCACGTAGAGAATGGCAAAGAAGAACAGGCTGCCGAAGGCAAGCAATAAGCCTCCATCGTTGTTGTAGGCGATGAAGGAATTCTTGGTAAAGTAGAATAGGCAGTCCAGAACCACAATGATAAGTGACAGGAATGCTCCTGCCAGCTTTTGACTACGGTATTCCGAGGCTGCCGCCTGCAATATGGTAATGAACGTGACTCCCAAGGGGAGCACGTACATCAAAGCGACTTGAGCGACGTCCGAGTTCATGGGCTAGAAGGGGAGGTCGGAACCGTCATCTTCGGGCATGGGTGCATCGTAAGCGGGAGCGCCACCCTGAGGCTGACTGTAGTTGTTGGACGCATTGGACTGGTTGTAGGAGGGGCTACCACCCTGGGTGCGGGGGCCGAGCAGCTGGAAAGTGTCCATGCTGACTTCGGTGGCGTAGCGCTTCTGACCATTCTGGTCGGTCCAGCTACGGTTGGTGAGGGAACCCTCTACGTAGAGGCTCATGCCCTTGTGAACGCCAAGCTGTTCGATAATGTCGGCAGTCTTACCCCAACCTACGATATTGTGCCAATCGGTCTGTTCTTTCTGTTCGCCGTTGTTGTCGCGGTAACGGCGGCTTGTGGCGAGGGAGAAAGAGACGCGCTTGCGTCCACCGGTCTGGCTCATGCGGAATTCGGGGTCCTTGCCAATATTGCCAATAAGCATCACTTTGTTCAAATAAGCCATAATTTATCCTTTTGTTTTTTTGTACGGGCAAAAAATAAAAAAATCCACATGTCAATTTGTGCCATTTGAGGATTTTTTTTCATTATGCCACAATATTTGACAGTTCTCGGCCCCCCAAAAAGCGGTTCTCTGCTTTTATTCCGTATTTCATCTATATTTGCTATCACTATGGTCACTCTCGCACTCTCCCGTTTTGAAAAGGTTTTTCCCGCAAATCTTCAGGGCAAGCGCCTTGGCGCAGTCCTCCACCCGGCATCGGTCCTCCCGGATTTGCACTACACCCTCGATCTTCTCAAAGAATACGACGGCAAGCTGTTTAAGCTTTCGGCCCTTTTTGGTCCGCAACACGGTATCAAGGGACACACCCAAGACAACATGATCGAATGGGAAGGTTATACCGACCCCGAACTGGGGATTCCCGTTTATAGCCTTTATGGCGAACATCGTGAACCCACTGCCGAGATGCTTTCCCATGTGGACATGATGCTTGTGGACTTGCAAGACGTGGGTGCCCGTTATTATACGTTCATTTGGACTCTGTTCCTGTGCATGAAAGCCTGTGAAAAGGCCGGAATCCCCGTGATTGTGGTGGACCGTCCGAATCCCATCAACTGCATTGATGAGGAAGGCCCGGTGCTGGATTTGAACTACACGAGTTTCGTGGGCCTGCACAGCATTCGCACGCGCCACGCGAAGACCATCGGCGAACTGGCGGTTCAGTTCAAGGAAGAACGCTTCCCCAAGTGCGAACTCTACGTGCTCGGCATGGAAGGCTACGACAAAAAGATGTGGTACGACCAGACGGGGCTCCCGTGGATTCTGCCGAGTCCGAACATGCCTACGCTCGATACCGCCATCGTTTACCCCGGCATGTGCCTGTTCGAAGCGACCAACGTGAGCGAAGGCCGCGGTACCACCCGGCCCTTCGAAATTTTCGGTGCCCCGTTCATCGATGCGGTCAAGCTTTGCAAATACATGAACGGTCTCAAACTCCCCGGTGTGTATTTCCGCGAAAATTACTTCCAGCCTACGTTCCACAAGGGCGCAGGCCAGATTTGCGGGGGCGCACAGATTCATGTGCTAGATCGCGACAAATTCCGCAGTTTTGACATGGCGATAAAGCTGTTGCAGTACATCTTCAACGAGTACCCGAAAGATTTTGCCTGGAAACAGCCACCTTACGAATACGAATTCAAGAAGTTGCCCATTGACATTCTGCTGGGCAACGGTACATTCCGTAAGGAATTTATCGAGAGCAGTATTTAGTCTTTCGCAATAAGCTTCTCAAATTCGTCTAGCGGCATGGGTTTTGCAAAGTAGTAACCCTGGAATAGGTTACAGCCCATTTCGTTCAGCATGTCGTATTGTTCCTTGGTTTCCACGCCTTCGGTAAGCGAGAACAGACCCAGTTCTTGGGACATCCTGAGAACATAACGCAGAATGGTTTCGGAGCGTTTGTCGTTTATAGCGCTGCTCAAGAACTTCATGTCGATTTTCAGTCCGTCTAGGGGCATGTCCTTGAGTTGGTTCAGTGAAGAGTAGCCGCTTCCGAAGTCATCCATCTCAACAATAAAGCCGGATTCTCGGAATTTGTTCAGGATGGCTATGCGGTTCTCGATATCCGTCATCATGACGCTTTCGGTAATCTCCACACGGAGCCTAGAAGGTTCAATCCTGTATTCCTTCACAAGGGCCATGATTTCGGAATACACGTCCATGAAATAGAAATCCTTGGGCGAGATGTTGATGGATATAAATAACTTGGAATTTCCTCCGCCCCAAGAGGCTAGTGCCTCACAGGCGCAACGCCACATATACTTGTCCACGTCGGCAATCATGCCGTTTCGCTCAAAGACGGGAACGAACTTGATGGGAGGCAGGAACCCCTCTTGGGGGTGAATCCAACGTACAAGGATTTCGGAGCCGATGATTTTTCCGTTGTTGTCCACGATGGGCTGCAGGTAGGGCTGCAACTGCCTCTCCTTGATGGCCTTTTCCAATTGGGCGGATATTTTCTGGTCCCAAAGAACCTGGTCGCGCATCATGTTGTCGTAAACGGCAACATGGTGGTTGAATTCTCCCTTGACCGTATTCAGGGCCACGTGGGCACGGTCAAACATAATGGAAACGTCGATGTCTGGATCTGTTACCTTATAAAGCCCCACATGAATGAGGATGTTATGATCTACAGAGCCGTTAGAAATAACAAATTTTGAAATCTGCTGTTCCACCATTCTTACGTTGGGTTCACTAGACGGGAAACAGATGCCGAAGGCATCTCCGGTCAGTCGTCCAAATATCCAGTTCGAAGAGGAATGGACCCGAAGCCACTTGGCAATTTTTTGTAGAACAAAATCGCCCATCTCTTTTCCGAAAATATCGTTGATAATCTTGAAATCCTTGATGTCGAAATAGGCTATCCAGTAGGGGGTGCCAGAATCCTGACGAACCTTTTCTCGGATTTCTTGGAAAAGAGCGTCCTTGTTGAGTAGGCCAGTCAGCCTGTCGTGAGAGGCGTTATAGACATCTTGCTGGAGCTGACGTTCGATTTCGGTATTGTCCTGGATGCTGAAGAAGGAACCGATAAAGCTTCCCTTGGCGTCAATCATGTTCTGTCTCTTTAGGGTGTAGTACTTTACGCTTTTACCAGAACCGATAACGGCTTTAGAGGTCCATTCGGATTCGTTTCTGTTGAAATCGCTGAACATCTCGCTCAAAAGTGCCGGTGCTTTCTCTACAGATTCCTCTTCAAGCTGAACTAGCCTTAAACCATGTTCGTTTGCCCAGATGCAGTTCCTGTTTGTATCAAAGAAAAATATGGCCTCGGGGAGCTTGGAGGCCACATTGGCGAGCATTCGGTCCAAAACTCGGAAGGGGCGGTAAAATAGGGAAACATAAAACAAGATAATGCCGAATGCGCCGATGCCCACCATGGAACGGTCGATGGGAATCTGTGCAACGATGTAGTAGGTCTGCCAGGCTGCGGCAAGGAGCAGGGTCAGCAAGATGACATAGTATTTTTCGGCATAGATTCTCGGGACGCGAATGCTCTTTGCTAGGAGCATGATCATTGAGATAAGGACGGTGGCATAGACAGCAATGCGGTGGTAAGTCAGCCCTAAGAAGGGGACAAGCTGGTAGTAGGCGGAACCTTCTACCATAGTGGGCTTGATAGCGAAAACGTGTCCAAAGAATGGGTTCAGGAAGACCTGGATTATATCGACGGTGAGTAGGGTATAGACCAGGTAGCTTTTCCAGTTGCGTCTCCAGGAGACGTTGCAATAGGCCATGGTAAAATCAATCAAGGAGAATGCCATTAGGTCCATGCCGATGACATAGACGTGGCTGCCAATGAACGAAAGCAATTCGTTACGGGAGATGACAAGAATCAAGTTGCCAAGAACCGGGAAAATCAGCGAGGCGCAGAGAATGGATAGGGACTGTCCGATAGGCTTGTGGGATCTACGCGCAAAAACAGCGCACAGGATTAGTGCGAGAATCAGCAAGAAGAATATGACAGAAAACACCGCTCTCATGGATGTTACCCTCAGCTTTTGCTACTAGGCACCCTCTACGACCTTGGGTCGTCCACTTTGCAATTTCATCAACAGGTCGATGATTTCGTCCCAGTGTGAAAGTACCGCCTTACCGATGGTGGGGTCGTACATGGTACCCAGATTCTTCTCAATTTCGGCTCGACATTGGGGGAGCGACAGGGCGTCGCGATAGACCCTCTTGCTGGTCATGGCGTCAATGGAATCCGCTATGGCAAGGACTCTTGAGCTTACGGGAATCTTTTCGCCAGCGAGGCCCTCTGGGTATCCCTTGCCGTCGAATCGCTCATGGTGGTGCAATACGGCTTGCACTAGGTCATGTTCATAGTTAGATTGCATGAGTATCTTAGCCCCGATGACGGAATGCTGCTTGACAGCGGAACGTTCCTCGTCGGTAAGCTTGCCCGGCTTGCTGATGATGGCATCGCTTACGCCAATCTTTCCGATGTCGTGCAATTGGGCTGCCTGTCCAATCATCTGTACGGAACTTTCGGTAAGTCCGTGCAGCTTGGCAATCAGCTGCGCATAGGCCTTCACGTGTTCGGAGTGATGAATCATGTAAGATTCCTTCGACTCCTCTGCCGATATCATGCTGTTGACCAAATCCTTCAGGTTCTGGATGGCGTCGGTCTTTTGCGGCTTGTGGAAACTGACCTTGTCGCGGTACATGTTCAGGTCTGCTTCCATCTTCCAGTCACTGATGGACTTGCGGCTTTGGGGGCCGTTGGCAAGTCCACTTTCGCCTGCAGCAATGGATAGCGGATAGCTAGCCTCCTTGTTGTATTCCTCGATGTACTTTTGCATGTTGGAATACTGCTTGAACAGCGCGTCTGTGGGGGTCTTGGTAATGACGGCGAATTCGTCGCCGCCGATACGGAAACAGTTGCCCTGTTCACCGTAGGCCTTCTTGATGACATTGCCGGCGGCGATAATCAGGGTGTCTCCGGCCTGATGGCCGAAGGTGTCGTTGGCATATTTTAGACCGTTCACGTCCATCAGCACCATGGTCCAGTTGCCCGCTTCAGGGTCTTCCATGGCAATATTGCTCAGCATTTCATCGAAGGCGAGCCTGTTTTCCAGGCCTGTCAGGCTGTCGGTAGTGGCTACGTCTTGCAGGTGCTCGTTCATGACCCTAAGCTTGCTATTCATCTGCTCAAGCTCAAAGGATGTCTCCCTAATGAAGGTGGCCATGCGGGCCGCAAGGGGGAGGCGGGTGGTCATGCTTTCGCGGATGTCTTCGCCTTTGGCACGCTCACGCCTGACGGCGGGGCCCTCACGCATAGAGGCAATGACCAGCGTGATGTTGTGCTGGTTCATGTGGCCCTTTTCACGCAGGAATTCACCGTGGGAGAAAAAGCCGGTGCTGGCCGCTAGGCCCTTGAGAGGGGCGATTTCGTAGGTCGGTTCATGTTCGTGCCAGAAGGCCTTTCGGGCCGCGCAAGAGAACAGGTGCTGTACCTCGGGGCCGAAATCTTCGCACTTGGTACTTTCTTCCCGAATCTTTTCAACGATTAGCCGGGGTTCGCCATAAGACAGTCGGACGATGGAGCCTTCGTCAATGTCAGAAGACATGGAAAGGGAGCCGTCGGGATTGCTGGCCCCTGCGGCACGGACGATAGAGACCCCGTTGTGCTCGTAGAGCATGGGGAATTCTAGGGCGTTGTAGAAGAAGTTCCCGTCGTTTTTGATGCTTAGGTACTTGTTGTAGACATCGTAGGCGGGAATTCCCTCTAGTTCATATAGAACGTTGCCTACGGAACGGGTCACGTGGAAGTTTCGCCCGATGGGTTTCCAACCGCTGATTTTGCGGGAATCTACAAAGAAGTCTTCGCCACCGTAGAACACCACCAGGATGCTGGTCCTAGAAAAACCGCCTACCGAGGAGAATACGCAGGAATGGGGGCTTGTGATATCGGGAGAGCAGACGATGCCGCCGAACACCTGGATGTCGCTAGGCAGGTCGTCTAGTCCCTCGCAAAGGGCCGTTGTCGAAAATGGAGAGATGCAGTGGTAGATTTCTACGGCCTTGACCCAGGGGTTCTTGGAAACCTCTTGGAGGATGTTGCCGGCAATGCCGCTGATGGAGTCCTTGGTAAAATCATATTGCTGAACCAGGAATTTGGTGGAGGGCTTTTCGAAAATTACTGCCGATACGGAAATATCTGCGGCAAGGTCGCAGTCTACAATGTTACCGCTAGTGGAGTTGCCGAACCAGGGAACGCTAGGGAAATGCTTCTCTAGAATGTCCCAGACGGGTTTCAGCTTTTCGGGTTCCAGGATAGTGGAATGAATCTGGAAAAACATGGCAGGAGTCCCATGCTCTTTGTGCCACTTGCTGAATATGGCCAGTTCATTATCAAAAGCTACAGCGTCCTTGAATGCGAAAATCCTGTTTTTCATACTCTATCCTGACAGACCCTACAAAACCTATTACGCCTCTGTCATTCGACGAGGCTTCTCCTTTAACGTGAAAATATATTTCTAAATGGTAATAGGCTACCTAAGGTGAAAAAAGATGCCGTTTTTATACTCCAAATTGGAATGTTTTGGGGTGAAAAAGCCAAAAAATGTATAATTACTTAGAATGTAAACCTGGAGGTTCAATATGATTCAGCCTGTCAACGGAAAATTTGAAATGCCCGCCCTCCCGTACGCGGGGGCAGACCTGGCCCCGGCCCTAAGTGCGGAGACTATCGAATTCCACTATGGAAAGCACCTGCAGACCTATGTGAACAACCTGAATGCGGCCCTCCCGGGCAGCGTCTTCGAAGGCAAGTCTCTCGAGGATATCGTGAGGACTGCCGATGGGGGAGTTTTCAATAATGCAGGCCAGATTCTGAACCACGCCATGTACTTTTTGCAGTTTGCCGCCCCGAAGGCGAACAACGCTCCGACTGGCAAGATTGCAGAAGCCTTGGCCCGCGACTTTGGTTCCTTCGAGAATTTCCAGGAAGAATTTCAGGTGAAGGGTGCCGGCCTCTTTGGTTCCGGCTGGGTCTGGCTCTCTGCTGATGCAAGCGGCAAGCTCGTGATTACGCAGGAAGGCAACGCCCAGAACCCGCTCACCAAGGGCCTCAAGCCGCTCCTCACCTTCGACGTGTGGGAACATGCCTACTACATCGACTACCGCAACCGCCGTCCGGACTACCTGAAGGCGCTGTGGAGCATTGTCAACTGGGAAGAAATCAACAAACGTCTGGGGTAAATTGCGGACTCCCAAAACGCGGACGGAGCATTTATGGACAATGAACTGACGCTTCTGATAGGGAAGGACGAGAAGATTCTCTATGCCGGCAAGCCTGACAAGACGTGCTTCATTTTCGAATGCATTTTCAATCCGCTACTCCCGTTTGCGGTATTGTGGGGGCTTTTCGACATGTTCTTTATCGGGGCTGCATTCTCTTCGGATAAGGCGGATGAGGCGGCCTTCTTTATCGTTCCCTTCATGGCACTGCACATGATGCCGGTTTGGCTTTACCTGGGCGGGGCGCTCCTTTCGTTCAGGCGGTACCGCAACACGGCCTACATCGTCACCGACAAGGGAATCTATGCCTCTGGCGGTATCTTTGGGAGAACTTACAAGTCAAAGCCGTTCGCGGAACTTTCGCATGTGGACCTGCATCGCGGTATTTTTGACCAATGGTTTGGCGTGGGCGACATCATTACGACCTCCGCGCAGGCTAATCCCGCAACACTGAATGGGCGTAGAACATCTACCAACGCGGGTATTTCTATTGACAGCATCGCCAATTACGCAGAAGTGTACAAACTCGTGAAACAGCTGCAAGAAGACATCTACACCGACGTGATGTATCCCAACGACCTGCGTCCTTCAGAAAATCACGGGTATAAGTCGAAGTATATGGGCTAGGGCTTGATGGTTATCGGTGTTCCGTCTTTTACCGCATCGTATATTTCTTCGATTTCATCGTTGGTGACCGCGATGTAGCCTGCGGTCCAGTCCTTCCACTTGTGTCAATATTTGAATAAAAACGCCGGAACCTTGTTCGGGTAGCCGTGGATCATAATGTCGCCACCTGGCTCGTAGTTGCCTTCTTTCGCGGCCTCGATTTGCTCTGCGTTCGGGTACGAAATTCGGAGCGATTAATGGAAAATGCTCTTGGGATTGTGAAGCACGATGGTGTAGTCGCCTTCGGGCGTCTTGTTGTCACCGGACTTGACCTTCGCACCCACGGGATTCTTGCCAAGCGAAATCCTGTACGTCTTGACAACTGTCTCGCCGTTACGCAGGTGCATCTGGCGTTTCGCCTTTTCTACGAGAATGTTGTTGATGGGTGAGGTGAGCATGGGTTTTGTGAATCCTGTCCGCCCTAAAAATATCGTTACTCAAAACAGGTAATTGTCACTTCGTTTGTGGCATTCTTCTGTATAATCGATTTCGATGAAATAAGTGGAGTCTATATCGCAATCGTTCACAATGGGAACGAAACGCTGTTCTATGTAGTACGTGGAATCCTCGTCAATAGAGGCAAAATCATAATCTGGCGGTAAAGACGAATCATAGTCGAAGTGTTCGTGTAAAGTAGACATTGTTCCTGTGGATAAATCATAGTAGTTTCTTTCCGTAGAGTAAAAGGTTTCAATCCAGGTAGAAGTTCTTCCTTTACGGACATTGAATGAGACAACGGGAAATATCGTCTTCTTGTCACCGCAAAAAATGGTTTCCGCCATAAAAAAACGGCCGTACTCCCAGTCTGAATCCTTTAAGTCGTCAGTATCCTCGTCTACGCGGAGCCTTCTGAATGAATCTGCAGGATTGTATTTGGGGTGGATGAGTGTATCTCGAAACAAATGATAGATGGACTTATCGTTGTATACGGAAATATGAACGGAATCGGAATTTTTGGGTGGCTCTATAGATATTTGTAGCCCGCAGGGCTGGTACAAATCCCACTCGCTTGTGCAGAAAAAACCGCAGCAGGCCCAACAACAAAGAATCATTACACTAATGACAAGTGCTTTTCGTTTCATTCGTGTAATCTTTGCAAGTCTCATGAGATATGAATATAAAAAAACGCCCAGGCTTTTAACCTGGACGTTTTCGAAATGTGACTAGATCCTATCGCCACTTTCGTGGCTCCAGGATGACAATCCGAATTACTTGAGGAACTGCATATACGGTAGCTTGCTGGCGAGTTCCTGCACCTTGTCGGCGTTGGCCATGAGGGCGGAACGTGCGTGCCAAGAACCGTCGAGGAACTGACCGCGGGGGCCGTCGGCAAGCGTGAGCTCGATGGTTTCGTCACCCATCTTGAGCGTGCGGCTTTCGGTGCTCG
>CAMHOW010000077.1 GCA_946186895.1 uncultured Fibrobacter sp.
CGCTGGTACAGCTGGCAGCTGAGCTTGCGCTTGCCGGACTCCCCTACACCGCCCACGTAGAACTGGAACAGGCAGTGGCAAGGCGGCAGAGCCATCTTGTTCACCTCGGCCACGTTCCAAGCACACACCAAATGACGGCGGGAATCGGGGTTGTTCTTGAGGCTATCGATCAGGTTCTGAATCTGGTCAATGTGGCCACCGTCAGGTGTGGGCCAGCTACGCCACTGGTGACCATAAACCGGCCCCAAATCGCCGTTCTCGTCGGCCCATTCGTCCCAAATGGTCACCTTGTTGTCGTGAAGGTACTTGATGTTGGTATCGCCCTTCAAAAACCACAGCAGTTCGTGAATGATACTGCGCAGGTGAAGTTTCTTGGTGGTAAGGCAAGGGAATCCCTTAGAAAGGTCGTAACGGTTCTGGCGACCAAAAACGGAGCGGGTACCCGTGCCCGTACGGTCGGAACGGTCCACGCCATTGTCCATAATATCCTTCAACAAGTCTAGATACTGCTGCATAAAATCCTTTTTTCTATAACAAAAGTCCACTCCCGTTACACGGGAGCACTATCCTATACCAAAGTATAAAAAAATCAGCGCTGGCGTACCAGATTTTTGAAATCCGGCGCAACTTTCAAGCATTCCGGATTCTTGGGCATCAGGCAGAAAAATTTTAGGTCCTTAGAAAGGAACCCGGAGAGGCTGGCATGTACTTCCCAGCGGCTGCCAGCGGGGCATTTCCCGATATCGGCAAGGGATTCTACCAGAAGGGAGCTCTTGCGGGCCGTAAACGAGAAGTACTTGCCCGAGGGAATAGTGGCAAGCCCAAGCTGCTTATCTGTCCCGACAGCCTTCTTCTTGTTGAAATATGCCCGTTGCGCCTGGATATACATGACCGCAGTACCGTCCAGTTCTTCGCGAACCAGCTGCATGTTGCGGGCCTCAAAATGTTCCGTACAGCTGTGGATTCCAAAGGCGGCGATTACCAAAAGCACCACCGACCCCGCGACAACGGTGAGAATCCTCTTGGTCTTTGGGCTCATGGGCGGCTCGGCAGACTCGGCAGTCTCCCCTTCCGGAACCCACTTCAAAAGCTTTATGGCCACCAGCACATGGGTAAACTGCTTGGGCAGGGCAAAGCCTAGAGCCGCCACCACCAAAAGCACAATGCTAAACACCATAAGCAGGGTCACCATAGACTCCGCCGTGGGCATAAAATCCTTCAGCTGCTGGAGCAGCGACAGAAGCTTTTTGTCTTCGGCAAAGTTGTTGGCGGCAAAACGTCCCGTGAAGTTCCCATAACGAGCAAACGCCAAAGAGAGCATCTCGTGGGCCATCACCAACACACCCGAAAGCACCCTCTGGATAAGCAGCACAAGCATGCCCACAAGGGCGATCACACCAGAAATCGTCCTTGCCGTACGTATGGGAGTGAGACCTTTTTCCATGGTAAAACCTACTTGATTCCTGCCAGTTCCTTTGCAAGCTTCTTGGCGCCGGTAAAGTCCGCCTTGCCGGTCCCAAGCTTCGGCACCTTTTCCACCGGGAAAGCCAGGGCCGGAAGCATGATGGGCGGGAATCCGCTGGCGCGAAGTTCCGAAAGCACCTGCTTCGGGTCCTTATCGCCCTGATAGAGCAGCACAATCTTTTCGCCCTTGGCGGAATCGGGAACCGTAGTCACCAGGTAGTCGCAACCTTCCAGCACCGGCGTATCCTGGATTTTCTTTTCCACAGCGCCCAAGCTCACCATCTCGCCGCCAAGCTTGGCAAAGCGGCTGTAACGGTCCACAATGGTAAGGAACCCGTCTTCGTCCAAGAAGCCCTTGTCGCCTGTGCGGTAGTAACGAACACCACCGATGTTCACGATGACGCTCTCGGTACGTTCCGGATCCTTCAGGTAGCCCTGCATCACCTGGCAACCGCCAATGAGAATCATGCCGGCTTCTCCCGTAGGGAGCGGTTCGTTGGTCTCGGGGTCTACAATCAGGAACTGGGTTCCAGGAAGTGCCGGGCCAACGGTACCGGGCTTGTTGTTCACCTGCATGGTCATGTAGTCGTTCAGCAGGGTGTTTTCGGTATTGACCGACGCCACGGGAGCAGTCTCGGTACAACCGTAACCTTCGAAAATTTCCTTGCCGAACTTGAGTCGGAAGGCCGTAGCCAGCTCAGGCCGCAGGGCTTCTGCACCGGCGATGATGATGCGCACATACTTGAACACCAAGGGGTGCACGTAGCGGCTCACGGTAAAGGCCCGCAAGAAGGTGGGGGTCGCCACCATGCAGGTCACGCGGAAGCGGGAACACACGCGGGCCATGGTCTTCACGTCGGTGGGGTCCGCCACCGCCACGATGGGGCAGCCTTCTGTCAGGTTCAAAAGTGTTGTCACCGTCAGGCCGAAACTGTGGAACAACGGAAGTTCCGAAAGCATCACGTCGCCACGGCTCACGTTCAAGATGCAGGCCAGCTGCTGGATGTTGCCCATCAGGTTGCGGTGCGAAAGGAGCACGCCCTTGGGAGTCCCTTCAGAGCCAGAACTGAACACAATTACGGCGGTATCGTCGATGCGGGTATGCTTGCAGAACACGAAGCGGATAAGCCAAGCAGGCATAATCATGCAAAGCACCAGAAGAGCAGCAATCTTTACCTTGGGAATTTCCTTCATCAGGTCTTCGGCATAGAGGATGCGAACCTTGTCCGATGCCACCTGGGAATAATCGTTTCCCCTACCCTTCAACTTTTCCACGAACTGACGGCTAGAAATCACTGTAGACACATCGGCCCTTTCGCAGCAGTACTTCACGTTGTCTACAGAAGAAGTGTAGTTCAGGTTCACGTTGGTCTTGCCCATGACCCAAAGCACCAGGTTCACTATAACGCCGGCGGGGCTAGGCGGAAGCATGATACCAATATTCTGTTCCTGCTTGCCAAGCTTCTTCTTCAATAGCCCGCGGAATGCCATGACGGCACCCATGAGCTTGTATCCGGAGAAGTGACCGCCATCGGTGTTGTAGATGGCAGGGCCGTTCTTCACGTACTTCTTGCAGGTGTTAATCCAGGAGGCGGCAATGGGACGCACAAACTTGACCGCATACTGCCAAGCCTCGATAGAAATCTTACGGACAATGGCACGGACCTCGTTAGGCGGAGTCTTCGCAGAAATGGGTTCACCAAAGGCCACCGTCACGGAACGGTCCGAAGAAGCACCGTACATGTCGGAGCCGCTGTAACTGTAGTTAGAACCCCAAAGGCCCTGGATATAGAACGGGAGCAACACGGCATCGGTCCCTTCTACAGCCTTGGAGTAGTCCAGGTTGAAAGGTTCTACATGGGGAGACTTGGAAACTTCGCCTGTGGGGAACATGACCACCGCCTTGCCCGCCAAAAGGGCCTCGTGGATTTTTTCCATGGCCTCTTCGGGATGGCGGTTGTCGATGCGAATCATTCCCAAGCGCTTCAAGATTGCCCGCAAGTACCACCTTTCAAAGTGGTCCTTGTTGCTTGCAATGCAGAGCGGTCGGGGACTTGCCATCTGGAGCATGGCCCAGTCGATAAAGCTATGGTGGTTACCCACCATGAGCACCGGGCCCGCATTGGGAATATTGCCCACGTTCAGCACGCGAATTTTGTGGCGGCTGAACACCAGGCGCAAAAGGGAGCGGAGCAAAGCCTGGGGCAGATTCGTGATGGTCCAGGCGAACACGCACAGAGAAATCAGGCCAAGTCCCACAAAGTAGAGTTGCGGACGGATATGGGTGTAATGCACCATCACCGAATAAAGCACCAAGAAAATACCCAGAACAATAGCCTGAATCAAGTTCGCAAGGGCAATGACCCAGCCGGAGTTATTGGGGCGGGTATTGTACTGCAAGAGGGCGTTCACAGGCACCAGGAACATGCCACCAAAGAAGCCCACCAGTACATAAATCACGGAAAGGGCCACAGGGTGCACCATAAAGGGAATCAGGAGCATGCAAAGGGAGGCCCCAATCATGCCCAGGGGGATAAAGCCCGTCTCGATAAAGTCCTTGGAGTTCCTGGCTGCAAAGATGGAGCCCACCATCAGGCCCCCGATGGCAAAGGGCAGGTAGTTCTGAATCATGTTCACCGTCTCGGAGCCGGATACATCCTGGAACAGAAGGGTGAACACCTGGGCCATGGCCCAGAACATGGAGAGGGCGATTATGGTGGCGCGCAGAGGACGCTGGCGCCAGCCCAGGCTAAACCTGCGCCGGGCGGTGGTAAAACTAACGTTGGGGTCGGCATACTTGACCTTCGGGATCAAGAAACTCGCCACGGTACCAAGCACGCTCACCCCCACCAGAATCCAGGGAATCACCACTGATTTAGAGATAATCCTGCCCACGGCCTCGTACTTGGCAAGGCTACCCAGGTCAATGAGGTTCACGCCCACGATGGCAAGCCAACTGGCCGCAATGATACCGCTTAACGAAAAAATCTGCAAGAAGGCGTTGGCGTAGCTCAGGTTCCGAACGCCGAACATCTCTTTCAGCACGGCGTACTTGGCCGCACTGTGCACCGCAAAACCTGTAGAAAGGCCTATGCAGAGCCAGAACGCTACACGGGGTACACCGCAGGTCACCAGCACCGCCATAGCTATGACGAATGCCGTCATAAAGAGAGACGACCAGGCCAGCACCTTGTTCTTGGAGAACTTGTTGGAGAAAAGCCCCGCCGCCCAGACAAAAATCACGTAGGGAGCGATGAAGAAGATTTGCAGCATCAGGCTCTGCCAGTTCTGGCCGCCCTCCACCCCGGCAAAAGAGCCGGACAGAATCTTCTGGGCGTAAATGAACACACCCATCTGGACAAACGTTACCGCAAGGATAGAAAGAAAGAATCGGATCGCTCCGCTATATTTCCACATTTTGGACCTTCGTAAAAATTTGAAGGTAAAGATAGCTTTTTTAGAACTAGTTCAGAATTCGGAGTTCAGAATTCAGAGTTCATATTTCTGAATAAGTAACTCCAAAATCCGAATTCATAAATCTGAATTAGAAATTCCTATCCCTGCATCAGCCGCTCAATCTCTGCTATTTCTTTCGGGATTTTCTTTGAAATGTTCAAAAAGCCCGTTTTCGTAATCAGCAGGTCATCCTCGATGCGGATACCGATCTTTTCGCGGTAGCGCCGCCCGTTGAACACTCCCTCGAATTCACCGTACAGTCCCGGCTCACAAGAAATGAGCATACCCGGTTCCAAGACGGTATCCAAGGAACGGGAACCCGGGTCACCATCGTGAATGTGCTCACCGATAAAGTGACTCACCCCATGGGGTCTCTTGTCATAACACAGTTTGAACTTGCCCTTGTGGGCCTTTACCAATCGGGATTCCAGTTCATCCATGATAAATTCCCAAGGAATCTGGCCTATTTCTTTCAGGCTCACTCCGGGTTTCACGGATTTCTGATAAACTAACGCAGAGTCCAAAACGATCTGGTATAGCAGCGCCTGTAAGGGATTGAACTTCCCATTCAGGGGAATTGTTCTGGAAATGTCGCTATGAAGGGTTCCGTAACGCACGCCAAAATCCAAGAGTATCAACTTCCCTGCCTTCAGGGGCTCATCGTTCTTTACATAATGCAGGCAACAGGCGTTCTCTCCGGAGGCGGCTATAGTGGGGAACGCCAGGTCGCCGTCACTTCGGCGTTGCATCTCGTAGTTCAGGTACAGGTAAAGTTCCCGCTCGTTCTTAAAATTCTTCACCCTCGGGAGCAGGCTCCGGAAGGCCTTCTCCGTAATGGTCTGGGCCTTCTTAGCGTCGGCGATGCGTTCGTTTTCCAGCGGGAGCCTCTGGGCAAAGTGGATGGCCGAGCAGGTCTTCACCGTCATTTTGAAATATCTAAGAACCGCAGACACCCGGCCCGCCAACTTGTAGTTATGGTCTCCTGGGAATTTCTCATAATAGAACACATAACCGAAACCCTTGGACCGGTATTTCTGGGCCATCTTTTCAATGAAAGACAAAAACTCATCTGCATCCCTAATGTCGGCGATGCCCGTGACCCGGGAAACATCGTCACATTTAGGCTCGACACCCAGCCGCTTTCCATTCCAGAATTCACGGTACGGATTCTTCTCTGGTACAAAAAGCACGGATTTCTTGGCCCTAGGGTCCAGCACCAGGTAGCAACCGGGCTGGTTCACCCCCGTAAGGTACAGAAAGGCCGGGTCCTGGACAAAACGGGTCCAGGTTTCCGCAAAGGCCTCCTCCGAGCCAGGATCCCTGGGCATTCCCCCAAAAACGCAAAAAGAATCCAGCTTTGACATCATCTCTTGGCGACGGTGTTCGTATAGGGAACAGGAATCGTAGTCCGGGGAGGAAATAAAGACCTGAGAATAGGATTTTCTCAAAATTTCGGCATTTTTCATAAGGATTTCACTTTTTTACAACTTTTTTGCCGTAAATAATATACATTTTACGCAACACAGACTAGAATGGAGCCTGAATAATGTCATTTTTGAAAAATTGGAAACTGATCCTTGCATCTCTGTCCCTTGCACTCTTCACCGCTTGCGCCGGCTCTTCCGGTGGTAGCAGTGACGAAGGTGGCTATGAAGAAGGCGGTTCCGGCGGATCCGGAAAGGCCGCCGTGCAGAAAGAAAAGATTGACGAAAACAAGCTGAAGAAGACCGAAGACGAAGCTATGGCCATGACCGAAGAAAACCACAAGCTCCGTAAGGAAATCTTCGACGCCAAGAACAAGTTGGGCATTCCTGTGGAACGTCCCGACGCCGAGTAGGCCATTTGGAACATTACTCCATCTCTGATAACCTGAAACGAATGGTTTCGGGAGAGAACGAAACGGTTTTCCGCTTATTGGAAGGCCGTTTTTGTGTTGAAATACAGACCAGGCTTCCGGGACTCACCCTGAAGCCCAAGGCGGGTGCCGACCTGCAGGGACTGCTGACGGTCCTGGACCAGCTGAAAATTGCCGCCAAACATGGGGAAAGCTTTACCGCCCCCCAGGTGGAACGGCTTCTCGGAAAATCCACGGACCAAACCGTCAAGGACTTTTCCATCGGAACCGCCCCCATCATCCGGAACCGGTTCGGCATTTCTATCGGCCCCAAGACGCCCTCCCAGGCAGAACTGGTAAAAGCCGTCGAAAAGAACGACGTCATCTTTGCCAAAGGGCCCGCCGGAACGGGTAAAACGTTTCTTGCGGTGGCCCTCGCGGTGGCAAGCCTCGAGCGTAACGAGGCTGAACGGATATGCCTGGTTCGTCCGGCCGTGGAGGCGGGAGAATCCCTTGGATTTTTGCCCGGCGACCTGAAAGAGAAGATCGCCCCCTACCTGCGGCCTATCCACGACAGCCTCTCCGAGCTCCTGCCCGCAGAAAAGCTCCGCCGTTACGAGGAATCCGGCGCCATCGAGGTGGCCCCCCTAGCCTACATGCGCGGGCGCACCCTCAAGCGGGCATTCATCATCCTGGACGAGGCACAGAACACCACCGTCCCCCAGATGAAGATGTTCCTCACCAGGCTTGGCCCCCACAGCAAGGCCATTATCACCGGCGATACCTCCCAGGTGGACCTGGCCCAAGGCCAAAAGTCGGGCCTAGAGCATGCCATGTCTATCCTGAACGGAATCAGAGGGATTGCCCAGATTGAATTTACCGCCACCGATGTCCTGCGGCATCCGTTGGTGAAGGATATTTTGTCCGCCTACGAACAAAAGGAATCCAAATGAAAAAGAAGAAAAAGAAACTCCATCTTTTCCTCGGTTGCGTATTGGTCGCAGCTATCGCCATATTCCTGTTCCCCGACAAGAACATCGCCATGCAGGCGGATCACCCCCACCTGGGCCAGCTCAGTACCCGTACCATTATCTCCCCTATCAACTTCGACATCCCCAAGTCTAAGCAAGAAATCGAAGTGGAGCGCCAGCGTGCCGAAGAGAAGGTCAGCGCCATCTTTGAATACAACACCGACGAGACCAACCGCATTAGCGAAGACCTGAAGCAGTACCTGCACAAGCTCGCGCAATACGGAATCTTGCAGGCCCAGATTAACAACGCTTCCGGCAATTCCAGCCCCGAAGCGGCAGACACCTTGCAAATGAAGGTCCAGCAAGCATCTCGCATCTACGAAGTTCTTAAGCAGAGACTTTCCATTACCGCCATCAAGCCATTAAGCCAGAATTCCAAGGCTCGCGACTCTGTCTTCTCGGTATTCAACCAAATGCTCAAGCGTGGCGTTTCTAACACCCTCCTTGCCAAAACAGAGACCGAACTCAAGCTGTTCATGGAATCTTACAACGTCCAGGACATCAAGCACCTGATCTACAACAAGACCACCGTGGCCATGATCCGCGACAGCGAAGAGACTACCCTGGAGGCAAGCGCCATCCAGCCGTTGCAGCGTCGCATTGACGAAGCCTTTGCCCAGTTGCAGCAGGCTTTCCCCAACGACCAGGGATTGCAGAGTGCCTTCTACGAAGTTCTTTACGTGTTCTCGCTGCCTAACGTATTCTACCTGGAAAAAGAGACGGAAGCCCGCAAGGTGGCCGCCCGAGACAAGGTCACCCTCATCAAGGGTATGGTTCCCCGCGGCATGGAAATCGTAAGCCAGGGCGCTCCCGTCACCAAGGAAATCCTCGAAAAGATCGAAGCCCTGCAACAGGCTCAACAGAAAGAAGAGAATGAGAGGACCCTTACGGCCCCCTTCGGACAGGCCATCATCATCGCCCTCATCATCATCGCCTTCTTCTTCTATTTCTTCTACAACGACACCGTACGCAAGTTCAAGAGCCCTCGGCAGCTCTGGAGCCTGGTGGCCCTTGCCATCATCCAGCTTTTGGCCTTCTGGGCCGTACACTACCTGTCCAATAACCTAAACATGGCCGACCTGCTCAACGGCCAAGTGAAGGGTGTGGAATTCATGTGGCTCTACCCCTTCGCATTCACCCCTGTTATTGCCACGGTTCTTTTCAACTATAAGCTCGGGCTTGCCTTCTCCGTAATGTCTTCCCTGATATTCGGTATTCTCAATGGTTACGACCTGGCCGCTACCATTACCATATTCGCAGTCCTAATTATCTCGCTCGCGCCACTCGTAAAGATTCGTTACCGCGTCCAGTTTATCTACGCCATTATCGTGGGCATCCTTTCCATGGCAGCCGCCATCAGCATCATGTTACTGCTGCGCAACCGCATGGGCTTCGAGGTGTTCTACCAGAGCCTCATTGCTGCCAGTGCTAACTTCGCGGTGTGCGTCGCCATCGCCTCGGCATTCTTTGTTCACCTGATGGAACGCGTCTTCGGCATTACCACGGTACTTACCCTGATGGAGATGTCGGACTTTAACCGTCCGGCTCTGAAGCGAATCTCGGAACTTGCTCCCGGAACATTCCACCACAGCATCCAGGTGTCGAACCTTGCCGAAAAGGTGGCCGAAAGCATTGAGGCCAATTCCCTGCTGGTCCGCGTCATGGCGCTGTACCACGACATCGGAAAGACCATGCGTCCGGAATTCTTTACCGAAAACCAGAAGCAGGGAATCAACCCCCACAATTCCCTAGACCCGATGCAGTCCGTAAAGATTATCTGCGGGCACGTGGAACAGGGTTACGCCCTGGCACAGGAATACAAGATTCCCGAACTGGTGGCTGCAGGCATCTGCGAACACCATGGCACCACCACCATCCAGTATTTCTACCACAAGGCCCAGGAAGCCGCCAAGGACGATCCTTCGAAGGTTATAAACATTGAGGATTTCAAGTACAAGGGACCCAAACCCCAGAGCAAGGAAACCGCAATCCTCATGTTGGCCGACATCATCGAGGCCACTAGCCGTTCTATGTCTAACATGGATTCCGAAGCCCTGCAAGAAATGATCCACAACACCATCCAAGGGCGTTTCAACGAAGGGCAGTTTAGCGAATGCAACCTGTCGGTTCGGGAACTGTTCAAATTGGAGCAGGCATTCTTGCGTAGCCTAGACGGAACCTACCATACCCGAGTGAAATACCCCGGTCAGAAGTAAGACTCTTTCATTATGGCGGCCAGCGAGCCGCCATTTCTTTTTATTGCCATTTTCTATATTTTTGATTGTAAGACAACAAAGGAAACATTATGTCCGAAGAACTCGTTTTGAAATTCGTAGACCCGAAGCCCATGCGCTACGGTGAAAACTCCCACCAGTCCGCTGTGTTCTACCGCGACCCGACCTGCACCGAAGCAAGCCTCGCCACCGCGAAGCAGCTCTGGGGCAAGGAACTTTCTTACAACAACATCGTAGATGCTGACGCCGCCCTCGAGATGGCACGCGAATTCGCCGGAGAAAACGCCGTCGTCATCGTGAAGCACATGAACCCCTGCGGACTTGCTACCGGCAAGACCCTCGACAAGGCTTTCGAAGCCGCCTGGGCAG
>CAMHOW010000078.1 GCA_946186895.1 uncultured Fibrobacter sp.
GGCGACGAGACGTTCAAGCTGGACGAGCCGTTCCTGGTGCTTGCCACGCAGAACCCCATCGAGCAGGAAGGTACGTACCCGCTGCCCGAAGCCCAGGTGGACCGTTTCCTGTTGAAGGTGAAGGTCAGCTACCCGAACAAGGCCGACGAAATGAAGATTTTGGACGCTGTCGCCGGTGCGGGGCTCCGTCAGCCGCAGGCCGTCGCCACGAAGGAAGATATCCTCGCTGCTCGCCAGCTGGTGAAGCAGGTGTACGTGGACGAACGCGTGCGTGAATACATCGTGAACCTGGTGCTTGCGACTCGCGATCCGGGCAGCATCAAGCGCAGTGACCTGGTGGGCTTTGTGGAAGTGGGCGCCTCTCCCCGTGCTTCTATTGGTCTTGCCCAGGCTTCGAAGGCCCACGCGTTCATTCAGGGCCGTGCCTACGTGACGCCGGAAGATGTGAAGGCCGTCGCTATGGAAGTGCTCCGCCACCGCATTATCTTGAGCTACGAGGCCGAAGCGGAAGAAGTCTCCGCCGAGACCGTCGTGCAGAAGATTCTCGACAGCGTCGAAGTGCCGTAGTGAGGAGAAGCGGCTTGTATTAACAAGCCGTGACGACGAGAGCAACGCTCTGACCGGAGAAATGTTATTTGCTGAGGAGCGTTGCGGTCGTGTAAGGTGCCGTAACTTGTTACAGTGCTGCTAACAAGATTGCAACTAATACAATTGTTCCGATAGCCGAAACGGCTATCCAAATTTGACCTTTGCTTTGCAATTTATAGGAGCCATCTTCTTGCAAAACGGCTGTTGAGTGGCTGTCTCCTTTTTCTCCAAAGTCTACACTTGAGAGGGGACCGTCGTTTTGTGAGTCTTTGGGCTCGCCGAAGGCTGTGCTTGCGAGCGGTTTTGGACTATCAACAGTTTCATCTATGGAGCTGTTGTCACTGTCTGAGAAATCTGATTCAAAAGAACACTTGCATGTTTCAAACACTTGCTTGCAAATGTCTGCGTCGCTGTTGGAGCATTCTGTGCAAAACTTCTCACAGGTCGATTCTTGCGCAAAGCAGAATCCTATACAGAGTAGAAGAATAGCTAGTAGTCTCATGAATTCTCTATGATGATGAGTGTGATGATTCCGCCGACAAGAGCGACAATACCGAAAATCCAATAGGGGAACGAGTTGGCTGTTTGGACTTGTTCCGTTGCTACATAATCAGGCCGTGGTCGAACTTGTATAATGCGGTTTTGGTAGACGACCATGCCAACATATTCGGTACGATCGTTCCAGAGGTCTACACGATCTTTGTCATTGGGCTTAAATATGCGGCCATTGTCTGCGGATTTATAAAGATGGGGCTTATAGTTGTAGATGAATTCAACGGTATCCTGTCGGATTTCTGTGAACACCGGTGTCCCAAATTGTTTAGACCATTTTCTGATGTCTGGCGCGCTGACTACGGCGATTAAATCGTCGTCATCAACCCAATTTTCTTTTAGCGCATATTGGTGCGCACATCCTGAAAACAGGAATGTGGAGGCAAGGACTAAAGCTGCCAAAATGATTTGTTTCATTTTATCTCCATTGTTAAATGGAATTAAACATTATCATTGGAAATGTAATTAAAAAATGGCTACAAATCGGGAATTTTCCCCTTAACGCCGGCCCCTAGCTCCTGGCCCTTAACCCCGTTTACTATCTTTAGGGCGAAAAAGGGCGCAGGGAAGGCCTCTGCGCTTGAATTTTCGTGTTTAACTAGAAAGACAAAAAACGAAGGATATATGGCAAATCGTGTTGTAATCGGTTCCCAGTGGGGTGACGAAGGCAAGGCCAAGGTTGTTGATTTTCTGACGCTGGACGCAGACTATATTGTGCGTTTCCAGGGCGGCGCAAACGCTGGCCACACCGTCGAAGTGGGCGACAAGAAGTTCGTGTTCCACCTGATTCCCTCCGGCATTATGCACGACGATAAGATTTGCGTGATCGGTAACGGCGTGGTGCTGGACCCGGTGCAGACCCTGGCCGAAATTGCTGACCTGCACACCAAGGGCATCAACCCCGAAGGTCGCCTGTTCATTGCCGACAATGCTCACGTGGTGCTCCCGTACCATTCGACCCTCGACAAGGCCAAGGAAAAGAAGGCCGGCAAGGGCGCTATCGGTACCACGGGCCGTGGCATTGGCCCCTGCTATAGCGACAAGGTGAACCGCATTGGTGTGCGTGTGGGCGACCTGATGGACGAACGCGAACTTCGCCCCCGCGTCGAAGCCATGGCCAAGGTTCACAACGAAGAATTCAAGGTGATGTACGATGTTCCTGAAATCGATCCGGAACAGGTCATCAAGGACTACCTGGAACTGGGCCAGAAGATCAAGCCCTTTGTGCGCGACGTGAGCGCCATGCTCTATGCCGCCGTAAAGGCTGGCAAGCGTCTGGTATTTGAAGGTGCCCAGGGTACCATCCTCGACGTGGACCAGGGTACTTACCCCTTCGTGACCTCTAGCAACACCGTCGCAGGCTATGCAAGCTGCGGCGCTGGCATTGGCCCCACGGCTATTGACCAGGTTGTGGGTGTTGTCAAGGCTTACACCACTCGCGTGGGCAACGGTCCGTTCCCCACAGAACTTCTGGACGAAACGGGCGACACGCTCCGTAAGATTGGTAACGAATATGGTGCCACCACCGGTCGTAACCGTCGCTGCGGTTGGTTCGACGCTCCGGTGGTCCGCAAGGCTGCCGTGGTGAACGGCCTGACTCACCTGGCCATCACCAAGCTTGACGTGCTCGACACCTTTGATACCATCAAGATTTGTACTCACTACGAATGCGACGGCGAAAAGATCGAAAACTTCCCGAACCAGCTTTCCAAGGTCGGCCGCTGCGTGCCGGTTTACGAAGAAATGCCGGGCTGGAAGTGCGATACCACCAAGTGCCGCAAGCTGGAAGACCTGCCGGAAAATGCCCGCAAGTACCTAAACCGCATGGCGGAACTGGTGGGCGTGAAAATCGGCATGATCTCTATCGGTGCCAAGCGCGACCAGAGCATCGTCGTAGATTTGGACTAGCCACTGGGGAGAGGGGATGGCAAGAAGAGAGGAAAACATGGACGCTAGCGTTTTGGAATTGCTGAAGGGAGTGGAGCTGTTCTCGGAAATGACCGACGACCAGCTGAAACTCCTGGCCGACCTGGTCGAAGTGCAGAACTTCAACCGTGACGAAACCGTAGTGCTGGAAGGTGACGACTCCGTCCAGGCGCTCTACCTCATCGCCTCGGGCTCCGTCCAAGTGTACATGACCGGCGTGGACGGCCGCGAAACCATCCTCAGCTTCCTCGAGCGCGGCGACTTCTTCGGCGAAATGTCTCTCATCGACGGCGAGCCCCGCTCCGCCTCGGTCCGCACCGTCAGCGACTCCCAGCTGATGATCATCTACCGCGACGCCTTCCTCTCGCTCATCAAGCAATACCCCGAACTCGCCATGTCGCTCCTCTCCGAAATGAGCAAGCGGCTCCGCAAGGCCAACAAGCAAATCGGTTCCCTCTCCACCATGTCGGTCAGCGGCCGCGTGGCCGGCACCCTGCTGAACCTCATGGAAGAACGCGGCGTGCGCATCCACACCGACAACGGCAAGATGGTCACCGTCATCCACAACCGCCCCACACAGCAGCAGTTGGCGGACATGTCGGGCACCACCCGCGAGACGGTGAGCCGCATCAGCTCTCTGTTGGTAAAGATCGGGACCATTGCTGTCACAGGCAAGGACATCGTGATTTTCGACGAGGAGTCTTTGCAAGAGAAGGCCGCGAAAGGGTAGTTTTTTAGAGAATGAACAAGATAAAGAAGTTTTTTTCATGGCTTAAGACATCGCCGTTCATTAAGGCGGTTATTGCCTGGGTGGTGATTCTTATAGTTCTCGCGCTGGTCGTAGACAAGATTGCGCTGCCTATTTTTTCTGGACAGTTCACTAGCACCGCCGAAGTTCCCAAGCTAGAGGGCATGACAGAGGCCGAAGCCGACGCGGCCCTTGCCAAGGCAGGTTTCAAGTCTAAGTGGCTGGAAGAGGGCCGTTACAATGCCCAGGTGCCTGCGGGCCGCGTGCTGGTGCAGATGCCTGCCGCAGGACGCATGGCCAAGATTGGCCGCACCGTGCAGATTACCAGGAGTCTCGGGCTCCGTCAGGTGGAAATTCCCGACTTGCGCGGAAAGAGCCAGAAGCAGGCCTCCATCACTTTGACCCGTGCAGGGCTTGTGCAGGGCCAGATTATCAAGGGCGCCCACAAGAGCATCCCTCGCGGGGTTGTTATCCGTACCGATCCGATGGCGGGCGATACCGTGCGCGTAGGCGATACGGTCAACGTGGTTATTTCGGCGGGCGAAACTCTCGGTCGCGTGCTGCTGCCCTCCTTTACGGGCGAGGTCATTGACGATGTATACGTGAAGGTGGAACAGCTTGGGTTTAAGGTGGGCAACGTAAAACGCGTGAAGGCCGAAAACGGCGAGGCCCCCAACACTGTTCTGGAAACGTCTCCCAAGGAAGGCGACTACTTGTTGCCCGAAACCAAGATTGACTTTGTCATTGCAGACTAGTTATGTTCCGTGGCGGTCTTTGGTTCATCTTGAGTTTGGCACTAGCCGTATTCTTTGCGGCCTGTAGCTCTGCGCCCCGCAAGGATGCTGGCGCCGCCCAGATGACCGCTGCTGACTCCGCCGCCCTTGCAAAACTCCCTGCAGCCTCTGACAAACCGAAAGCTGCCCCTGTTCAGAATTTGGACGTGGCTCACGAGTCGTTTATTCGGGCGATGGAAATGGAACTCCGGGGCGAAAAGGCCCTGGCCGAAATTTTCTGGCAGCGGGCTTTCGAGGCGGACCCTGAAAGCCGCTACCTCTCCTTCGCCGTGGCCGAACGGATTGCCGCCCACGGCGAAGATTCTGCCGCGCTGGTGCTAGCTAAACGTGCCAACCAGCTGAAAGGCAAGACGAACCCCGGTCAGTTTGAGCTGCTTGCTAAGTTGTATGTAAAAGCAGGAATAGCCGATTCCGCCCGTCGGTATTTCAATCTGGCGCTGGATTCTTCGCGCTACCAGGACATGACGCTCCTGTACGATTACAGCCTGTTTCTGGAAGCGGTGCAAGACAAAAAGGAACTGGTGCGGGTCTATGACCTGCTGCTCCCCCAGGTGAATTACATCTCTTCGCTTTTCCAGCGGCAGCTGAACTTGCTCATCGACATGCACAAGGATTCCGCCGTGGTGGAGCTTTTTGCCAAGGGCTACGAGGCTACCGGCGACAAGAAGATGTTGCTCCAGCAGGTGCAGGGGCTTATCATCCAAAAACGCAATGCCGAGGCCCGGGCCATCGTGGATACCCTCAGCACCGTGTCGGAATACGAAGAGAACATGATCAACCTGGTGCTCCTGGTGATCGCCAAAGACAGTCGTGCCGACGCTCTCGCCTTTTTGCGGAAAAAGATCTACACCGACCATCTGGAATCTCCTGTACTGATTTATTTCTTGGCCAACTACGAATACGCCCAGAACGAGGTGGATAGCGCGAAGGTCCATTACAACAAGGCCTTGGAGGGCCTCACGAGCAAGCCCTTTGCGGCCCAGGCCTGCAGGGCTCTGGCCGGAATCGCCCTCACCGAAAAAAAGAAGGACGATGCCGTTGCCTACGCCGTGCGTGCGGACTCCATTCTGGACGGTAACGACAAGGATTTCTTGGCCATGACCTATGGCTATGCGGGCAAGTACCAGCAGGCCTATTATCTGCTGGACTCCCTGCTTGGAGTCTGGACCAACTGGACGCCTATGGCGGGCATCGCCGATTCCGCGTCGGTTGCCCAGGTGAATCATGAAGCCCAAAAAACTTACAGGCACTTGCAGCATACCTACGCCAAAATTCTGGTAGCACAGGCGCAGTCCATAGAGAAAGATACCAAGGCTGATTCCTTGAAACTGTTCCAGGCAAAAGAGGCGCGCTCCAAGGCGAACCTGTTCTGGGAAAGCATGCTCATGGGCGATTCTACCAGTCTGGTTGTTCGTTACTTTATGGCGATGAACCTGGAACAGATGAAAGAGTACGATGAATCTTTCAAGCTGTTTGAGTATCTGCTGACGGCCCCTGACAGGGGTGAGCTTGATAGGGCCGAAATGTACAACTATTACGGCTATTCCCTTATCGACTTGAACCGTTCTCCCGAAGAAGTGGACAAGGGTATTATGCTGGTGGATAAGGCTTTGGCCCTCGAAAGGGGTAAGACCCCGACAGAAGCGTATCTGGATTCTAAGGCCTGGGGGCTCTACCGCAAGGGAAAATATGAGGAAGCCCTTGCCGTGATGCAGCAAATCAAGAGCGACAATTTCAAGGAAGATTACGTCTATTGGGAACACATAGGCGCCATGCAGGCGGCAGCAGGCAAGACTAGCGATGCGGTAAAATCTTACAAGCAGTTGCTCAAGCTGAAACCGAACGACGCCACCGCCAAGGAATTCCTGAAGAAACATCACTAACGTCATTAATACCACTAATGTCATCCTCGCGAAGGCGAGGATCTATCTAAAATGATCGCCGCCTTTTTTTTCCAACGTTTTCTCGGAGCCCTGCTCATGGCTCTTGCCTTGGCGTTCTTGGCGGGTTGCGCCGGGAGCCGTGGCGTTTCGGGTAGTGGTACATGCGATGCTTCTGCAGGCTGTGTGCAAGAAGCTCCCCTCGATAGCCTGCGGGCGAAATTCCAGCTGAATATTACCCAAGAAAACGGCGATGTCCAGGAATTCGATGCCGTGCTGTTCTCTGTACCCGGTAAACGTTACCGCCTGGAATTGACAGGCCCCTTGGGAATCGGCGTCGCCTCTATGCTGTGGACAGAATCCGGCTGGCAGATGGTGTTTCCTACGGAAAAACTTTACGTGAAGGGCAACGGCTACATGGTGGGGCTCTTGAACGACAACACGCTCCCGCTGGTGCATATCCACCAGGTTGCGGCCCTGTTCGAGGGCAAGCTTTTGCCGGAGCGCTTCGAGAAAGAAGGCTCGACGGATTCGGCAGGTGTGACTGTGGTGAAGGCTAAGGAACCCACTGGCCGGCTCTTTACCTATGGCGAAAAAGACGGACGCGTCCAGTGGCTCTTGCGCCAGGGTCGCGATGGAAAGCCCGAGAGAATCGTCTTCTCGGACGTCGGGACTCTTGAAGGCCGTGAGATGCCCAAGAACATCCGCTTCGAGCGCGACGGGAAGCCTTTTTTGGAAATCCGCATCAAGAAAGTGACCCACGGAAAATCCTTTAGCCTGGGCACCTGGCGCCTGAATATCCCCAAGAGCTACAAGGCCGTCGGGGAATAGTTATTTGCCGCTCCTGGCTGCGGCAATTTCGGCATTGATTTCGTTGAGCGTCATGCCGGCAGCCTTATTGGCATCGGCGGAAAGCTGTTGCTTGGTCCGGAGCATATGGTACTTGTCATACAATTCCTCGAACATGTTACGATATGCCTCAACATCGTCCAGTTGTACAATAGTCGTAATCTTGTTGCCGGCGTCCTTGCTTGAAGCTCCGCAATGGTACAGCTTTTCGCTTTTAATTTTAAAGTCAACAAGAATATAGCGGTCGTGGAACTTATGCGCAGCAGAAACTTTGTCAATTGAAACACCCGGCATTGCGGCACGGAAATCGTTGAGCATATCGTCCGTTATGCGGGCGCACTGGTCGCTCGCAATCAAGATAGAAACGCCCTTGCGCACATTCCGAAGCAAATTCAGCGTCTTGACGTCAATATAGTTATCAACAATCAACAGAGCTTTCTTGGCCATGCCGTAAATCTGTGCGTAGGCGACATCGGCTTCCAACTTCTGTCCATTTAGAATCAGGAAGTGCCTATAAGTTGAGGGATCAACGAAATTCTCCATGACTTTCTGAAGGGCGTCTCGATTTTCACGCATTTCGTTAGACAACAAAGCGATGTCGCGCGTATTTTGGATTGTTTGGGCGGCAATCTCCGTGATACCGTTGTTACCGAGTAACAATTGGTTTTCTGCGACGATATAGTCCTTCATCTGCTTGAAAAGGCGAATTAGGGCCATACTTTGACGAATCGCCAGGTCACCTTTTAAAACCGTCATAAGCATATAGATGCCCTGTTCGGTGAAGGCATACGGCAGTTTTCGTGTTCCACCCCAACTTGATGTGCATTTTTTGCACATCAAGTTTTGCATTTCATCCTCACTCAATTGAAATCGAAAATCCTCTGCAAATCGATCAATGTTGTTTTTTACCTGGCGATTGAAAAATCTCGTCTCGTACCCGTAAATCTCGGCCAAGTCGGCATCGAGCATCACCTTGACCCCGCGGATGGTATATATCCGCGATTTCAACAACGTTTCGTCGATGAGCGGGAAATCCGCGACAGCCAATTTATCAGTTTTTCTTGCCATAATAATCCTCTAGCCCGCTCGGCATGAGCGAACGTTAAAAACGGTTTTAATTGCGCCTACTCTGAAGGCACAATTAGGGTTTATTTATGTTTTGGATGCTTTTATCCAACAACATCAACAAGAAGGTTGATGAACCCCACCGCGGATGCACGTACGGGCCGCAAGGCCTATGCCGACTGTCGCAGGGATTGTCGTAATACGGGGATAAATATACAAAGAGGTTTGAGGAAAGTCAACACCCTCTCTCGTCACCCACATCAAGCCTCGATTCGATCAGCGATTGGGTGGTATTGGGTAGTCTTGTGGGTAGTTCTCGTTCAGCGGCTGGATGATAGCATGAGCACCAGGTAATGAGTCCAACTTAGCGTAAAATCAGAGGAATTAGAGATTTGACAATCAGTGATTATCAAATTGCTACGTATTTTCCTTGCAATTTTTTCTTGGGACGAAGGTAAAGCCTTTTTAAAATTGGCCAACGGCCCGTTGGCCTTTTTTTATTCGATCAAAATTGCCGCCTTCCCAAATTTCATGGGGCAACACTTGGATTTTATTTCTCAACAATTTCCCAATGGCCATTCTTACGCGCGCCGACTCTACGGATGAGGCCGAGTTCCTGAAGTTTTTTCAAGTTCTCACGAACAGTATCGCGGTGCTTATTTGTTAACGACGCTAAATCATCATAAGTATAATTGTTGTTTTCTTTAACCAAATCCAATAGAACTTGTTGCGTCTTATTTATAGGCGGATTTATAGGCGGATTTATAGGCGGATTTATAGTTCGGTTCGCCCCACCTATATTCCATTTACTAGCAAGTTCCTTATACTGGTCGCTTGCACGGCATTCAACCGTAAGCCCGCCAAATTCGGTCTTTGGCTTAGGGAGTTTAGAATCAGTTTTTTCGCAAGCCAATTCGATGTTGTAATAGCCACGCCCCCAACTTTCCACATAGCCGCTCTTAAAAAATACATTGGCAATATTTGGGTTACGGGGCTTGGAAACATGCTTTTTGAAAAGGTCCTTTACCTTCACTTCTTCAGGCATGTTGCCCGGATTCCACATCCAGATACGGTCAGAATAAATCTTGATTTGGACAGGAGTCGTTTCGGTGTAATCCTTATGGACAACGGCATTCAACAACAATTCCCTGAAAGCGTCGGGCGGGAAAAAGAACCGCTCCTGGCGATTGATTCCCTCGTAACTCACCAACGCCTTCATGTATTTCGTGAAAATCAAGTCCATCGCCCGCTCGACCTGAATCAAAAGCGGTCCATGGATTTCGTCTTGGTACAAAATATCCGCTTCGGTCGCGAAAAAGCCAATCTTTATATACGCTCCCGTAACCCAGCGTTCCGGGTCAGGATGGAAACACATCATGGCCGCCCGTGTCAAATGGCTACCTTCGGTGCAACGGAGATTCTGGAGAAGATTCTGCACCGAGACTCCGGCAGCCTTTTTATCGAGACGCTGCGATTCGACCGCCTTTTCCCTGAACAACCTTAGCGCTCCGTGATCCAACTCCTTCATTGAAATTCCGGGAACAGGAACGGAATCCCAAGTGCGGCCCTGCATGAACAAAGTCAACCTGTTTATCTCGACACCGCTCAATTCTTGCACCGTGGAGCCCGAACGCTTGTAATAGCGGCCCCTGTAGCTAATCGGGACCGGATACTTGTCCACCTTGATTTCAAAGTAATCCAACCCACCAGCATTGAGCAGTCGCATCTCGCAAATGACGCCCATCGTGTTGCGAATCTTATTCGGAATATCTTCACTCAACTTATGAGCATTCTTAACACCACAAACATAGCCTTTATCGTCAACACCGACAAAAAGCGACCCGCCTTCGGTATTTGCGAATGCGCAAATCCATTTCAGGTATTCATCTTGCCAAGACTGTTTAAATTCAGCGTATTGACATTCTTTAACCAAAACTTTCGTAGCCATGCAGCCTCCATGTAGCC
>CAMHOW010000079.1 GCA_946186895.1 uncultured Fibrobacter sp.
GCGGCCTTCTCCGCCTGCACCAGTTCAACAAGGTCGAGATGGTCTACTTCGCCCATCCGGAAAAGAGCTACGAAGACCACGAAGAACTCACCCGCTTCGGCGAAATGCTCCTCGAAAAGCTGGGACTGCCCTACCACCGCCTGGCCCTCTGCAAGGGCGACCTGGGTTTCGGTGCCGCCAAGTGCTACGACCTGGAAGTCTATGCCCCGGTGGAAAAGAAGTGGCTCGAAGTCAGCTCCTGCTCTAACTTCGAAGACTACCAGGCCCGCCGTGCCAACATCAAGACGAAGATCGGCGGCAAGAACGTCTACGTGCATACGCTGAACGGTTCCGGCCTCGCCACCCCCCGCGTGATGGTGGGCATCTGCGACAACTACCAACAGAAAGACGGTTCTCTCAAGATTCCTGAAGTGCTGAGGCCGTATATGGGCGGCATGGAAGTCATCGAGCCGAAGAAGTAATACGACTAGGGAGGGCGCCCACCGGGCCCCTCCCTAACACCCTCCCCTGCACTCAATAAACCGCTATATTCAAACAACGTTCATATGGTTTGAGCGGTTTATTTTCGTGGGCACCTTCGGTGCTATAATAAAGCTTAGATTTATAACGACTAGGGAGGGCGCCCACCGGGCCCCTCCCTAAGACCCTCCCCGTACTCAATAAACTGCTACACGCTAATCACGGATCTATGGTGAAGCAGTTTATTTTCATGGGCACCTTCGGTGCTATAATAAAGCTCAGATTTATAACGACTAGGGAGGGCGCCCACCGGGCCCCTACGGAGCTTGTTCAAAAAAATCTGAAATTTTGTGCAGTGAACCTATTGACATTTGCCCAATTGTGCATTATATTTATACTATAGAAATTCCAAACCCTATTTTGGGAGGTTCAAAATGGACAATTCAAGCAAGAAAAAAGACTTGACCGATCGCCAGGCCGAGATTTACGAATACATCAAAAAGTATTCCAGGGAAAACCACATGCCCCCTACCGTCCGGGAAATCGGCAACCATTTCGAGATTTCCTCCACCAACGGGGTCCGCTCCATCCTGGCGGCCCTCATCAAGAAGGGTTACATCAACCGTTCTCCCCGTCTCAGCCGCGGCATCGAGATTCTCGATACCGACAGCGGCAAGAGTTCTGCAACTCAGCGTAGCAACACCGTCGAGATTCCCATCGTGGGCCGCGTGGCTGCCGGTACACCAATTCTGGCAGTGCAAAACCTCGAAGGCACCGTCACCGTAGACCGAGACTTCCTCGCCTGCCGCAGCGACGTTTTCGCTCTTAGGGTCCGTGGCGATTCCATGATCGATGCCGGCATATTTGATGGAGACCTGATTTTCGCCCGTCAGCAAAAATCCGCCGAACGTGGTGAGATTATCGTCGCCCAGATCGACAACGAAGCCACTGTCAAATACTATCAGCCCACCTCTGACCACATTGAACTTAGACCAGCCAACCCCAAGTACCGCCCTATCATCGTCAAGAGCAATAAGGACTTCTCCATTGCCGGGCGTGTCATCGGGGTCATGCGCAAAGTGAACTAAGTCGTCCGCACTCCTAGCTCATTCGTTCTTGAACATATACAAAAAGCAGGTCCGAATTCCCGGACCTGCCTTTTTTACATTCAACAATCTGTAACGATTAATCGTCCAGTTCAGCCAGTTCCTCTTCCGCTTCCTTCAGGTCAGCGGCGTCGGGACCGTCCATGAATTCATTGTCTTCATCCTCTTCGTCCAGGGAATCCTGACCGAGAAGACCCATCTGGTAATCCACCTTGCGGGCTTCCTTGGACTGGCCAAGCTTGAGGATTGCGGCACATTCTTCACAGTAACCCAGGTGCTTGTCCACCCAGAATTCCGGAGAAACCAGGTTCTTGTTGCAGCGAGTGCAAATCTGGGTGGCGGCCTCGCGGGTGAAAGCCAGGTTCTGTTCTTCCAGTTCCTTCAAGATGCGTTCCGTCAGCTCTTCCTGGGTTTCTTCGGCAAGAGAAGCCTTACGGCGGACAGCCATGGTAGGCTTCTTTTCCAGGTTCTTGAGTTCCGATGACACCTTCTTCTTGTTGGCGCCATCTTCATGCTCGTCGATCTCGTAGAACATGATGGTCTTGGAAAGGCGCTTGCCACCTTCCAGCAGCACGGCAAACGGGAGCTCGATCTTGGTTTTGCTACCCTTGCCCTGCTTGCCACCCTTGACTTCGGTGGACTCATCGGTAGAATCCACATCAACGTCTACGGGAGCGGGCTCGGTCGCCGGGGCCTTATCGATCTTGGGTTTCTTGACTTGAACAACCTTTTCGGCATTGTCCTTCTTGCCACCCTTGGAAGCATCCTGCACGGCACCCTTTGCAGAGGTCGGCTTCTTGGCCGGCTCAGGCTTTTTAGCAACACTGGCAGGAGTCTTTGCAGGAGCTTTTCCGGAAGCACCCTTCTTAGGGGTAGCGACCTTCGCAGGGGCCGTCTTCTTGGCAGCGGGAGCCTTTGCAGGGACAGTCTTCTTGGCAGGGGCCTTTGCCGGGGCCGTCTTCTTGGCAGGAGCCTTCGCGGGGGCCGTCTTCTTGGCAGGAGCCTTCGCGGGGGCCGTCTTCTTGGCAGGGGCCTTTGCGGGGGCCGTCTTCTTGGCAGGAGCCTTCGCGGGGGCCGTCTTCTTGGCAGGGGCCTTCGCGGGGGCCGTCTTCTTAGCAGGGGCCTTCGCGGGGGCCGTCTTCTTAGCAGGGGCCTTCGCGGGAGCCGACTTCTTAGCAGGAGCCTTTGCGGGGGCTTTCTTCACGGGTGAAGCTTTTTTCTTTGTAGCCATAGATTACTTCTTTTCCAGTATTTTGATGTTTATAATGGGATCGCCCTGTTCAATGCGGCAAACGACATCTTGCCCGGACAAAACTTTACCAAAGACCGCGTGCTTACCATCCAGGTGCGGCTGAGGCAGCTGGGTGATAAAGAACTGGGAACCAGCCGTATTGGGACCACGGTTCGCCATGGAGATTACACCAGTCTCGTGCTTGAGGTCACTAATTTCATCATCAATCGTATACCCAGGCCCGCCCTTGCCATTACCTTCGGGGTCGCCACCCTGAATCATGAACCCGGGGATCACACGATGGAACGTAAGCCCGTTGTAGAAGCCGCTGTTGGCCAGTTCCACAAAATTCGCCACCGTATTAGGAGCGGCCTTAAAATCCAAAGAAAGCACAATTTCACCCTCGTGGGTGGTAATAATGGCCTGAATTTCCTTAATTTGGGAATAATCCTTATTAAAAACCTTGCCCTCGGCAAAGGAAAGTCCCATAGCCATCAACAAAACCAAAAATACACGAGAAAACCTATTCATAAGTGAGCACTTACCCTGTTTTATATATCGTTTGAAATATAGAAAAAGTAAAAGGACAAGGCCAAAAAAATAAATAAACTATAGGCAGATTTCTATATTTGTGCTGACTTTACAAGATTCTCATCTATGCCGCAAAACAACAACATTCGCAACTTCAGCATTATCGCCCATATTGACCACGGAAAATCCACCCTGGCCGACCGTCTTATCGAACTGACCAAGACCGTTTCCAAGAACGAAATGACGAACCAGTTGCTAGACGACATGGATCTAGAAAGGGAACGTGGCATCACCATCAAGGCCCATGCCATCCGCATGGTATACGAACGGAATGGGCAGGAATACATCCTGAACATGATCGACACCCCGGGGCACGTGGACTTCACCTACGAGGTCAGCCGTTCCCTGGCTGCCTGCGAGGGCGCCATTCTCGTGGTGGATGCTAGCCAGGGTATCGAGGCCCAGACCCTCAGTAACCTCTACCTGGCCATCGAGAACGACCTGACGGTCATCCCCGTCCTTAACAAGGTGGACCTGCCGGGGGCTCAGCCCGACCACATCGCCGAGCTGGTGGGCGACCTCTTGGGCTACGACCCCGAAAAAATCCCCCGCATTTCGGCAAAGACCGGCTTGAACGTGGGCGAAGTCCTGGACAAAATCGTAGACGAGATCCCCGCCCCCAAGGGTGACAGCGGAAAACCCCTGAAGGCCCTGATTTTCGACTCCGTCTACGACAGCTACCGCGGGGTTATCAACTACATCCGCATCGTAGAGGGCTCACTCAAGGCGGGCATGAAAATCCGCATGATGAAGACCGGTGGCGAATACATGGTGACCGAAGTGGGAACCTTCAGCATGCACAGAGACCCCAGGCCGGAACTGACCGAAGGCATGGTAGGTTACGTGCTGGCCAATGTGAAGACTATCAGCGACGTGAAAATCGGCGATACGTTGACCGATACGGCAAACCCGGCCGCAGAACCGCTCCCGGGCTACAAAGACATTCTGCCCATGATTTATTCGGGCATCTACCCGATTGACCCGGAAGACTACAAGGACCTCCGCGAGGCATTGGAAAAACTCCGGCTCAACGATTCCGCACTGAGCTGGGAACCGGAAACTTCAGATGCTTTAGGCTTTGGATTCCGCACCGGATTCTTGGGACTGTTGCACATGGAAATCGTACAGGAACGCCTGGACCGTGAATTTGGCGTAGACATCATTACCACCGTCCCCAACGTGGAATACCATGTACACATGAGCGACGGCACCATGGTAAAAATCGAAAGTCCCTCCAAGCTCCCCGACGCAAGCCGCTACGACCACATCGAAGAACCTTACGTCAAGGCACAGATTTTTACTCCCAAGGACTACGTGGGAGCGCTCATGACCCTCTGCGAAGAAAAGCGCGGCGAGTTCGAGACCATGGAGTACATTGACGAGGAGAAGGTCATTCTCAAGTACAACCTTCCCCTGGCCGAAATAATGTTCGACTTCTACGACAGGCTCAAGTCCGTAAGCCGCGGTTACGCCGGCCTAGACTACGCCCCCAGCGAATACAGGCGGAACAACCTGGTGAAGCTGGATATCCTGTTGAACGGCGACCCGGTAGACGCCTTCTCGGTGATTATCCACAGAGACAAGGCAAGCACCTACGCCAACGCCATCTGCGTCAAGCTGAAAGACCTGATTCCGCGCCAACAGTTCGACGTGGCCATCCAGGGCGCCATCGGCGGAAAGATTATCAGCCGCTCCACAGTGAAGGCCGTTCGCAAAGACGTGCTGGCCAAGTGCTACGGCGGCGACATCACCCGTAAGCGCAAGCTCCTGGAAAAGCAAAAAGAAGGTAAAAAGCGCATGAAGAGCATCGGCTCGGTGGAAGTGCCGCAAAAGGCATTCCTTGCTGTGCTCTCCCTGTCAGACAATTCTAACGGGAACGGCGAATAAATTCGGGCTTTCGGATATGGCGTCCCTCAAGCACATTGTCAGAAAAAAACAGCTGCAGAATTCCAAGGCTTTCATCTTCTTCTTGGTATTCGTGCTGGTGTTGTTCTTCGGTGCTGCACTTGGGCTACGGTTCTACGTACTGGAACCCCTGAGGCTGCACGATTCCGCCATGTACCCCAAGTTCAAAGAAGACGACGTGGTCTGGATGTGCAAACTCCCCCGCTGCCTCGACGAACTCAAGGCCGGAGACATCGTCTGGGCTCGCCAGAAAAACAGGGAAACCCTGGTCCGTAAGGTGCTTGCCATGCCTGGAGACAAGGTCAAGTTCTACAACAACGGGAAAATCCGGGTCAAAAATAAGACTACGGAAGTTGAAGACGAAGATGTCTTTATCGAGACCCGGAAAATCGCCATTCCCAAGAAGGGCGACACCCTCTATATGAGCAAGTTGAACGATGTAGAACAGGATTACGCCATCAATATCTTGCTGGAACAGAACATTCCCTTCTACATCAAGACTTCCCTTTGGCAGGGCGAACGGCAACTGCCCCTAGACATGCTGGGAGCCCTGAAACTCGGCAACCGCCAAGTCAGCCTAAAAGAAGTGGACCTGCTCCCCTGGCAAGACCGCTACCTGCTGGAACTGCAGGTATTCCAGCGGGAAATCGGCAACACCCCCATCAAAATCAAGCGCGAGTTTTACAACAAGGCCGACTCTAGCCTCATCGAAAAGGTGATCGTTCAGGATGACTGCTACTTTATCATCAGCGAAAAACTGAAACACGCCCCAGACTCTAGAGAACTAGGGTTCTTTACGAAATCCCAATTGCTGGGTAAATACGTCTACTCGCACCGACACATCCCCAAAATTGTCGGCGGATACCTGGATAGAATTACTGCTTTCTTGAAAGACGTACTGGAACTGAGTTCCGCTAACTAAGATTGTCCTTCACCACCATGATACCGCTCTGTTCCAGCTTTGGATAAGAGCGCATTCCCTCGCCGCCCTTGCCCTGGTCCAGAACCTGCAGCAGCTCGCCCTTGGCGGAATACAGCAAAAGCTGCCAGGGGCCATTGGGAGCGTTAAAGTAACCGGAATTCTTCTGCACGTTCCGCTGGAAAGTACGATTCAGGCGGTCAGCGACGCTTCTCGCCTGCACCAAGGATATGTCGGCCAAAGACCACGAAATCGGGCTTCCTCCCATATCGAAAATCAACAGGGCCTCGGCATCGGTGTCCTCTTTCATGGTAAACTTCCAGCTGAAGCTCTGCCAGCTGGTGCTCAGGTCCAGAATACGTCCGTTGGCATAGGGCGTATAGATTTCGGCATCTTTCTTGATATTCACGTTCAAGGTACGGGGCTTTTCGGCCTTGGCACGCATGCTGAAAATGTAGGTGACCCCGTTACGGAGCGGCAGGTGCTGCTTGAACTGGAGCCCCCAGGTTTCCTTGCCACCCTTGGTAATGTCAAAATGAACCACGCCACCTTCAACCTTCACATCGGCCTTGCCGCCCCAGAAGTCGGTGACCCAGTTTTCCAGCGGGTTCTCATCGGAGAAATCTCCATTCTGGATAAGGTTGGTACCGGTCCCCTGGAATCCGGTAACGTAGTCCTTGTTCTGGATAAAATTCGGGATAACGCTGGTGTTCTGGATGCCAAGAGGGCTATCCACTGCCACTTCTTTACCCCAGCCTACCAGGGTATTGAAGGAACCGTGGGCGGTCATGTCCATTTCGGGGCTGTCGAAGTTACCGGGGCCCCAGCTCCAGGCAAGCCAGCCGATATTCAGGCGTTCTGCCTCAGCCATAATATGCTTGTAAGGAATCTCCTTGACACCACCTGCAGCCACCGGTGCAAATTCACCCACCACAAAGGGTAACTTCAGCTCCACAGATTTTTCCAGGGTAGCCGTGATGCGTTCCTGGACAGTTGCAAAGCCAGTCGCATTCGGGTCGTGCTTTTCGCTGGGCCACCACATATGGATGGAGAAAATCAGGTTATGCTCAGGGTCCGCCTGCAAGAGCTTCGGGCCAACAGAGAGCAGCACCTTTTCGTTCTGACCCCACATGTCGGCATCGATCATGATGGGCACGCGGATTCCGGCGGCGCGCATCTTGGTCACGATCATGTGGTAAACGTCGAAAAACTCGCTTTCGGAAACCTCACCCGCCCCAGGCTCGTTACCGATGTTCAGGATCATGTATTCCTGGTGGTTAGAAAGCACCTGCAGGGTCTCGTCCCTAAGCCAATAGTCTAGGGCTTCAGGCAGCCGGTCCCAATTTCCAGTAGTATCGTGGATTTCGGGAATGGGAATCATGCCGTTAGAAATGCAAAGCCCCATGATGTTGTCCAGGTCGCTGATACGGCCACGTGTGTTCCAGACAATACGCACACAGTTGGCACCGGTCTTTGCGATCTCGGGAATGGTCTTGCCTTCCCTATCGGTCCAGATGAACATGTGGTTCACCCCACGAAGGATGACCTTCTCGTTGTCCTTACTGTAAAGGTACCTGTCCTGAACAAAAAATCCCGGTTTTGCCGCCGCTTTTACCATTGGAACACTCCATCTAACTTATCCATACAAAAATATATAATCTACAACGGGAAAAAGAACGGGAATTTTCAGAAGGTTTCGTAAAAAGAAATCAACCTAGGAGGGGCTTGCGGTAGCGGCAGCCGGAGTAGCCCTTTCCGGCAGGTGATTCCAGTAACGGACAGGCAAGCAACGCCTCAAAAGCTTCGGATTTTCACGCTCCTTGATGGCAATGGACTTGTAGAATTCCTGCCAGAGGGTAGTAAAGGAGTCCTTCAGGTCCATGGCACCCGGCTTATAGCCCGGCAAAGTCACCACCTGGCACGCCCCACGGTCATGAAAAAGCCCATACCCCCGCTTGGAATCGTAAATCAGCCATTTTTCGTTTGCAAAACGCCTGGAAAAATGAGTTTCCATAAGGGTCAAGATGTCGTATTTCGGTTCAATTTCGGCACAGAGCATGTTGTCGGGCCCAACGGCAAACCGGACCAGCCCCAACATGCCTCCAGCCTCCCGGCGTACGGACTGCCCCAGCTTGTATATCGGGAGCATCTCCAAGGACGCGGGATTTTTTCCGTAATTCGGGTCCACCCCCGAAAAGAGCTTTTTCAAGAAGGCGAAGATTTTCATCTCCACGCCCGCCTCCTCCGACAGGAACGCCGCATGAAGCAGGTTGTAAACCTCTTCGCTGGCGAAATTGACAATGGCACGGTGGATTCGTGCAGCCTCTTCCTCGCTGGTCTCGATACGGAAGGGCTGTAAGAACATGTCCACTGGTTCGGTGGAACGGTCAGGGCGAATCTCGCCCACATCCAGGTGCTGGCGGTAAATCTCGAAGACGGCGCTGAGGAAGCCTTCGAAGGTAGAATCATATTGAACAGAAAGCGACATAGGCTGCAAAATGTGAAATGTGGAGTGTGGGGTGTGAGATTACGCGGGCAGGGCAAGTGGGGCGTTGGCGAACAAGTCCAGCTGGCCGGACTTAGGCCGCGGCAACAGCAGAGGTCGCACCATCTCGGGGTAGAGCCTCCGGAGGCTTGCAGGAGTGTCGGGATGATAGATGAAGTACTTGGCCCGCTTAAGGACCACCCCCATCTTCTTCAGGTGCTCTAGCCTAAGCTTCGTGAAACGCCTACCCGAAACAATAAGCTGGGCCGACTTGACGCCGATTCCCGGAATCCGTAGAATCATCTCGTAATCGGCATGCTGGATATCCACCGGGAACAGCTCCGGATGGCGGAGCGCCCACCCGATTTTCGGATCCAGTTCCAGGTCCAGGTTCGGGTGGGCCTCGTCCAGAATCTCGTCGTAGCGGAACTTGTAGAACCGCATGAGCCAATCCGCCTGGTAAAGCCGGTGTTCACGAACCAGAGGGGGCTTGGTAGTGAGCACGGGCAAGCGCTTGTCCGCATTAATCGGGACGTAGCCCGAATAGTAGACCCGCTTGAGTTTCTGCTGGTTGTAAAAGCCCGATGAAAGGGAGAGAATCTGGTAGTCCGACTCCCCCGACGCCCCCACGATCATCTGGGTGCTCTGACCCGCCGGCAAAAAACTCGGGGTATAGCGACTTACGGAAGCCTTGTATTCCAGCTTGCGTTCCGCAAAGAAGTTCATAGGCGCGTAGACAGAGGCAAAGTTCTTCTCGGGAGCAAGATACTGTAACGACCTGTCGGAGGGAACCTCGATATTCACGCTGCTACGGTCGGCATAAAGCCCCGCCTCGTATAAAAGCCGGGCGCTGGCCCCGGGAATGGCCTTCAGGTGGATGTACCCGCCAAAACGGTGCACCGTCCGGAGCTCCCGGGCAATCTTCACCAGAAGTTCCATGGTATAGTCCGGATCTTTAATCACCGCTGAACTCAGGAACAGTCCCTCGATATAGTTCCGGCGATAAAACTCTATGGTCAGCTGGATAAGCTCTTTAGGCGTAAAGGTGGCCCGGGGAACATCGTTGCTCCGGCGGTTCACGCAATAGGCACAGTCGTACTTGCAGGCGTTGCTGAGCAGCACCTTCAACAGGGAGACGCAACGCCCGTCGGCGGCCCAGGTGTGGCAAATGCCGGCACTGCAGGCATCTCCCAGCCCGCCAGGAGGCGCACAGCGGCTGGACCCGCTAGACGAACAAGACACGTCGTACTTGGCCGCCGCCGATAGAATCCTCAGTTTTTCTCGAATATCCATTTTTGCCTTTTTGTTCATATGCCCTTATGAGCACTAATATATATAAAACTGCACAAAAAAGCAATAGGGAAATAAAAAAATAGAGAGGGCTTTGCCCTCCCTAAAACCCTCCCCGCACTCAATAAACCGCTATACTCTAGTCGTGAATCTTTAGACTTTGCGGTTTATTTTCGTGGGCACCTACCGGTGCAAAAAAATCCCTGCCACCTTCGCTGGCAGCAGGGATTTTAAGGAATTATTCCGTTAGGAAAGGTAAGGTTGATTAAGCCTTGTTCAAACGATCCTGGATCATGTCGATGATTTCGGAGAGTTCCTTCGGGAGGTGCT
>CAMHOW010000080.1 GCA_946186895.1 uncultured Fibrobacter sp.
GCTCGCAAGGCCAAAATAATTTGCTCTTTATGCACATACGGAGGAGTACAGATGTCTATGACATCAATTTCAGGGTCGTTCAGGAGATCAGAAAACGCTGTTGTTCCTTTTTCAAAGCCATACTGTTCAACAGCCTTTTGAATTTGTTCCGAACGGCGGGCCATCACCGTTTTTAATCGGCAAGGAATGTTCGATCTTTTATATCCAAAAGCATGAAGCTCTAGAGCGCGGCCAGCCCCGATAACTCCTACGGTCACAAAGTCTTTCATTGTACATACTCCAAGATAGCCATTCTCTGAAGTTTGCCCATTGCATTTTTAGGCAACTTGTTTAGAACGAAGAATTTGTGGGGTTGCTGAAAGTCGGCAAGATTTCTTGCGCAATAACTTTTCAATGCTCGCAGATTAATTTCTTGTCCCTCTTTAGGAACTACTGCCAAAGCGACAATTTCGCCCAGGCGTTCATCAGGATAGGAAAATGCGGCACATTCCTCAATTTCGGGCAACCTACCTACAACTACATCAATATCATGTGGATAAACATTAATTGCTCCCGTGATAATGATTTCTTTTTTTCTACCTGCAAAATACAGATAGCCGTCTTCGTCAAGATAGCCCAAATCACCTGTACGGAAGTAGCCATCAACCATAGCGGTTTGCATCAGGTTTTCCTGCTTGTAGTAACTTTTGCACTGCAATTTAGACTTAACCGCAATTTCTCCGACTTCATGAATTGCACAATCCCGAACAGAACCATTATCATCATCGTGTAATATACGAATTTTCGCTTCATCAAATGGTTTTCCGACAGAATGTTGCTTGTTCGGAGTTTCCTGGAAGCAAATATCCGTAACGGTGGAAACTTCGGAGGCACCGTACATTTCATGGAACTCGCATTTTAGAAGGTCTATCAACTCGTATTTGACAGAATCCTCCAACAAAGCGGAAGAGGAAACAATGCTCCTGAAACTCGTTATGGAAGGAGCATCCGGTTGCTTTAGCAATTCAAGTATTTGAGCCAACTGAGCGGATACAGCGATGGTAAAAGTCGGTTTCTGTTCTTCGGCGCATTTTAACCAAATTGCTGGAGTGAAACGTGGAAGCAAAATAGATGTGGCACCTAGAATTAGTGGCAATATTACCAATCGCTCAGCCAAGGAATGATACAGAGGTGTCGCGGCAAGAATTCGATCATTTTTTGTCAGATTATAGACCCGAATGTGAGCCATCGAACGCTCGTACTTGTTTTTTTGACTCATGTCTATGGGCTTAGGCGCTCCCGTAGAACCAGATGTCATTGTAAGAACCAAACTTTCATTGTCATCTACATCATAATCTAATTCTGGTCTTGTTGCAGGCATTTCCTTTATCTTATCGAAGGGAATAGTTCCTGGATAATCTTGATCTAGGCAAATGGAAAAGCCCGGTATGCTTATTCCGCCATTTTTTTCACATTCAGAGAAGAATATCTTTCGAGCAATGATGTGTTTGACATCACCCGCAACTATTGCTGTTTTAACAGCATCAAAGGGCAAGGACGGGTTTAACGGGACGACACATAGCCCAAGGTCTGCTGCAGAGAAAAATAAAGCGACCGATTCGATGCTATTGTTCATCGGGATAGCAATGTGGTCTCCATGAGCAGCTTTCAGGCTCAACAGGAGATTCGAATATCTACTTACAAGTTCCGCCATCTCTCTATAAGAGACTATTTTACCATCGCACCAAATAGCCTCTTTGTTCGGAGTCAACTTGGCGTTTTCGTAAAAAAGATTTGCTAATGCACTTCTCATACAAGGCCGTCCTCGAAAAATTCATCTGTCATCACGATTGGATTTATCACACTCGTATTTACAGGCATATAGGCCACGCCCCAAGATAAGCCAATACCAAATCCAAGAAACAGCAATTGCTTTACTCCATCATTATTATTTCCGTAGTAATCACAGAGTGTAAGGGGGATCGAAACTCCGCTGGTGTTGCCGAATTTTTCAATTGTCGTTGGAGCCTTTTCTTTCGGAAATTTAAGTTTTCGTAGCAAGTTTTTTATGATGAATAGATTTGGCTGATGCATAAAAAGCATATCAACATCATCAGCCGACAAATTCTTTTCTTTCATAAATTCACGAACTAAATTAGGAACATCCGTAACGGAAAAAACAAAAACGTTTGTTCCATCCATATGAGAATGGTAGGCAGACCTTTCCCTGCCATCTTTTTCCATGAGCAGGTCTTGAGAAAGGTTGGTATGCCTAAAACCTCCGGCTGGAATATAAATGTCGCTAAACCTATTTCCATCGCTTTTGAGCCCAAAAGACATGTTGTCTGTATCTTTATCCGTTTTTTCCAAGAGCACAGCTGCCCCGGAATCTCCAAACAAAAGTCGAGAGGTGTCTTTGGGAGAGACAACTCTTGAACTGGAATCCCCAAGTAATATCAATGCTTTACTTGCTGTTGATGACTTTAATAAGGACGCACCCATTTGCAAACCATAAACAAAGCCGGAACAGCCTTGATTGACATCAAAAACAATGGAGTCTGTGGGAATGCCAAGGCGTTTTTGGAGCACAAAAGCAGTGGCTGGGGCAATATAATCATGATGTGCGCTTATAAACAAAAGAATGCCTATTTCAGCAGGATTAATCCCTTGTTTATCCAAAAGTTTTTTTGCTGCGGCGTATGCTAAATCTGAGGCAGTCTGCTGAGGCACAGAGTGGTAAGTTGAGAGAACACCCGTCGACTCAATTGTTTTTCGCACGGTATCTTCATCAAAAACGGAGTTGTAGTCTGTGCTTTCAACCTTTGTTGAAGGTATCGCGCTGGATATTCCAGCAATCCTTATTCCATTTATCTCTGATGACAGCATGATAGCCCAATCTACTTCTTATTAACCTTTTTCTGAATCAGTTTTTCAAGACCGCCAACGGTTTTGAAATCATTAGAAAGTAGTTCATCTGCAGAAAATTCAATATCAAATTCGTCTTCTAATATCGCAACGAATTGAACCATTCCCATAGAATCGACAAATCCCTTTTCTACAAAATCAAAGGTATCGTAATCAACATTTTCAGGGAGTTTGTATTCCCTCTCAACAAAATCAAGAATAGTTTGTCTAATTTTATCCATAATACCCCTTTTTTAGGCTAAATGAGCCCCGCCATCTATAATAAGCTGAGATCCTGTCATCCACAGAGTGGCGTCTGAAAGAAGGTATGCAATTGCCCATGCAATTTCTTCCGGTTTGCCACAGCGGTTCATAATATACTTACTAAAATCCATTTCTTCAGTATCAGAAAGAGATGTGTTTTGAGTCATCGATGTCGCAACCATTCCTGGATGAATGCTATTGACTCGAATTTCCCTATTCTTCACTTCCATTGCGCAATATTCAGCAAATGTTTTTATTGCTGACTTCGACAATCCGTAAATAGAGTTTCCTAATTCAAATGAACCCATTGACGCTACGGAAGACACCATCACTACAGACGCGTTTCGTTTCAACTTTTTCCTTTTCAAAATTGATCCAGTAAGCAAAACTGGGGCAAAGGTGTTGATATTAACCACCTTTTCCAAATCCTTCTGCCTGATATAAGGAACTGGTTTCATAACAGCAATCCCAGCATCATTCACCAAGCCGTCTAGCTCGGGTATAGTCGCAACCAATTTCTCCATATCAGAAGGATTAGTCAAGTCTGCGGTAACCATCTGATGGCCGCAACCTTCTAGAGCATCTAAAGTTTCTTTCAAACGAACTTCATTGCGTGCGGTAACGACCATTTTCGCACCAAGCTTAGAGCATTCAATGGCGGTAGTTCGCCCAATACCAGACGATGCGCCTGTTACTAAGATGGTTTTATTTGTCAGCTGATATGGGTTGTACATAAATAAGTTGTTAAGCCTTTTTTTCTTTGATGATGTTGAACAAATCTTCTATGGTCTGCGCTTTACGCAGATCTTCCGCTTTGATCGCTACATCATATTCCTCATCAACCATAGCTACAATAGTTAACGCTAATAATGAAGAATACTCGTCTAGTTCGTGGAACCTTGTAGAAGCAGATATCTGCTCGGCATCCGATTCTTCAAGGAGTTCAATAAATTGCTGAATAAATGTTCCTAATTCCATTGATTCCTCTTTATAGAGAATTCAAATGCTGTTGCTTTTTATATAGCAGTTTAAGCATTTTTCTTATTTTTGATTCAATTTGGTTTTCTGATTGCAGGTCAAATTCGAAAAGCATTGCTTCGTGTCCGCCCCTTTGAACAGACTTAATAAAGGTATTTTTTTTCTTCACTTCATTCAGATGATGTACGTTGTTTGAATATACGACTCCGCAGGTTCGTTTGAGATTTAATACATTCCTACAAAAATCATTGATAAGCAATTCCGTTTCCATTGATTCCGTCGGTTCACCAACAATTACTTCCCGACCAACTTCAATCATGTCCCCTTGTAAATTATAGGCTCCAATCAGTCCAATCCGTTCACCTTTTTTATTCAGCACAACAAAATAGTAGTCGTTGGGTTCCTGCATTTGTCTGCGGATAAAATCTCTTTGAGCTTCAAGTGACGGTGCTAGTTGTCCTACGGTGTCACGGTTCCTTTTATCTGCACGGATATTATACGAGAACTCGGCATCATCAAGCGTAATGCTCCGTAAATCGACAAACATACCATGTATCACTTCGGGGTAAACCATGTCTCTTCTAAATATATCTTAAATAAAGGGAGAAAAAATCGGTTTAATATCTTTTTTTACATTTTCTCAATATATGTCTTCATTACTGGAAAAGAAATGGTTCGTTTACGGGCTTGGCCTGGTGTTCTTCTTTTCTATACAGCGCTATTATGGCTTTTACGAGGACGCGGGCAGGTACCTTTTGCAGGTGGCGCATTTTCTGGCTCCGGAACGTTTTGTTGGCGATGTGCCCTTCATGTACGGCAACCAGGACCAATTTACGCTGTATTCGCCCTTGATGGCGGCCGTTTTTAAGACTCTGGGGGTGAATGCTGGCGGTATCGTATCTATGCTGGTGCTCCGCCTATTGTGGTGCGTGGCCGCTATTTCCATAATGGTTCGCTGGTGTGGCCTGTTTGGCTGCCGCAAGTGGGCTTTGCCGGTCTTTATCCTGTGCCTTGCCACGCTGATGCACAAATGTTACGGGGGTGTCGCCAGTTTCCCGATTCTGGACCCGATCCTAGTCGCTCGTTATATGGCTTTCGCCTTCGCGCTTGTTGGGTTCGCCACATTCTTTATCCGCAAGAGATTTGTCCCTCTTGTCTGTTTTGTAGTGGCATCTCTTATTCATCCCTTGATTGGAGGGTGGGGAATACCCATGTGGCTTTTTTACCACTTCGGCAAAACTCGTTGGCCGGTATTGGCGGCAACTCTGTTGTTCCCGTTGACGGCGTTTTTGCGTGTAGGCCGTCTGGATTTCTATCCACTGGACTGGATGGGCGGCTCTTCGCCCTTTGCGCTGACCTTCATGGATGTTCTCGTTTATGGGGGAGTCCTGGTCCTGTGGCTTGCTGTGGCACGATTGGCTGAAAATCAACTTTTGAGAAGATTTTCATCCAGTATGTTCTGGGTTTACCTTGCGGGAATGTACCTGCATGTCGCAGGGGTGTATATGCATCATCAGTTCCTGGTGCAGGTACAGCCCTATCGTGTTTTCTTATTCTGCATTATACCGCTGTTCCCGGCTCTTGCCGCCTTTGTTCACGAGCAACTGGATGGTTGCAAACTGCTTGTGTGGGTGGAACGTTTGAATCCTGGCAGAATTGCCTCTAATGTGATATTCTGTGTTGCACTTTTGCTTTTTGTTGCACATTCGCTTTTGAACAATTTTATCCAGCTCTCGCTTGAACATGGGCTTGGTTCTGTGGATAATGCCTATTTTGCGATGAATCTTCCCTCCTTGGAGCCAGCTTTGAAGATTGCGCTAGGCGTACTTGCGTTGGTTAGCCTCTCGCAAAGGCGCTTTGTGCTATCCTTGGTTTTTGCGTTTTCTCTTCTCAACGGTTATGCCACTATTCTCCCCATGGTGGGGATAATCTTTTACCTTTTTGGCGGCTTACTTCGAGATAGGGCCAAGGTGGTGCTAATAACTTTTACGGCGGCAATCACCTTTGTGGAACTTCTCAGTTCGTTACCGAATTCACCGTTGCTTGGCACATCGGCTGTGTCTACACTATTTGTGGCGACTCTGTTTGCTTTGGCATTGTGGATGGTACTTGCGAAACCCGTCTTGCCCCTTGCCCTGACAATAGTCGTGGTTGCTTGCTGGGATGTCTTTGCCTGGGATGCGCGTGACGAAAATCGTGTGGCTTATGAACGACAGATTGATAGTTTTTGGCAAACAACGATTTTCCCGCAAATTAAGGAAAGGGGAAGAATGTTGTTTGCAATTGGCGATGAGCAGCCCCTGCAATCTCGGTTTGTGTTTTTGACCGGGACATACGCCGACTTGACCATCGGAATAGGCGGCATCTTTTACAGGGAGCAATATCTGGAGGCGGACCGTCGGTTGAACCTGCTTGTTTATGGCGCCGAGACCCCCAGGCACGGAAACAATCTGGAAAAAGACTTAGAGAACATTTACGCTAATCCCGACACGCTTGCTTCTAGAATGTCCTTCCTGTGCGCCAAGAACGAAATAACCCACATGGCGACGGGTTTTGCTCAACTTCCCTTTTCCAAAATAGATTCAGTTTTCTTGAAAGAAATGAACATGCCTCTTTACCTTTACAGGTGTCCGTAATAGTCGTAATTATTTTAATTCGCAGTTAATAAATACGGCTGGAACCCACGGGGCAAGGTACTTTCGGCGGGTTTCTGGTGTCCCTAATATGGGCCTATGCGTTCCTTGAATGATGAACTGTACATCCGGATGCCTACTGGCCACATCCGAAAGCCCTTTCAAAATTTCGTGCAATTTTTCACGGTCGCCCTCGCGAGTGCTGCGTGCTGTCCAACCTATTCGCATTTGGGTAGAGTCCGACAGCAATGAATCAATAACCGAAATCATTTTAGAATCGCCACAATTTTCACAACAGAGAGAATGTTCAAATTTCCAATATGCTGAATCGGCCCGTTGTGCGCAAATCAGAGAATCTCCTTGCGTAAGGAAGGTTCCGCCAGTAGGACCGTTGTGATACTCGACGTTCTCTGCGTGGGAGGTGTAGCCCAATAGTCTTTTGTGCATCGCAAATTTTGCTCCCTCTTTTTTTAATAAGGCAAAATCCGCTTCCAACGTGCTTTCATCATAGGGTATGCCCCATCCATCAATCATGACCTGGACAACCGGTTTAGTTGAATCTTTTAAGTGCGTTACAAGGGCTTTGGTGTCCATTGTGGGGTAGTGGTCCTTGTAATGCTGGGATAGAGAGTCGTAGCCGAAAGGAGTCAGCTGCCAAGGGTAATCTTGATGCGACAGGTACTTATCTACGCAAAGGTTTGGGAGCAAAATTAGGCAAAAGAGAAATGCCGAAAACAGAGCCAAATTAACGCTGCGTGCTTTCATTTTCACCCTCCCGGCGGTACTTGAACAATTCTATGTTACCGAAATTTTTTAGTGTGTCGACAACCAATTTTTCGTGGTAGTGATCGTTATAAAAAGGGATCAGTGATAGTGAACGTTCATCAGACAAAGCGTATACGTTGCTTTTTACAATGTCTTTGATGATGTTATCTACGCCTCTTTTTTTTAGTTCGGCATTCATTGCTGGCAGGTGTATGTTCCAGTAACCGCTGGAAAAGATGTTGCTCAACGAGCCGGGCCTAATCGCAGTGTAGGCGCACCCGGTTTGCTGCGCAAAATCTTTATAACGGGAAAAGGGTAAAAGAAAAACATCGTTTGGCCGAGCTTTTGCATATTTTAGGAAGGATTCCCAATCTGCAGATTTAGCTGATATGGTTTTGTTTTTGCCATTTGATACCTTATCAAAAACGATGTAGGTTCCGGATATTGCGAGGCTGGCTATGCATATTAGTGGGATTATTTGAAAGAAATATCTAGATTGTTTGCTGTCAAGAAGGTCTTCTTTGTTGATGAAGAATAGTACGAAAATTACTGCGTAAACCCATATGCCAGTTTCGACATGCCCTACGACTCTGTTGACCCAAAGAAGGTAGGTGTAGGGGATGCTAATAAGAAATAGTGAACACCATGGAATATACCAGTTCTTTCGATTGGAAAAATATATCAGAGAAAGACATAGAAAAGCCCAGCACCATACCCGCCCCTGTAACAGTCCATCTGATAAGGCTCGCATAACGGCGAAAGGCATTTTCAAGTAATTAGGCTCGTAGCGGCTCCTTTCGGCAATGTTTATCAAGTCCCTTAAGCTATCTAAATGAAAAACATTGTTGTCGTAGAAATACCAGGAACGCAAGTACCTATAATCTCGTTTAGAGCGGCCTAGTTCTTCTAGTTCAGCTTCGAAATTATCACCATCATAGAAAGCGCCATCTCCAAAATAGGCGCGGGGCCCTTGGTATGCGGCATAATAGTCGTAGCCACCATTGCGGTAGTGGCGCGAATCGAATTTGCCTAACCCGACATAAATGAGTGCGAACAAAGCCAACGCGACTAAGGACCATCGCCAGACACTTCTTTCTCGAAAAACGGTTAAAAGTAAAATTGTGGCAAATGTGGGCATTCCTAGCAAGAACATGTCTTTTCGAAAGGTAATTCCTATAATCATAAACAAACATGCGAAGAATAAATAGAAACGTTTTTTTTCTGCGTTGCCTATGGCGAATAGTAAAACCCCTGCTGCAGTTGCAAAGCCTGCGCACTGGGTAAAGGCGACATGTGTATAGATTTCAAAAGAAACACAAATGATTAATAGCAGAGCAAGCATACCGCCTAGTTTGTCACCGTATCTTTTGATAGTGACGTAAGAAATCGCTGTAGAAGACGCAAAGACGGTAAGTTGTTGGAATATGGCGTACCAACCAACTTTGGGGAATAGTGCATAGAAGGGTTTTAAAAGATACCCGTAGATAACATTGATAAAGTATAGGTGGACATTGTATTCGTTCCCATAGGCGCCAGTCAATACCGACGACATAAAGTAGTCATCAAGAGAATTGTATTTTCCGTTCCACAAAACAAGGCTGACCATGAGAATTACAGCATTCATACCGAACGCTAAAAGGAAAGGCTTTTTCTTAATTCTATCTTCTGCTCTAGAAATTATATCCATGCTATAAATATAAATTGAATTTTATGAAGAAAAAAGGGCGAGCAAAACGCTCGTCCTTTTGATAACCACAAAAGGCTATGCTTAGTGAGATCCGGTGAGGTTGTCCCAGGAAGCGGTAAGAGCCTTGCAGTTGGCATTCGTGGCAGAGTTGGTAGAAATAACGAATGCGGTGTAGGTACTGTTAGCATCCGCCGTTCCGTTATTTGTTGCGTCAAGAGCCCAACCTTTACCAATTGCACAATCATTCAATTTCTGCTTTGCCGTTGCAACCCAAGTGCAAGCCGTAGTCGTGCTGCCGCCACAGTTTTCAGCTCCGCTATAACGGAAGACATTGGATTCATAGGAGGAACCACTATTCTTGGTGCCGGGGGCCGAATAACCGATAAGAACCCAGTTGCCGACCTGGCCCTTTTCAGAGAAGTATGCATCCTGCATATTGATCCAGGTTCCTGCGGCGGTCGGAACTTCAGAGGCCTTGGACTTGGCGATCATGCCGAACAGTTTCGGAACTGCGACGG
>CAMHOW010000081.1 GCA_946186895.1 uncultured Fibrobacter sp.
GAGAACATCTCTTCGTAGTTGTTGTCCTTCTTGATCAGCTGGGCATTGGTCACCCGCATTTTTTCGTAGCTTGCCACGATGCGGTTGATTTTCCCGAGATGATAGATGAACAGTCCAAGCACCAGGATGAATATGATTAGGGAAATCTTGATAAAGGCGAACCACCAGGTGCGAACCTTGAACTTTCTCACCTTCTCGGAATCTTCCGGAATGATCTGTATGGTGTAGTACTTGCCTTTCATAATTTCCCTAGGCGTTTTCCATGAGCTGCTGGATACGGTTCAGGTCGTCCATGGAATAATAGTTAATTACGATGGTTCCCTTGGATTCGGTACCTGCACTGGGGTTGATTGCTACCTTGGTTCCGAAGTAGGTTTCCAGCTTGGACTCGAACTGTTTCATGTCGGCGCTGAGTTCTGGCTTGGGCTTGGCGGGAGTTTCTGGTTTCTTGTTTGCAGATTGTGTTTCTGCATCACCTTTTGTTTCTTGCTCCTCGCTCTTCGGCTGATTAATATCTTCGCCTCTGGAAATGGCCTCGATCTGGCGGACATTCAGGCCTTCTTCAATGATTCTCTTGGCGAGGCCCTCTACGTCGGTAATCTTGTCGCTGCACAGGGCGCGGGCTGCTCCAGAAGAGAGCTTGCCTTCTTGAATCCAGTATTGCACCTGGTCTGGAAGTTTCAGTAGGCGCAAGGCATTAGTAATGGCGGAACGGGACTTGCCCACAGCATTTGCCAGGTCTTCGTGGGTGTAGTCGTAATTCTCAATGAGCTTTTGGTACGACCTTGCAATTTCCACCGGGTTAAGATCTACGCGTTGGATATTCTCAATAAGAGCCCATTCGCTCATCTTCTTGTCATCGAGATTTTCGTAGACCTGTGCCTTGATGGTTGAAAAACCGGCAAGCTTGCTGGCACGGGTACGGCGTTCACCGCTGATAATCTGGTAGCGATCGCCCACCTTACGTAGCACGATCGGCTGTATAAGTCCCTGCTGCTTGATGGAATTTGCCAGTTCAGAAAGTTCGTCTTCGCTGAAAATCTTGCGGGGCTGGAACGGGTTGGCATCAATTAGGTCCAGCTGAATTTCCACGACCTTCTGGTCATTGGAAGATTCGCCCTGGGGGGCAGCTGCAGAAAAATTCTTGTTAGCGTCATGGTCCTTGAGAATATCCGAAAGACCGCGTCCAAGTGCAAAAGATTTCTTACCCATTATTCAAACCTATTTTCCCTTGTTCAGAATTTCTTCGGCGAGCTTCATGTAGGCTTTTGAACCTGTACTCTGTACATCATACAAGATGACAGGCTTTCCGTGGGAGGGCGCCTCGCTTAGGCGAACGTTACGCGGGATGACCGTCTGGAAAACTGTGTCGGCCAGGTTCTCGCGGACTTCGTCTGCGACCTGTTTCGAGAGGTTATTGTTGGCGAACATGGTAAGGAGCGCCCCTTCAATTTTCAGGCTGCCGTTCAGGTTTTTCTGGACTTCGCGGATGGTATTGAAAAGTTCGGTAACACCGTGGAGGGCGTAGTATTCGCACTGGATGGGAATCAGCACGCTCTTGGCGGCGGTAAGCACGTTGATAGTGAGCAGGTTCAGGCTGGGAGGTGCATCGATGATGATGTACTCGAAAGCCTGGTCCAAAATTTTCATGACACGTTCCAGACGGTGTTCACGGCTCATGGCGTTCACCAGCTCGATTTCCATGACGGCGAGGTCCGGGCCCGAGGTGATGATCTTGAGGAAGTCCAGCCGGGTGTCCATGATGGCGGGCTTGATGTTCTCGTAGGTGACGTTGTCCGGGTTTTCGGCCAGTTCCAGCACCTCGTGGATGTCCATCTCCTGGGATTCGTTGTAGCCGAAACCCTGGGAGGCGTTCCCCTGGGGGTCCATGTCGATAAGGAGAGTTTTCTTCTCCAGGGCGGCAAAACTGGCAGCCAGGTTCACGGCGGTGGTGGTCTTTCCCACGCCGCCCTTCTGGTTGCATATCGCTATCACTTTACTCATTCGTTACCTCGAGTGACTAAGGCGTAAACTTGTTCTTCCTGGGGTAGTGTATATTTGTGCAGTATAACTGCGGGGTCGTTTTCCAGGTGAACCACGTTGTTGAAACTTTTTAGGGTGAGGAACGTTCCGCCCTTCTTAAGTGCGGACTGTGCGCGTTCCCAGTCGTTTTCGAAGGTGGACAGGGCCCGGCAGCTTACGAAATCCAGGTCGGAAAGTCCCGATGTTTCGAACCGCTTGCCCACTACGGTCAGGTTGTCCAGGTGGAGCTTTTCCTTGACCATCTGCATGAAATTTACCCGCATATGTCGGGGCTCCACCGCGTAGAATTGGACTTCGGGCATCACGATGGCAAGCGGGAAGACCGGGCATCCGGCGCCTGCTCCCATGTCCGCCCAGCGTGACTTGTCATTGCGAGCCGAAGCAATCTCCTTCACCATATATACATATGGAACCAGCGAGTCGGCGATGTGCCTGCTCAGGAATTTCTCGGAATCCTTTGCCGAAATCAGGTTGCCAAACTCCTTGGTATTCACTACCAAATTGGCAAAATCGTACAGCTTGCCGAGAGTTTCTTCTGGCAATTTAACACCATGTTCCCCTAGGAACTGGTTCAAAAGATTCTGCTGTTCGATGTTGGTCCTGTAGTCCATCTATATCACTATCAACAATTTAGTATTACCCAAAGGGGTATACAACGGAAAAGTGCCCTATTTTCATAAGATTTTAAAAATATCCGTTAATAAGTTTTTGATTAATGTGAATATAGTGTGAATTTAGTTTAAGGGTGGATATTTTTGTTTCACGTGAAACCTTATGAGCCGAGAGTCGCAGAACATACTTGTATGTTCTATGACCGAGGCGACTAAGGTAGCGATTGCATACCTTAATGTCTTTCAGCTTAGCAATCGCAAACACGCAAACCGAAGAAACGACAATTTCATTACGAATGTCATTCTCCGAAGAAAGAGCGCGGGTAAGAGATTGCTTTGCGGATTCCTCCGCTCGCAATGACATTTTTAATTCTTCATACCTCACACCCCACACCTCACCTTGCGTTAGGGACAGTCGCCCGCAGGGACGAGACCCGGCAAAAGTCATGCCGGTGGTTGAACATTTTTTTGCTGGGGCTCGGGGAACGGAGTGAGTATGGCCCGACCCCGCAGGGGGAACGCCCAGGGTTAGTGGAAGAATATGGTAGTGTACTTGGTGCCGCCCGTGCAGGGGCCAGGGGGTTTGAGATACATGTTGTGGTCGGGTTCCGTAATTTTTAGGATTAGGGAGTTGCCCCTCTTCTTGAATTCGTAGGTGGTGTAGATTTCGGCTCCCACCTTCGACACGCTTCCGTTTCCGTAGCGCTTTTCTTTTCCGTTGGCTTGGAAGCACTTGTTTTCGTTTGTCGGGTCGCGGTAGATTATCCAGTCCCTGGGGAGCCATTCGTTGACTTCGTGGATGGTGTCGTTCTTGATGTAGTAGCTGTTGGTCTGCTTTTCGTCTATGATGATGGCGACGGAATCCTTTCCGCGGAAGACGGTGAAGTTGTCGCTTTTGTCCGGGTAAATCCAGTCGTATCTCGTGAGCTTGCCTACCCTGGCGGAATCGACTTTCCAGTCGACCTTCGCGGTCCCCCTATGGACCTTATCCTGGCAGCCGTGAGTGAAGGTCAGGCTGTCCAGGTGGTTTTGGGTCCAGTGGTACTTGATGGTGCTGACCTGGGATTTCTGCTGCTGGTGGAGACTGTCCGGGTTCATGCGGCCGGGAAGTATGTAGATGTTCAGGACCTCTGTCCTGTAGTGCGAGGCGAAATATTCGAACATCGGCCGGATGCAGTCCACCGCATGGGCATTGAAGGCCAAGAACGCCAATATGATGAATGTTTGCCTCATATAATGGAATATATATTTTTTAGGGAGAAGGGTTTCACGTGAAACAATTACACTTCCCTAAAGAAGATTACCGCATCCACAAAACCGAGGGTCTTGTGGTTGAAGGCGCCGGGCAGCCTGCAGAGTTCGCGGAACCCGAGGCTTTTCCATAAATGCATGGCGGCGGTATTTGTGGAAATCACATAGTTGAACTGGATGGCCTTGAAACCCATTTCATGTGCCCGGGCGATACAGTCCTCGCCCATCTTGTGACCGATACCTTTCCCCCGTGCCTTCGAGGATACCATGAAGGAGGCATTGGCCACGTGACTTCCACGGCCCCGGTGGTTGGGGATAATCTTGTAGAACCCGAGAACCTGACCGTCCTCTTCCATAACAAAGCTTGTGACCCCCTTACCGAACCAGTAGTCGAAGGCGTCCTGGTCGGTGGCGGTTTCTTCGAAATCATAAGTGTCGCCACCCTCGATTACCTGGCGGAAAATCGGGAGCATTTGGGTAAAGTCGTCGGGGTTCGCTTTTCGGATGATCATTAGGGGGCTCCTATTAGACAACTACACTATATATAATATAACAAATCTGCCCCACTTATAATTCCACATTCCACACCTCACACTCCACATTATTATATATATTTCCAATGGGGGTTCCCATGATCGAAATCGAAGTTATCCAGGGTGACATTACCAAGCTCCAGGTGGACGCCATCGTGAATGCGGCGAACTGTTCGCTCTTGGGTGGCGGAGGCGTGGACGGTGCCATCCATCGGGCGGCGGGTCCTGAACTCTTGCGGGCCTGCATACCGCTGAACGGTTGTGAGACGGGAAAGGCGAAAATCACTCCGGGGTTCAGGCTTCCGTCAAAGTTCGTTATCCATACTCCTGGCCCGGTCTATCGGGACGGTCAGCATGGGGAACCCGAACTTCTGGAATCCTGCTATAGGAGCTGCCTTGACCTGGCCGATGAGGCTGGCTGCGAGACGGTGGCCTTCCCGGCGATTTCCACCGGAGTCTACGGTTACCCCTGGAAAGCCGCTACCGAAATAGCTGTTCGGACGGTTCGCGAATACTCGGCACAAAAAGTCAAGAAGGTCATCTTCTGCTGTTTCAATGCAGAGATGGAAAAGGTGTATAAGAAGGTGATAGAAGCCGGAATTGAGGATTTGTCATCCTGAGCGAAGAACCGTTAGGTTCGTAGTCGAAGGATCTAGATTTGAATGTTGTGAACTAATTTCACATTATATAATGAACATTATTAATAGGAGACAATCATATGGAAGAAGTCAAGAATTTCATTAAGGAATGCGGTGCTTACTTTTTGGCAACCGTGGACGGTGACCAGCCTCGGGTACGCCCTTTCGGGACCATCGAGATTTTCGAGGGCAAGCTCTATATTCAGACCGGCAAGTCCAAGGACTGCTCCAAGCAGATCCAGAAGAACGGCAAGGTGGAAATTTGCGCCATGAACGCTGCCGGTAACAAATGGTTGCGTTTGGCAGGGACCCTCGTACGGGATGACCGTCGTGAACCTAAGGTTCATATGCTGGAAAATTATCCCGAGCTCAAGTCCATGTACTCCCCCGACGACGGCAATACCGAGGTCCTCTACTTCAAGGACGCCACCGCCACGTTCTACTGTTTTACTGAGGCGCCTCGAAAAGTGACCTTCTGATCTCGCTAATTGTTGATAAAATTTCTAAACAAACTATTAACAAATTGGCATCGCTCATTAGCGGTGCTTTCTTTTTTTGTGGATATGATATTAATAGAATGCCACAGTATTTCCACAAGTGTGGGTTATTTTACTGCTATAACAAATGTTTCACGTGAAACAAAAATGATTTTTGTGGATATTGTGTTTGGTATGGAGAAAACGGGCTAAATATCTATAACAACTAATCTACACTATATAAACAAAGTATAAACAATTCGCGTCAAACGTCATGACGCCGAAAAAGGCGGTCTGCTCAATGAATTCTGCCTTTGTTGATAGATTTTTACTTCTATATTTGGTAAAAAATGCCCTTATAAACGACACTCGTGAAACAATTTTTGACCATTTTTCTGCTTGTCGCGACCCTTGTCGGGGTGGTTTTCGGGGACGAACCGCAGGTCGATGACCAGCCGGCCGTCTCGAAATTCCGGGAGCGGATTTCGCTCCGCTTTTTGTGCGACTACAATTTCATGATGATCAAGAATAGCGCCTACGGTGACGAACCCCTTTCGTCTAACCGGCCCGTGGACGTAGGTGTCGGGTTTGGCTACGACAGCCTGTTCACCCTGTTCGGCACACCCTGGGATATTTCGTTTGACTTCAAGTACGGCCTCCCCTTTACCACCAGCAACGGCCATTCCGAGTCGAAATCCTTCGAGACAGGCCTGGACCTTTTTCCAGGGGACTGGTGGCTTACTGCAAAAGTTCGCTATTACAGCGGTTTTGCCCAGAACCTGGAAGACAGCGACGATGACAGTTTTATAGACCTTACGGTGTTCGACATGTACTTTTCCGTGCTCTGGATGGCCACCGCAGGCGGCAGGTTTGCCCCCAGGAGCGCCTACTTTTTGGACCGCCGGCAGAAAAGTTCGGCAGGGAGCCTGATTATCGGCGGGCGCCTGCAGCACAATTATGCCGAGGATAAAGACGGCGTGCTGGGTTACGAAGACGACAAGCGGGACATTACCAGCTTTTGGGGAGACGTGGGCTACACCTACACCTTCGTTTACGACAACGGGTATTTCTGGAACCTCTGGGGCGTTGTGGGTGTGGCTTACGGTCGCGAGTACGCCGACGACGGGAATTTGCTGCTGCTCGAGGCCGACATGAAAACCGCCCTGGGCTACATCGGTGAAAAATGGTCGTGGAACGTGGTCCTCAAGTGCGGGTATTCCATTATTGCCTTTGGCGAGCATCTCGAGGAGAAATTCGTGTCCGCTTTTGATATTCTCGTAGTGCGCAGGTTCTAAAAATTTTATATTTCCGATACCCAATACATCAACTTTAACATCAAGGCGTAATTATGTCTGATCGTTTTATCGTGACCGGTAACTTCACCGACGACCCGTTCGCCATCGACATGGCCCAGTACATCGGTCTTCGTGAAGATATTTCCGATGTGGTCTCCCTGAAGACCTTCGCAAACTCCGAATTCTGCCCCCGCTACGGCCTGGACGTGGACGATATGGAACATATCGGCCGCCGCCTGGAAGGCAAGATTGTTTTGATTTGCTCGGTCTCGAACCACGAACGCAGCCGTAACGATTACGCCATGCGTAACTGCATTCTGGCCCGTGCCGCCAAGGACAACGGAGCCGAGCAGGTGGTGCTGGTGGAACCCGACTTGTTCTACAGCGCCCAGGACCGCGGTCCCCATCGCGTAGGCGAACTGGAAAAGGATCGCCCCGATGCAGACCTCAAGAAGTTCGATGGTCAGGCCTTCACGAGCCTTCTCTACGCCGAACTTTTGAAGAAGTCCGGTGTGGATGCCGTGGTGACAGTACACAACCACAGCGTCAAGGTGCAGAACCTTTTCAGCGAAATTTTTGAAGGCAACTTCCACAACCTGATTCCGACAGACGTTTACGCCCACTACATCAAGAGCAGCAATTTTGTTCAGACCGGCAAGGACGGCAACAACCTGGTGATTGTCTCTCCGGACAAGGGCGCTCGCCCCTTCATGAATGCCGTGTTCGACGCTTTGCAGCTGCCGGAGTGTAAGCGCGTGGTCATGGACAAGGTCCGTACCGGCGAACGCGAAATCAGCATGACTTTCAACCCGGAACTTTCCGACATCAGCATCGAAGAAATCCAGGGCAAAGACGTAATCGTGTTCGACGACATGGTGCGTACCGGTACAACCATCGTGCAGTGCTGCGAACACATCAAGAAGGGACACCCCAACCGCGTGTGCTTCGGTGTGACTCACTTCCACACCAGCCCCGAGGCTCGCGAGAAGCTGAACAGCCCCGCCATCGATGAAATTCTCACCACGTCTACGCTGCCCGACATCATGAACCGTGACTGCCAGGGTCGCCTCCGCAAGAAGCTCACCGTGATGAAGCTCGGTAAGTGGATTGCCCGCCACGTGATGCAGATGTACGGTCTGGACGACGGACGTTTTGAGAAGGACTTCTACAAGATCGACATGTCCTCCAAGAACCCCCGTTGGCCGCCCCAGTTCTTTTAATCCATTCAACGGCTCATAGGTATTTATGTCCGCAAAAGTAACAAGCAGCGATAAGATTGAGGATCTGTTCCCGGATACCCCTATCCGGAAAATCATCACGCCCATGGAACGCCTGATGAAGGTGGAAACCACGGGCGGGATTGTCCTAATCATCATGACGGTTGCGGCACTTTTGTGGGCGAACCTGAGCCCTGAGACTTACCATCATTTCTGGCACCTGCCCTTCTCGCTGACTATTGCGGGCTGGGTTGGCGCTGCGGATTTGCATTGGTTTATCAACGATGCCCTGATGACCATCTTCTTCTTCAACATCGGTCTTGAAGTGAAGGGGGAGATGACCTACGGTGAACTCCACGACCCCAAGGCGGCGAGCCTGCCCATCATTGCTGCGGCGGGCGGCATGCTGTTCCCCGCGTTGATTTACCTGGCTCTTTGCCCTGCAGGGGCCGGACACGGCTGGGGAATCCCGACGGCCACCGATATCGCCTTCGTGGTAGGCTGTATGGCGATTCTCGGAAAGAAGGTGCCACATGCTTTGCGCGTGATGATCTTGACTCTCGCTATTGCCGACGATATCGGCGCGATCCTTGTGATTGCTATCGGTTACCCCAGCGGCGATGGAATCAACTTTGCAGCCCTCGGCGCTGGCTTTGGACTCTTGGTGCTTATCAATCTGATGTTCCGCATTGGTGTGCGGAACATGCTACTGCACGGTGTTGTCGGCATCGCGGTCTGGGCCTTCTTTGTGAAGAGCGGCGTGCACCCGACAATTGCAGGTGTGCTGCTTGGGCTTTCTGTTCCGGCAAAGGCGGTTCTTGCCAAGGGCAAGCTGGCGCACTTTGCGGGGAGTGTTGGCGACAAGCTTTCGGGCGAAGCGAAGGACCGTAACGAGCAGTACGAGGTGTTTACGCTTCTCAGGCGTGGAGCTCGCGAAAGCATTCCCATGCAGGAGCGTCTCTTTAAGCCCTTAGTGCCTTGGGTGAACTTCTTTATCATGCCGTTGTTCGCGCTCAGCAATGCGGGTGTCGAAGTCAAGCTTGGTGGTGTGGAGGTTCCCGTGATGGGCGCTGTGGCTCTTGCCCTGGTGTTCGGTAAGCCTATCGGCATTTTCCTGTTCAGCTTGCTTTCCGTTAAGATTGGCATTTCTAAGAAGCCCAGTTACTCCTGGAAAGTTCTGTGGGGCGGTGGCATGTTGGCGGGTATCGGCTTTACCATGGCGCTGTTCGTGGCGGGGCTCGCCTTTGACGTGGGCGACCGTCAGGACTCTGCAAAGCTGGGTATTCTGCTGGGTAGTTTTAGCGCTGCAATCCTTGGCACCATCTACATGAGCATCGTTTCCAAGCCGCACCATAACGAAGCGACTTCCGAGAATCACGAATAAAGTAATTTACCCGTGTCCGTTTTTTTTATAAACGAAAAAAAAAGGCCTGCACGAAAGTGCGGCCTTTTTTAATGCGAAATGACTAATATTAGTCGCGGAACTTCACCTGCTTGGTGCCGGCCACGACTTCACCGATTTGCACCCACTTCTCGCCCTTGGCTTCCAGGTGGGCCGTAACTTCGGCCTTGTCGGCGGGGTCGATGAAGATGAGCATGCCCATACCCATGTTGAAGGTAGAGTACATTTCGTCCTT
>CAMHOW010000082.1 GCA_946186895.1 uncultured Fibrobacter sp.
TATCCAAGACAGGAGCAGGCCCGACGAATCCAACGAAGCCAGGTTCCTAAGCCTTGGCCTTGGCTACAACATGGGAATGTTCGGCCTGGACTACAGCATCTCTTGCCTTGCCCAAGCCCTTGGACTGGAACACCGGCTGGGCCTACGGCTGAACTTCTAGGGCAAAACGGCTATGCGGCAGTTCGACGTCTTTGTCTGGGATGAACCGCAAGAGTCTCTCGATGCCGGCCAACAGCCCCCCTTCACCGACCCGGCCCTAGGCTGGTTCTTCACGGACAACTTCAACGACAAGCTCAACGAAAGCGATGCTGAATGGATTGTCTTTGCAAACCGCTCCGTAAAAATCGACAGGGAATTCCTGAACAGCCTGGCCGAGAACATTTCCGCGTTCCCTATGGTAGACGCGTTTGCACCAAGACTTAGGTACACCATCACGGAAAGTGGCGACAAAAAGTCCGCAAAATTCATCGGGGGCTTTAAGCTCCACAAGGCCAAAGGTATCGAGCCTATCAAAGAGGATGCTCCCCTGCGGTACGTGGCAAGCCCGAGACCCGAACTTGCCGTCTTTTCTAGGAGGATCGTCCAGAGGACCGGGGCCTTCGACACAAGCCTGCCCGTGCCAGCACAGATTCTCGACTACGCCTTAAGGATGCTCCATGCCGGAGGGCGGTGCTTTTCGGTGCCGTACCTGGTGGCCGAACTGCAGGGTTTGCCTATGGCCTTTTCTAGTGAGAACAGGGAGGCTCTCCCCCACATCGCCAGTGCCCTTGCAAAGTTTCTCGGGATTAAGACCGCCCGCTTTGTGGCAGCGCACCCTTCAGTAATTAGCACCCTCTGGAAAAACCGCAAGAGCCTACAAGAAAAACGGGACAAGGCTACCCTCTTGAGCAAGCTTGTCCCGGATGTATTAAAAGAGCTGTACTAAGGCGAGCCTAAAACGCGCGACCTAGACCTTCTTGAAGATGAGCGACGTATTGATTCCGCCGAAGGCGAAGTTGTTGCTCATCACGTATTCCACATCCATCTCGCGACCGTCGCCGACGATGTAGTCCAGCGGAGCGCATTCGGGGTCCACGTTTTTCAGGTTCAGGTTGGGGCTGAACCAGCCGCGGTTCATCATGTGGATAGACGTCCAAGCCTCGATGCCGCCACAGGCACCCAGGGTATGGCCGATGTAGCTCTTAAGGCTGCTGATGGGAGCGCTACGGCCCTTCAGGGCGTTGTAGGTAGCCCAGGTCTCGGCTCGGTCGCCATGCTTGGTGGCGGTTCCGTGACCGTTCACGTAGCCGATGGCATCGGGACTGATTCCCGCATCTTCAAGAGCCAGTTCCAGCGCCCGCTGCATGGTCTCTTGCTTAGGCTGAGTCAGGTGGTCACCGTCGGTATTGTTACCGAAGCCAACCAATTCCGCATAAATCTTGGCACCGCGAGCGCGGGCGTGTTCGTATTCCTCGAGAATCAGCGTGCCGCTACCTTCGCCGATGACCAGACCGTCGCGGTCCTTGTCGTAGCTAGCGGGAGTGAGCTTAGGCGTGTCGTTCTTGACGGAAGTTGCAAAAAGCGTATCGAAGACGGCGGATTCCGTAGGATCCAGCTCGTCGGCACCGCCTGCCACCATGGCGTCCTGCTTGCCGTACTTGATGGCCTCGTAGGCATTACCGATGGCAAGACTTCCGGAGGTGCAGGCCGTGTTGGTAGTAATCATGCGGCCAGTAAGCCCAAAGGTCACGCCGATGTTCACGGCACAGGTCTGGGGCATGGACTTGATGTAGGTGGTAGCCGTAATTTTCGAGCTGTCGTTGGTGACGATCATGGAGAAGAAATCCACCAGAGGCATCACGGAACCCATAGAAGATCCGTAGGCCACGCCGACACGGCCGGAATGCAGAAAGTCCGGGTCTTCCAGGAGTCCAGAGCTTTCCAGGGCCTTCTGGGCGCCCACCGTTGCAAGCAGGGCCACACGGCCCATACCGCGAACCTTACGGCGGGGCATGTCAGGGAACTGGTAGTTCACGGGAACGGCCAAGCGGGTGTTCATCTGAACGTACTTGTCCCACTCGTCCATGCAGACAACCTTGTTCTCTTTCTTCTTCAGGTTCTCAAAAATCTCGTCCATCTCAGAACCGAGGGCCGAAATGCAAGAACCTCCCGTAACAACAACCCTACGGGTCATGCGAGACCTCCGTTCACAGAAATCACCTGGCGTGTAATGTAGGCGGCCCCTTCCGAAAGCAGGAACACCGCCGTAGCGGCCACTTCAGAAGGCTTACCCACGCGCTTCATAGGAACAGCCTGTAGAATAATGTCCAGAGGAGCATCCTTGATCATTTCGGTCTCGATAACGCCCGGCGCAATGCTGTTCACCGTAATGTTACGGCTGGCAAGTTCTGTAGCCAGGGCCTTGGTAGCCCCGATAATGCCGGCCTTTGACGCGCTGTAGTTCACCTGGCCGCGGTTACCGATAACGCCGGAAACCGAAGAGATGGTGATGATGCGGCCAATGCGCTTACGGCACATGGGCATCACCAGAGGTTGAACCACATTGTAAAAACCGCCCAGGTTGGTGTTCACCACCTTATCCCAGGAATCCCCGCTCATGCCCGCAAAGGTCATGTCGGCGCAGACGCCTGCATTGAGAACTACACCGTAATAGGTTCCGTTCTCTTCAATGTCCTTGGTCAGGACTTCCTTGCACTGTTCACGGTCGGTAATGTCGAACTGGAGTCCACGAATTTCTCCACCGGCAGCCTGAACCCTCTGTATAAGTTCATCAACCTTGGCCTTGCCCCTGTTGTAGTTGGCAACAACGGCATAACCAGCCTGGGCCACGGCCTCGGCAATGGCAGAACCGATTCCGCCACTAGCCCCGGTCACAAGAACCTGCTTCTTATCGCTCATGGACACTCCTAAGCATTTTCAAATTTAACGGCACATATATAGAAAATATCGGGCGGTCTTACTTCCCTTTTTGACCAGCAAAGGGGGAAAAAAGGAAGTTGAAAAGGATTCCCAGGAACACGGAAAGCCCGAAAGTGGATACCGGTGCAAAGCTACTGAAGGAAAGGCTCCCGAAAGAGAGGATGGTGGTCAAGGCCGAAAGGGCGATGGCCAGCACCGTCACGGCACTTCCACGGCCTTCCCTAAAGAACAGGGAATAGTCTATGCCTATACCAAGTGTCAAAATGATTCCCACCGTGGCAAAGAAATTGAAGGGAATGCCCCAAAAGCCAAACACGGCCACCACCAGCAGGGAGGCGAAAACGGGAATCCGCATGATAGAGACCGCACCGGAGAATCCGTAAATAAACAGCAGCACCGCAAACACCAGCGCAAAGGCAATCCCCACAAGCGCAAGGGCCGTCAGGGAAAGCCTTGTCAGGTTCTCGTTAATCTGGTTAATCTTGTCCATAAAGTAAATGCCATCGCCTGCCAGGCGGGAAAGGTCGGCGCCCTCGCGCACATGGAGAGGCATCACCGCACTGTAGTAGGAATCCCCCACCTTACCAATCCAGAGAGAATTCAAGAGCTTCTCGAAGTTGGCCGGCAACTTGCTTTCGGGAGTGAGAATCTTCTGGCCCGTCAAAAGAGAAGCCCGGAAAGCCGAATCAGAGGGCAAGCCCAATTCCTTAAACATCCCCGCAACCGTCAAAGAATCCATAGCCGCCGAGAGGACCCCGAAATTTTCTTGCTGGATTGAACGTGGCGGAATAAAACGACTAATCGCCAGGTAATTCTGCAAAACGCCATCGGTGCGTTCCTGCTCCAAGCGCTTACAGAAGGCGGCCTCCTGCTCCAGCACCTGCTGAACCGAATCACCCTTGATCAAGAAATAACTGCCCGAAGAACCGAAATCCAAGAGTTCCATGGAAAGCTTTTCAGAGGCAAGCCTTTGGGGCGACACCGTATAAAGGGAACGAAGGTCCGTACCCCACTGAGCTCTAGAAATCCCAGCGGCAGCAAACCCAGCCAAGATAGCGACAACCGCAAGCAGGGCCCACTTCTTTGCCCGGAGTACCGCAAAGAACTTTCCATAGCCATCCAGAACCTTGGAAATAGAAGCCATGGCCAATTCAGCCTTGGCACGAGACTTCGTGGCAGGCAGGGCAGCAAACAAAAGCGTAATGGTCAAGAAGGAGCTCACAAGCCCAGCCATGGAGAAAACCGCCATCTGGCGGAGCAGCGGGAAAGGTGCAAAGGTCAACGCCAGGTAAGAAAGTTCCGTGGTCATGAACCCTAGGGCAAGGCCCTTCAAAATCAAGCCCCGGACTCCCCTGCCGTCTAGCCGTTCTTCACGAACCTTCCAACCCGTAAAGAAGTGGATGGCGTAGTCAATACTCACACCGATAACGCTGGTCCCGAACACGAAGGTAAAGATATGGATGGAGCCGAACAAGGTCCAGGTAGCCGAAAGGGCCGAGACGATGGCAAGGCCGATGGAGAAAAGCGTCAGCGCCAATGGAACCGCAGACCTGTAGGTGGAAAGAATCAGCAACAGGAGCAGCACGATGGACACGCCCGAAATCACGGCCACTTCCAGCTGCGCCCGAGAAGAACTTTCGTAACTGTGGAAAGGCACTCCTGTGGTTGCCACCACCAGGGCGGAATCCAACCCTTTCAGTTCCAAAATCTTCTGTTCAATAATCTGGAGGGCGCTACCGTCGCCACCGAAGGTGGATGCACCCGGCGCAAGGCTCGCGGTCCACATGACGTATGTCCTGAGGGAGTCCCGCAACACAAGACGCTCGTCCCGAAGCTCCACGTTTCGGCTCATGAAAGAGAGATTCCCGAGAACATCGTCAAAAGCCTGAGCCGAAAGCAGGAACGGGTCTTCGTCCAGGTTTTCAAGGCTTGCCATGGAGAACCCGCCGTAGATCTTTTCAAGGGCGTTCTGCTTCAGGAATGCCCCGCCGCCGTTACGGACCCGGTCCATGAAGGATTCGCTCTGTAAGGCATAGCGGTATTCCTTTGCAAAGGCTCGGGCCTGGTCCATGGAGCTGTCCGACACCAGGTAGCCAATCTTTTCAAGCTGGGGGTGCTCCCGCAAGGCCTGGTGGAAATCATCAGCAGCCGCCTTGGCCTTCTCAAAATCGCTGTGGCCAATAAGCACAGTCATCTGGCCCATGGTCCTGCGGGAAAGCTCGGCATCGGCGTTGCCCAGGTCAGGCGTACTTTGGGAGATGGGCAGTACAGAGAACAGGTTGGAATCAATATTCCAAGGAGCGGCACTTAAGCCTAGCGAGATGACGGCGACATGCAGAATTCCCCAGAGGAGAATTCCCCACTTGTTCATCCATTTTTTTTCGGGCTTATCCATGAAACTCCGCAGGCTCCATCAGCGCAACAGGGCGGATTCTTCGGGCGTCAGTGTGATGCCACCCGCTACCTCGGAAAACTCGTAGAGGATGGGGTTCCCGTCGCCATCGGTAAGGGTCACCTTCTCGAGCCACTTGTGCCCCGAAAGCACCACCGACGAAATCTGCTTCTTGATGACGTTTTCCTTGGGCACAAGGCCTATGGTCCAGAGCCCCCCCTTCCCCATCTCGAAGAAGATCTGGAAGCGTTCCTCCAGCATCTGCCTATTTCCTGAAAAGATTCCCTGGATGGTCTGAGAAACCTGGCTGAACACCACGTTGTCCTTCATGTCCATCTTGGAAACCGCTCCGGAGGCGTTTTTCTGGAGCATCTTGTCACGGGTAATGGCGGTAAGGTTCGGGAAGGGCTTTTCCATGTTCCAGAGAATGCCCAGAGTATCCGCTATAGTAAAGGCACCGGTAGAAACAAAGTCACGATTGATTTTCTTGACGGTGCGCAACTGCTTGAACTTGCCCCGCACATACTTCTGGGACTGCATGGCCGAAAGCACCTGGGCCAGGTCCTTGGAACCCTCGGCCGTCATGGGACTTGCAAAGACACCGGCAAACGCCGTAGATGCTAGCGCAAGACAGAGGGACATTGCCAAAAACAACTTCATACGCCCCAAATATAGTTTGTTTACCTAAAATTTTTTATCTTTCCGAGCAGAAACGCTACTTCGTAAGAGACATGACTTTTTTTCAACGCATCGCCTATATCTGGCGCACCTACGTCAAACTGCAGACCTTCTTCTTTTTCGGGTTCGGTAGTCTTGTCCAAGCATCCGTGGTGTTCCCGACACTGTTCCTTTTTTCAGGATTTTCAAGAAAGCGTTTCAGCCGGTGGGCCCGTTACTCCATCCATATCGGGCTCAAGATTCTCATCTGGCAGCTGGTGTTGCTGAGGGGGTCAAAGTTCAAGGTAGAGCACCGGGAACGCCTCAAAGGCCTCCATTCCAAAATCATCATTGCGAACCACCCTTCCCTGCTAGACGTAGTACTGCTGTTTTCCATCATTCCCAACGCAGACTGCATCGTGAAAGGGGCTCTCGGCAAGAACCGCTTTGTCTCCGGAATCGTGAACTCCATCTACATTCTCAATTCTGAATCCTTCGACCAACAGATGATGGAAGTGAAACGCACCACAGACCAGGGGAACAACCTCATCATCTTCCCCGAAGGAACCCGCTCCGAGCCGGGCAAGCCCTGGAACTTCAAGAAGGGAGCGGCCAGGTTCGCCATCGGATGCCAGCGAGACATCGTGCCCATCTACTTTGGCGGAAACGAGATTATCGGGCTGCGCAAGCACGACAAGCTGGTAAGCTACCACCCCAGAGAACAGTACCATTTCTACCTGGACGTGCTGGAAACCATTTCCGTAGAACCCTACCTGGAAGGTCACCAGGGCGCACAGGTGGCGGCCCTCACCAAAGAGATGCAGCGCCGCCTGGAAGAACGCAGAGATTTGGACCCCGAATACCCCCAGAGACTTTTGGACCAGCAGGCAGAACTAAAGGACAAGGTATGATTGAGCAGATTCGTGGAAAGTTGATTCAGAAAAGCCCCACCTTCGTGGTGGTAGACGTGGCAGGCATCGGCTACGGAGTCAATGTCTCCGCCCGTACTGGCGGAATGCTGCCCGAAGAAAACGCCGAGGTGCTCCTTTACACGAACCTGGTGATCCGGGAAGATTCCATGACCCTCTTCGGATTTGCGGACCAGGCCGAAAAGGATTTGTTCCTGATGCTTTTGGACGTGAACGGCGTTGGCCCCAAGATGGCCCAGCGGATTCTGAGCGGTGTCGCCCCAGCCGACCTGTTGAACATGATCGCCAGTGACAACAAGTCCGCCCTAGGGAAAATCAAAGGCCTGGGCAAAAAAACTACCGAACAGATGGTGCTCACCCTCAAGGACCGTGCGGCCGCCATGCTACAGGCCCTGGGGAACGTGGAAGGTTCCGGCGTCACAGGCATGGGCGTACTCACCGGAGCCAAGATGGAAGCGGTGCTGGCTCTGCACACCCTGGGAGTCAAGGACCCCGCGGCAGAAAAGGCCGTGGCCAAGGCCTACGAAAACCTGGGCGACTCCGCCGATGCCGCCGCCCTCATCCCCGAAGCCCTCAAGTACCTGTAATCTCCGTAATGAGCAAGCAGCACAAAGAACGCTTCGTTTACCAGATGGCGGATCAGGTCCGCCATGACGTTTGTCTTTTACCCCTTTATGTTCGTCATTCCGGCCTTGAGCCGGAATCTAGCAGAAGAATCTAGCAACATGATGCCAAAACGCATTACAGAAGCCGAAGCCCTGGACCTTTTCAACAACGCCCCCCTGGCGGAACTCTGCGCCCGCGCAAACGCAGAAAAGGAACGCCGCCACGGAAAGAACGTCTACTGGGTTAACAACAGACAAATTAACTACACCAACGTCTGCGTTCTGCATTGCAAATTTTGCGCCTTCTCCAAAATCAAGAAGGACAGCCCCACCGCCTACGACTGGGACTACGACACCATCCGGGCAAAAGCCGCCGAGGCCATCGCCGGCGGGGCGCGGGAACTCCATATTGTAGGCGGGCTACACCCCGACCACCCTTTCGATTACTACATCGACATGCTCGCAAAGCTCCGGGAAGAATTCCCGAAAGTGAACCTGAAGGCCTTTACCGCCGTAGAGATCTGCCACTTCTCGAAAATTTCGGGACAGAGCCCTGAACAGATCATGGCCACGCTAAAGAATGCGGGTCTGGACGCCCTCCCCGGCGGAGGTGCCGAAATCCTGGTGCAAAGCGTGCGGGACCAGATCTGCCCCGGCAAGGAAACCGGCGAGGAATGGCTTGATGTACACAGGGCGGCACACAGGCTTGGCATTCCCACCAACGCCACCATGCTTTTCGGGCATATCGAAAAGCCCGAAGACCGTGTCGCCCACATGAAAATGCTCCGCGACCTGCAGGACGAAGCCCCCGGATTTTTCGCCTTTATCCCCCTGGTTTACCACCCCGAACACAACGCGCTCCACAAGATTGTTCCCGAGATTACAAGCGAAGAGGATATACTGCGAACCGTGGCGGTCTCGAGGCTGTTCCTGGACAATTTCCCGCATATCAAGGCCTACTGGATACAGATGGGAATCGACACCGCCATGAAGGCCCTACACGCAGGCGCCTCCGACTTGGACGGCACCATCATGGAAGAAAAGATCACCCACGCCGCCGGAGCGAAAGTCCCCGTGGGAATGAGCCCTTCACGCATGCGGGAACTGATTTTGGGCGAAGGCCTCACTCCCGTCGAACGCGACGCCAAGTACGAGACTTACGGGTAAAGTCAAATTCTCTGGACAAACTCTTCGGCTTTAGTTTCCAAAAGCTTCAAATTCAGACATCTCTTATGGATATGGAATGTCTCCGAAGCAAAGCACTTGCCTCTTAAAATCCTTGCATTTTCAACAATTCTTTCTTCGTTCCTATTGACCCAGGCAAGTTCCTGTCTCAATAACACGAGATATTTACTTTTTTCTGATGCACTTCCGTAGGCATCATTATTTAGAATCGAAGTTACATCTAGCGGCGTAGCCTGGGCTACGGGAACAGGCACTATGTGTTTCAAGTCTATGATTGCAGCCGGTTTCTTTTTCCGTTTTTCCTCATCGGTTTCATTGTGTAAATACACCTTGTAAAATAGGTTCGTTTCTTGGAAATCAATGTGTTTTTGTTTACCCGATGATATTGGGGCATAATAATCAACCTGATTGACCGTAAACAATTTACCGAAGAATGGCTTAAATTTCCCCCCATAACCGTCCAATGAAGGAACAAAGGGGTCAAACTCTCTGAGATAATCAAGATACGCCTTGTCTAGCAGATACCACTGCATTTTCCCTCCAAAAAAAAAGATGTGATGAATAATTCATCACATCTAGGAATAAGAAATTAAGCAGGTTTTTACGGAACCTGGAAAACCGTCATTAGGCACTCTTTTACGGGGAGTTTGAGAACCGTCATTATACGGATTTTTTACGGAACCCGTGAAACCGTTCACTTCAAATATACATAAACATCTCGCCACAGTCAACACCATTCGCAATCCTCTTTCGCCCGATATGTTGCAAAAAGTGTGCCAATAACGAAAACGGCGATTTCAATCAAATTTCGCCATTGATGCGATAAAGCGAAACTGATTAATCAGTGATTAATGACTAAAAAGATTTGGTTTTTCGAGGGTTTTAGTTTATATTTTGGATAGAGGTTGATGTATGTTCAAAAATTTTGATTGGATGTGGGGGGGGGGGGG